>CAZWRT010000066.1:0-15113 GCA_964636375.1 uncultured Lachnobacterium sp. | reverse complement strand
CGGCGCGACGAGCGTATCTATGTGCAGGTGTGCCGCAATCTGCCGGAGGAATCCGACCGCGAGGTCGCCAACCTGCTCGAAATCAAAGACCACTACCCCAAATATGTCGTAACGCTTGACGAGCTCGCTGCGGGCAACATCAATGGTGTGAAGATCGTGCATTTAGCGGATTTTCTGTTGACACCTGACAGCCTTTAAACCTCCTGCAGCAGGAACGCCATGTATAGCGGAAGGGTAAGAATCTGATCTGACTTTCCGATATTATAATCGCCCAGCTTAATCGCGCTGGTGACATGATATTTTTCAGGATGATGCAGAATCGTTTTTATACTTTTGGCGTTTCCTGTGACCGCCTTTACCTCCACGAGGATACACTCGCCTTTATAGCGGATCACAAAATCCACTTCCAGACCGGAATCTTTGTGATAATAGTAAAGTTCCGTCCCATTTTGGAAAAAATATCCGCGATCAGATTCTCGAAAATCGCGCCCTTATATCCATAGAGATTCCCCTGCAAAATATCATACTGTGTACCGTCTTCCAGCATACTGACAAACAATCCACAATCCTGCATGTATACCTTGAAGATATCCCTCTGTGCATTTCCATCTAAAGGTAATTCTGTGATTGAAAGGTTATAGCAGCGGGCAACAATACCGGCATCCTCAATCCATTGAAGACTGCCCTCATATTTTGATGCGGTGGACCCTTTTTTGACAACGGAGTACTGAAACTTCTTGTTTTCTTTACCAAGCTGCTTCGGAATGGACAGAAAACACTCTCTGATACGGGATTTGTCTTTCCGTTCCGCGTATTTTACCATATCGTCCTCATAAGAACGGACAATATTCCGCTGAATGCGCAGCACCTCATCCATCTGCCTGGTATTTACAAAGTTCTGAACTGCATCTGGCATCCGGGCAGTTCTGAATTTCATCCAGAATCAACACCGTTTCTCCCGCCTCAAATACGGCGTCGCCCGAATCAGTGCTGAAAGCAGGATGATGATATTGTCAATTTCCAAAGAACCTGCAAATACGGAAGCATAGTCCGGATTCTCAAAAAAATTCAGATAGACCACATTTTTATAATGTTTCTTCGCAAAATCCATGACAGAAAATGTTTTTCCACACTGTCTGCATCCTTTGACAATAAGAGGTTTATGATCGGATGTATTCTTCCAATTAATCAGACTTTGTTCCATCTTCCTTTTCAGCATTTTGTTTGCACCTCCCAGCCTGTTTCTGAGATATAGTATACAACAAAAAATTATTTTTCAATCGACTTTTCAAAAAATGCAAAACTTTTTCAAACGACTTTTTGTTACTAGTATAAACTTTTTCAAAAAATTCTTTTTTATCTCAATTTGGATGTTCCATGTAGTTATTTCTGCCGAAAGGGTACATAACAGGTAAGAGCAGAAAGGAGGCAAGACCATTGATTGACGATGAGAAGATCATTGAATTGTTTTTCGAGCGTTCGGAGCAGGCGATCCGTGAGCTGGACATAAAATACGGCAAGTTATGTCACCGGATCTCTCACAACATCTTGAACAACCGCCTCGATGCGGAGGAATGTGTGAACAGCGCCTACCAAAGTGCATGGGACACGATCCCACCGGCCCGGCCGGACTCCCTGCAGGCTTATCTCTGTAAGATCGTGCGGAACCTTTCACTGAAGCTGTACCGCCGAAAAACAGCCGGAAAACGGAACAGCGCCCACGAGGTCGCCATGGAGGAGCTAGAAGAATGTCTCTCTGCGCCGAACACCGTTGAAGCCGAAATGGAGGCAAAGGAACTGGCCCGGTTGATCGAGAAGTTTTTGGACGGCCTGACCGAAGAAAACCGCGTCATTTTCATGCTGCGGTACGGCTGCACAGACAACTACGCCGATATTGCCGGGAAGACGGGACTGTCTGAGAAAAACGTATCCGTCCGGCTGACCCGCATCCGCAGTCAACTAAGAAAATTTTTAATCGAACAGGAGGTATTTGCATGAAAACAGATTTATTTTCCGAGGCAATGAATGATATCCGCGATAAATACTATGAGGAAGCCTTAAGCTATACCGGCAAACAGAACACCCCGCATCACTGGGTTCGGTGGGCTGCCTGCGCAGCCTGCTTTGCCCTCGCAGTCATTGCCGCCTCTTCCGTTCTTCCGAATTACCTGAAGCCGAAGAACCCTGTGCCGGATCAGCCGAACGGGATCACCGCCTTGAATCCGGATAGGGGCACCACCGAAAATCCGAATGGGGACACCACCAACGTCCCGGACACTGCGCCGGACGAACCAAAAATCTCTGTCCGCATGGACCAGATCGCCCTCAATGAGATCAGCGCCATTTCAAACACGGCGCGCCTATACTATGATCCCGAACTATATAATTTTGCCGTCTGGGATCAGGAATCCGCAATCCGCTATTTCGGAAAAGACCTGACACCCGCGTACATTCCGGATAGCCTGTCCCCCTCTCCCCTCGGAGGCTCCCTCGGAGGTCAATGGATCACCGACAAGGACGGCAACACAAAGCTGGACACCGCTTGTCTGAGCTACTACCATGACTACAATGAGGACGGATACCCCAAGCTGACCGAAGGCGTGTTTGCCACCAAAGGAATTGTCATCTCAGCATCCAAAATCGGTCTGCTGGGGGACTGCTGCTACGTGTTACGAAAAGATGAAATCCAGACATCGGACATCGGAGATGTCTCCGTCACCTTCAGTTACCGTTCCATGTCGTACGGTCCCTACGATCCCGAAACCCATGAACCGTCCGGCTACTATGACCTGTATGTCGCACAGTTTGAGTGCGACGGGATTAAGTACGAGATTATCTCCGAGCAGCTTCCGCTCGAAGAACTCGTTAAAGTAACGGCATCGATCATTTGCGGGGAAGAAGTGGATATTCTCCCATAATCTATTCTCCCGTAACTAATTTCGGAGAGAGCCCCCGGCTCTCTCCGATTGATTCAGCTCCCTGACGGAGCTATTTGACAATGACGTTTAGTTTCACCTCGGAAAACGTAGGATTCAAATCCCGCTCCGCAGACATATCAAACACCGGCTCTCCACAAGCATCAAAGTGCACGCGATGCATGCCGTCGCACCGAAGCCGGCTCTCCAGCGCCGTCTCCCCGTGATAGGCAATCCAGAGCATGCCCTCCTCATCCCGGAAGAAGGAATTGTGCCCCGGACCATATTCTCCCTCTACGGAATAGAAAGAGAGAACCGGCGTGCTTCTCTTTTTCCAGTTCGATATCTCCAAAAGATCCTCTCCCGCATTCGCCGTGAGCAGTCCCACCGCATAGGTATACCCGCATGCATCCCCGCCGGAATAAGCCAGATATACGGTGTTTCCGGCTGTAAAGGCATGAGGTCCTTCATTGTTGATGGTCCCGTTCACATTCTCCCAGCCATACAGCGGTCGGGACAGCAGCACCGGATCCGTGGTAAGCTTCCACGGCTCGGCTTCATCCACCCCTGCAATATAGAGCATGGACCCCGTATCTTTGTCCGATCCGATGTGTCTCCGATAAGACCAGACCATATAGGACGCCCGCTCGGTTTTTATGTAGGTCATATCCAGCGTAATGCCATCCGCGCCAAGCGCGCTCCCGTCCTTCCTGCACACCTTGACCGGACTCTCCCAGCCCTCCGGGTCAATCAGATCGTATCCGTCCTTATGCCGCATCAGCCAGCACTGCGGTCCCCACTGTTTCCCGCCGACTGCAAACAAAATATAGAGCCTGCCCCCGATGAAATGAAATTCCGGAGCCCAGAAGGTCTGGATAAAGCCTTTTTCCTCATCGGTGTCCAGTACGATATGCTCCGTCACTCCATCCGCAAAAAGCCCGGAAATATCGGAAGCTTTTCTCATATATAAGCCGATATCGCCCTTATTGTCATTCGTCGCGATAAAGTACCAGCTCCCCTCCCACATGAGAAGCACCGGATCTCCGTAGCCGCTGGCCAGCGGGAAGGGATAGCGCGGATTCCTTACCTTTCCTGAAATCGGGTAGCATCCCGGCTTTGCAAAGTCAATCCCTGCCGCATCCCAGTCCACCTTTTTCCTGACGGCCGAACCGTCCGAATAGACCGCCACCGCGCCCAGCTGTTTAAGCTCTTCCAGGTCAGACACACACACGGACTCCGGAACCAGAACCTCTGTGTTGAAGATTCTGCTCCACCTGCTCCGGACCTGGTCGGCAAACCGGCTGTCTACCGCGATACAGCAGCCTGCCTCCGCACCGGAAATCCCCTTCGGCTCTTTTGCCGCCATCCATCCGCATTCCGCCGGATCACCGCTCAGCCTCACGGAATTCACCTGTGCATCCCCTGTCCCGCACAGATCGTCCAGTACCGCTTCCGCTATAGCGCCCTGCTCGTCTTTCCAGAGGATATGATATCTGCCATCCTCCTTACTAAACCTGCACTGCACTGCCTCCACGAAGGAATCCCCGGACAGACAAAGCGGTTTCTTTTCTTCAAATTCCACAAAGTCCGCCGTAGTCCAGAACAGCACTTTTCCGCGCATCTCAGCGTCCCGATCACCATTCCCCTCGAGCCGCACTGCCAATACCCCGTATCCCTCTTCTGCCAGCTGAAAAATCCACGGATTTTTCATCCCCTTTGGCACAATGGTATCTTTTATGCTGATTTCCCCGGATACAAAAAGAATCCCATAATTCTCATGCAGGGGAGAAAAGTATTCTCCGTCCCGACTGTACGCCAGATGGAGGCTCCCCGCCAGCCCCTGCGGGTATGCCGCCGGGTCGGTTGCCCTTGTATAGGCAAGCAGATAAGCCTGCCCGTTTTCTCTCATTTCTACCATATTTACCGCCTTTCAAATATACAATAGCCGAATATCTGCCTGATTAAATATTCCGTCTTCACTCCGCCTGCGACGATCCTCCCGTCCGGCGGTTCTTCACATGCCAAAGCACGATCCACCCGGTGGCAAGAACCACAAGAAACGCGGCCAGCACCATGGACACCGGGCATGCAGTTCCGGGAATGTAGAGCTGGTCCGTGCGGATCGCTTCGATCCAGAAACGCCCGACGCCGTAACCGATCAGGTACATCAGCAGCACTTCGCCGTCAAACTTTTTGTGATTTGTATAGCGGATCAAAAGGAACAGGAGTGCAAGGTTCCAGAGCGATTCGTACAGAAAGGTCGGATGCACCTGTATGTAGCGCACGCCGTTCGCAAATATCTCATTTTCGAGGAGCTCCTCCGTCAGATCCGATTCACGCACCGCCGAGACCGGCAGCTGCATGGCAAGAAAATTGTCGGTGTAGCCGCCGAATACCTCCCGGTTGAAGAAATTTCCCCAGCGCCCGATCGCCTGACCTAAGACCAGTCCGATCACCGCCGTGTCAGAGATCAGCCCGAATGACAGCTTTTTTATCCTGGTGTAGATAAATACCGTAAGGATCGCGGCAAACACCGCCCCGTAGATTGCGAGCCCACCCTGGCGGATGTTGAGGATGCTTAAGAGGTCATCTTTGTATTGATCCCACCGGAAGATTACATAGTAGATGCGCGCGCCGATCACGGAGCAGATAATCGCAACAAATGCCATGTCGTAATACGTGTCTTCATTCTGCCCCGTGCGCCTGGCCATCCATGCGGCGATGGAAATCCCCGCAAACATTCCGAGCGTGATGATGATCCCGTAGTACGCGATGGAGAAATTTCCGACCATAATATTTTTGCCCACATGATCAAAAAAAAGATGAAGATGCGGAAAATTGATGTTGTAGTCCATATGATCCCCCATATCAGATCATCGTGCGCACAGTCTTCGGCTTGTAGTTCTCCCGCTCCAGCGCCTTAATGATCTGTTTTTTGTGGTCAGTTCCAAAGCACTCCAGTGTGATTCTCAGCTCCACAGCCGCATTGCGGTTCGTGGACACAAACTGGTTGTGCTCCAGCTTGATGACATTGCCCTGCTCCGCAGCGAGTGTTTCCGCCACCTTTGCCAGCTCACCCGGCTTGTCGGGAAGCAGGACGGACACGGTGAAAATGCGGTCGCGGAAGATCAGCCCCTGCTGCACTACAGAGGACATTGTGATCACGTCCATATTGCCGCCGCTTAAGATCGCTACCACGCGTTTGTCTGTCACGTCCAGATGCTTTAATGCCGCCACCGTGAGCAGTCCGGAATTCTCGACGATCATCTTGTGGTTTTCCACCATATCCAAAAAGCTCACGATCAGTTCGTCGTCAGAGACTGTGATAATATCATCCAGATTCTTCTGAATATACGGGAAAATATTACTTCCCGGCGTCTTGACTGCCGTGCCGTCCGCGATCGTGTTCACACCCGGCAGCGTCGTCACCTTCCCCGCAGCAAAGGATGCCTGCATGCAGTTTGCCCCGGCCGGCTCCACGCCGATCACCTTAATCTTCGGATTTAAGAGCTTTGCCAGAACCGACACTCCGGTCGCAAGGCCGCCGCCGCCGATCGGGACTAAGATATATTCTACGAGAGGCAGCTCCTTGAAAATCTCCATCGCGATGGTTCCCTGCCCGGTCGCGACGGCGGGATCGTCAAAGGGATGGATGAACGTGTAGCCCTCCTTCTCCACCAGCTCCAGAGCCTTGGCGCACGCCTCGTCGTACACGTCCCCGTACAGTACCACCTCGGCCCCGTAGCTCTTGGTGCGGTTTACCTTGATGAGCGGCGTCGTGGTCGGCATCACGATCACCGCCTTGCAGCCATAGCATTTCGCCGCATAGGCGACCCCCTGCGCGTGGTTGCCCGCCGATGCGGTAATTAACCCTCTCGAGCGCTCCTCCTCCGTCAGGGTACTGATCTTGTAGTAGGCGCCCCTCACCTTGTACGCCCCGGTAAACTGCATATTCTCCGGCTTCAGGTACACCTTGTTTCCTGTCTGGGCGCTCAGAAAATCACTGTACACCAGCTTGGTCTCCAGCGTGACCTCCTTCACCTTCTCACTTGCTTCTTCAAATCTGTCCAGCGTCAACATATCACAACCTTCTTTCCTCTATACTATCCCTGTTCGTAACTATTCAGTGCCTTCATAGTTAGTTACTCCTGTTCTCTTTGAAACAGTGCGTTCACAAAATCATCCGCGTAAAACTTCTGCAGATCGTCGATCGACTCACCCACGCCGATGTATTTCACCGGCACTCCGAGCTCCGACTGGATGGCGACCGCAATGCCGCCCTTCGCCGTTCCGTCCATCTTCGTTAAAACAATACCGGTAATTTGGGCCACCTCGGCAAACTCCTTCGCCTGCACGAGCGCATTCTGCCCCGTCGTCGCATCCAGGACTACCAGCGTCTCGCGATAAGCCTGCGGATACTCCTTCTCCAAAATCCGGTTGATCTTGCCCAGCTCGTTCATCAGGTTCTTTTTATTGTGGAGCCGTCCTGCGGTGTCCACAAGGAGCACATCGGCATTTCTCGCCTTCGCCGCCGCCGTGGCGTCGTACACGACTGATCCGGGGTCGGCTCCCTCCGTCCCTCCGATCATGTCCACGCCGGAGCGCGCCGCCCACTCTCTCAGCTGATCCCCCGCCGCGGCGCGGAACGTGTCCGCTCCCGCTATGACCACCTTTTTGCCTTGGTTTTTCAGCTTTCCGGCAAGTTTTCCGACGGTTGTGGTCTTACCCACACCGTTCACGCCGACGACGAGGACGACCGATGTTTCCTCCTCAAAGCGGTAAGCCGTCTCTTCGACCCTCATCTGCTCTTTTATGCTCTCAATCAAAATCTGTCTGCAGTCCGCGGGCTCTTTGATGTGCTGCTCTTTCACCTTCTCGCGCAGATCGTCCAGAATCTTTTCCGTGGCGCGCACACCCAGATCCCCCATAATGAGGATTTCCTCCAGCTCCTCGTAAAATTCATCATCAATCTTGGAGAAGCCGGAAAAGACGGCGTCGATTCCCTGCACGATATTGTCCCTCGTCTTCGCAAGCCCTGCGGCGAGCCTTTTAAAGAAACCCATTTTTTCTTTCTTCTCTTCTTCCATGCCGTATTCCTTTCTTTAAATATTCGCACACGCACATAACGTCTGCCGTGCCAGAATCACTCGTCCAGATCGTCCTCGATCAGGTTCACCGACACAAGTGTCGATACGCCCTTCTCCTGCATCGTGATTCCGTACAGGCGGTCCGCCGCCGCCATCGTCCCCCGCCGGTGCGTGATGACAATGAACTGCGTGTATTTCGTCAGCTTGTTCAGATAGTTCGCAAAACGCGTTACGTTCGAGTCGTCCAGCGCCGCCTCGATCTCGTCCAGAAGACAGAACGGCGACGGCTTTAACGCCTGAATCGCAAACAACAGCGCAATGGCCGTCAGCGCCTTCTCACCGCCGGAGAGCTGCATCATATTCTGCAGCTTCTTTCCGGGCGGCTGGGCGATGATTCGGATTCCGGACTCTAAGATGTCCTCATCCTCGACCAGCTCCAGCGTCCCGTGCCCCCCGCCGAATAGCTGCTTAAAGGACGCATCGAACTCTCTCTGAATATCCGCAAACTTCTCTGCAAACTGCTTCCGCATACCCTCATCCAGCTCCGCGATCAGATCTAACAGGGTCTGCTCGGCCTCCACAAGGTCGTCATGCTGGGTCTTCATAGAGTTGTAACGCTCCGAGACCTCCCTGTAATCCTCAATCGCGTTGACGTTGACGTCGCCGAGCCTGCGGATCTCGTCCTTGATCTCGGAGATCATTTTCTTGAGCGCCGCAAGATCCGTATAGGCATCGTTTCTGAGCTCATGCGCCGCGTGGGGCGTCAGCTCGTACTCCTCCCATAGATAGGAGGTCTGGTACTCCAAGGCGTCCTTTAACTTCTCTCTCTGACTGTTTAAGCGGAAGATCTCCCGATCCAGCTCTCCCTGCCTTTTTGCTGTCTCCTCCTGACGCTGGAAAAAGCCCCTGTGCTCCGTGGACATCTGCTCCTTTTTCTCAAGGCTCGCCTGCAGCTCCTGCTCCAGATGCGTATGGGAGTCCGCGGAGGCGAGGATTGTTTTTTTGATCTCCTCGATATCCGCCTGTTTTTTGGCGATGTCCTCTTTAGAATTTTTGGCGTTCTCCTGTACCTCGATGCACTCCGCATCAAATTTCGCAATCTCTCCGTTGATACGGTCAATGTTCTCCTGTGTGAACTCGGCGCTCTGGCGCAGGTTCGCCAGCTCAATGATTATGCGGGAAACCTCGTCCTGCACCCGGCTCTCAATCTCCGACTGTCTGGCGATTTCCGCCTCGAACTGCTTCGCCTCAACGCCGATGGCCGCTTCGCGTTCCTTCGCGTACTCAACCTCGTCAAGAATCTTTTTCTTGTTCCAGCGGATCTCCTCGATCTGCTCTTCCATCCGGGCGCTCTCCTCCATCAGGCCGGAGTAAACCTCGTCGCTCTCGTCGCGCTGCTGTTTCGCGCGGTCCACATTCATCTGCGCAGTGTTCTGTAAGATGTACTGCTGCTGCAGCTCCTCCTTTACGCCCTCCAGCTCGTCCGCCGTCAGCTCGATCGCTGTCGCGATGTCCTCCCTGCGCTCCCTGCGCTCCTCAATGCTCGTTTTTAACTCCGCAATCTTTTTCTCAAATTCCTCGATCTGGCGGTTTCTCGCCAGAAGATTCGCGGAGTTTTTGAATGCGCCTCCGGTCATGGAGCCTCCGGGACTTAAATATTCTCCCTCGAGCGTCACAATATGTAAGCTGTAATGATTTTTTTTCGCCAGGGCGATCGCGTGGTCGATCGTGTCCACGACCAGAACGCGGCCCAGAAGATACGCGGCGACCTCCTCATAGCGGCGGTCGCACTTCACCAGCGTGTTTGCCACACCGATCACGCCGTTCTCCGCAAGCGCCGCCTCATTCTTCGGATTCCCCTTTGCGGTGACGCTGGTGAGCGGCAGAAAGGTTGCCCTCCCCAGACGATTCTCCTTCAAAAAGGCGATCATCTGCTTGGCTGTGCTCTCATCCTCTGTGATAATATTTTGAATATTGCCCCCCAGCGCAGTTTCGATCGCCGTCTCGTACTTTTTCTCCACCTGGATCAGATCGGACACCACGCCAAGGATTCCCGGGTATTTGACCTTCTGCTCCATTATCTTTTTGATGCTGTTGCCATACCCGTCATAGCGCTCCGCAATATTTTTTAAAGATTCCAGCCGGGTCTGCTGCTTTAGGCAGTCCGCCTGCGCCTCCTCCAAAAGCCGGTTGTTCTCGGCGTTTTTGACACGCCACTCCCGCTCCTTCGTCTCCAGCTCGCGCACGCGCTCCACGAGGCCTGCAATGCCCTCGTTGACGGAGTCCAGCCGTCTCTGGCATTCCTCCTGCACAGAGGTGAGCTCCGTCTCCTGCGTCTTCCGATCCAGCAGGCGTTTCATCAGCTCTGCCTTGCGGATGTTGATCTGCTCGAGCATGGTGTCACAGTGCTGCTGTCTGGACTGAATGCCCGCCTTGTTATTTAAGAGCTCGACCAGCTCCTTCCTGCCGTTTTCCAGCCCCTCGCTGCAGCGGGCAATCTCGCCCTGAATCTGCGCAAGCTCTTCTTTTTTGACATTCTCCTGCCCGACGAGCGCCGTAAGCTGCACGTCGAACTCTGCCTTCTTCTCATCGTAAGCAGCCCGCGAGGCGACGCGCTGGGCGCGCTCCTCTGCGATGGCGTCCAGACGGCTCTGCATATGTTCATCCGACATCTCCGCCGAATGGATCTGCTCCGTCAGAATGTGGATCTGCCCCTCCAGCTTTTCACGCGTGACGGAGGTACTGCTGATGTTCTCGCGGATGCTCTCCACTTTCGCGTCCATGTCCGCGATCGCTTTTTCCAGTTCCTCGTACTCGATCCGTATCTTGTCGTAGGCGGCGTTCGTCTCCGCGAGCTCCTGCTCGGCAATCCGGTACTTCTCTTCCGCCTCTTTCCCGTCCTTCTCAATTCTCTCGGACTCCAGAAGGAACATGTTCACATCGTAGTCCTTGAGCTCGCCCTTCTTTCTGAGGTAGGTCCTCGCCTTCTCTGCCTGCTGCTCCAGAGGGCCGACCTGCCGCTCCAGCTCCGATAAGATATCGTTGACGCGCACGAGGTTGTCCCGCTCATTCTCCAGTTTCTTCTGGGCGGTCAGCTTGCGCTTTTTAAATTTTACAATTCCGGCCGCCTCGTCAAATAGCTCCCTGCGCTCCTCCGGCTTGCCGCTCAGCACGCGCTCGATCTGGCCCTGCCCGATGATCGAGTAGCCCTCCTTGCCGATACCGGTGTCGTAAAAGAGCTCCGCGACCTCCTTTAAGCGGCAGGGCGTGCCGTTGATCAGATACTCACTCTCTCCTGATCGGTACAGACGGCGCGCCACCGTGACCTCCTCGTATCCGATCTCAAGCTGACGGTCCGAATTGTCCAGCGTGATCGCCACATAGGCATAGCTTAAGGGCTTGCGGTTCTCGGTGCCCGCAAAGATGACGTCCTGCATGGAAGCGCCTCGGAGCTGTTTGACCGACTGCTCGCCCAGCACCCAGCGCACCGCGTCCGCGACATTGCTTTTGCCGCTGCCGTTCGGCCCCACAATTCCCGTGATGCCGTTGTGAAAGTCAAATATGATCTTGTTGGCAAAGGACTTGAATCCGTGTACCTCTATACTCTTTAAATACATGTTATGCGTCTACTCCGTTCTCTTTTCTGATCGCAAGAAGCGCCCGGTAAGCCGCCGCCTGCTCCGCCGCCTTCTTCGTGCGCCCGCACCCCGTGCCCGCGCATTCCCCGTCAATCTGCACCTCAACCGTAAATTGCTTGTCGTGGTCCGGTCCTGACTCCTCGGTGAGCACGTAGACAAGGCTCTCATGCTCCTTCTGGATCACTTCCTGAAGGATTGTCTTGCTATCATAAAAGAGATGCTTGTGCTCAATGTCCGTCAGGATAAACCTGTGCACAAACTCTTTTGCATTAGCAAAACCACCGTCCAGATAAATTGCTCCGATCACTGCCTCCAGCGTGTCCGAGAGGATGGAATCTCTCTTTCTTCCCCCCGTATGATCCTCCCCGCGCCCAAGCAGAAGATAATCCCCGAGCCCGAGTTCCACACTGCACTGCGCCAGCGTCGGCTCACAGACAATGCTCGCGCGCAGCTTCGTCAGCTCCCCCTCCGAGAGCTCCGGGTAACTGTGGAACAGAAAGTCGCTGGATATAATCTCTAAAACCGCATCCCCCAGGAATTCCAGCCGCTCGTTGTCGGCAAGCTTTTTCATGTGTTTCTCGTTGGCATAGGAACTGTGTGTGAGCGCCTGCCGCAAAAGCCCTGCGCTCCTAAAATGATACCCGATCACTTCCTCAAAATCATCTATTTTCTGCATTGCAAAACCTCTCTGCCTATCATCATGGAAGAAGGAGTCCGTATCCCGGACTCCCTCTCATAAGTATCAGTTGTTGACAGCGTTTCTGATCTGCTCCACGGCATCTGCCACAGTCTCAATCCTCTCTGCCTGCTCATTCGGAATCTCGATGTCAAATTCTTCCTCAAGGGCCATGATAATCTGAAAGATATCCAGCGAATCCGCTCCGAGATCATCGACGAACGTCGTTTCCATCGTGATCTCACTCTCATCCACATTCAGCACTTCCATGATAATCTTTTTCAGCTTCTCAAATTCCATAACCGTCTTCCTTTCCCTCATTTTCTGTGTCGATAATTCTTTCTTTGATGATTCCGTTGATGTTTTTTTCACGAAACGCTACACATTGGTAGATGGAGTTCGTGATCTCCCGCGCCTTGGAGCTGCCGTGCGTCTTGACTACCAGACCGTTTAAGCCCAGAAGGGGTGCTCCGCCGTACTCCGAGGAATCAAATGCCTTGAGCGTCTTTTTGAGCGCCGGCAGTGCGAGAAAAGCGCCGATCTTGCTCTTTAGGGTGCTCATAAGCCCCTGCTTGATCACGCCCACCAGCGTTGCGGAAAGCCCTTCGTAGAGCTTAAGGATCACATTGCCCACAAAGGCCTCACAGACGATGACGTCCGCGCCTCCGTGCGGAATTTCCCTCGCTTCGATGCTCCCGACAAAATGGATGTCCTTGCACGCTGTGAGCAGAGGGTATGTCTCACGCACCAGCGCATTTCCCTTCTCCTCCTCGGCCCCGATATTGACGATCGCGACCCTCGGCTTTTCCACGCCCATGATCTGCTCCATGTAGATGGAGCCCATAACCGCAAACTGGAGCAAATGCTCCGGTCTTGCGTCCACATTGGCGCCGCAGTCGATCAGGAGCGACATCCCCGTCTCGGTCGGAATGATCGGCGCGAGCGGCGGCCGCTTAATTCCGTGAATCCGGCCAACGATGGTCTGGCCTCCCACCAGCACTGCCCCGGAGCTTCCTGCGGACACAAACGCATCCACTTCATTCTGCCTGACCATGTTCATGCCGACGACTATCGACGACTGTTTTTTTCTGCGGATCGCCTGCACGGGCGGCTCCGCCATCTCGATGACCTCCGGTGCGTCCACTACTGTGATCCGCTCCCCGGCATACGAATGTTTTGCGAGTTCCTCTTTGACGACATCCTCCTGCCCGACGAGAAAGACCTTGATATCCTCCCGCTGGCAGACGGCATCCACAGCACCCTTAACAACCTCCGCCGGCGCATTGTCTCCGCCCATTGCGTCTAAGGCTACTCTTGTAATTGTTTGCATGTTATGCCCTATCCTCCTTACACCTACTAGAGAATATACTATATCTCCCTCTATAAATCAATGAGAAATATTTATAAATATCTAAGATGTCTGCACGACGTTTTCGCCAGCATCCACACAATCAGGAAACTGAACGCCGACGCGAGCGCAAGTTCCTGGCTTTCGCTCCAGCTCACACGCTCAAAAATACAGTGTTTTGCCGCCATGACACCGACTGCATGGATCAGGTATACCGGCATGGTATGCCGCCCGATGCAGGAGAGGCAGGATTCTTTTTCCGGAAAAATTTTTAAGACCGCCGCCCCGAGAAGCATCGCGAAAAGATAGCACAGAAGACGGCAGACAATAGAATAATTGATTGCCTGGTAATGGTAGCTGCCATACAGCCAGCGCGCATCGATCCTGTCGGAAAAGAAACAGATCACAAGTGCGGCTGCTCCGCCGGCCAAAACCACCCAATATTTGTTTATTTTTTCAAATGACGATTTAAGAAATTCAGAATGTCCGTAATAATAGCCCATTACAAAGAACGGAAAAAACACCACTGTCCGCGACGCGCTCATCCAGTATCCCACGCTCGTGTCATAGCCAATCAGGAGAGCGACGAGTACAGAACCCAAAACCACCGCCGCCTTTTTCCGCCAGGTTCCCCCCTCGATAAAGGGCACGAGCATATGCCAGATCACCATGGAGAGCAGATACCACAGAATCCAGAACGGCGTCGTATAGTGCAGGCCCGCGTTCCCCGAAAATCCGCCCACGCTGTATATGGTCTGAAAAATCACGTAAGGCAGCAGCAGGCGCCGCACGATTCTTTGCGGATCAAACCGCGCAAACATGCCGGAGAGAAAGACAAACAGCGGCATATGAAAGCTGTAAATCAGCGTGTAGAGCATGTGGATCATATCATGGCGGCTGCCCTCAATCATATGTCCGAACACTACGCAGAAGATCAAAAACGCTTTGATGTTGTCATATCGGTATTCCCTCTGCAATCTGATCCTCTCCTTTCTCACTGCCGCCCGCCCGCGGAAACGACACGAGCGCCTTGAACGTATCGCCCTCGATTACAATGTCAAACCTTCCCCCGAGGGCATTTGTATAAGTTTCCACGATCGCGAGCCCCAGACCGTTTCCCTCCGTGCTGCGCGACGCATCGCCGCGGACGAAGCGCTCTTTGATCTCCTCCGGCTCAAAATTGATCGGATAGGCGGACACGTTGATCAGCTCAAGGCACACCCGGCTTTCACTGATGCGTGTCCGTATGAAAATGCGCGTTCCGTCGAGCGCGTATTTACACGCATTCTCAATCAGATTCTGCACAATGCGGTAGAGGTACACACTGTCCGCCAGCACCTGCGCCGCGCCCTCCGCAAGATCAATCTTGACACACTTCCCCCTCAGCCGGATATTCTCGTCACAGTCTGCCAGCACCTGCCGGACGAGCCGGTTGACATCCAGCACCTC
>CAZWRT010000065.1:0-15392 GCA_964636375.1 uncultured Lachnobacterium sp. | reverse complement strand
ATTCCGGCGACGGTCATCGGCGTTGAGTACGATCCGAACCGCACAGCAAACATCGCGCTGATCTGCTACGCAGACGGCGAGAAGGCATATATTCTGGCACCGGCGGGGCTGACAGACGGCATGAAGGTCATGAACGGACCGGAGGCTGAGGTGAGAGTCGGCAACTGCCTGCCGCTGGAGAACATTCCGGTAGGTACGCAGATCCACAATATCGAGCTTCTGCCGGGCAAGGGCGGACAGATGGTTCGCTCCGCGGGAAACAGCGCACAGCTTATGGCAAAGGAAGGAAAGTATGCAACGCTTCGTCTTCCTTCCGGCGAGATGCGCATGGTTCCGATTGGATGCCGCGCAACTGTCGGCGTAGTCGGCAACGGCGATCACAACCTCATCAATCTTGGCAAGGCAGGACGCAAGCGCCACATGGGTATCCGCCCGACAGTCCGCGGTTCCGTTATGAACCCGAATGACCATCCGCACGGCGGCGGCGAGGGACGCGCTCCGGTAGGACGTCCGGGTCCGTGTACACCTTGGGGCAAGCCTGCACTTGGACTTAAGACCAGAAAGAAGAACAAGCAGTCGAACAAGCTCATCGTGAGAAGAAGAGACGGTAGAGCGATTAAATAATTAGGAGGTTATGAAATGGCACGTTCATTGAAGAAAGGCCCGTTTGCGGACGCAAGCTTACTGAAAAAAGTAGATGCTATGAACGCTTCCGGTGACAAGCAGGTCATCAAGACCTGGTCCCGTCGTTCTACGATCTTCCCGTCATTTGTCGGACACACCTTTGCGGTCCATGACGGAAGAAAGCATGTTCCTGTATATGTGACGGAGGATATGGTCGGACACAAGCTTGGAGAGTTTGTGGCAACCAGAACCTACAGAGGTCACGGCAAAGACGAGAAGAAGTCAGGCGTAAGATAATTTTTGAAAGGAGGTTTCGTCATGGCAAGAGGACACAGATCCCAGATCAAGAGAGAGAGAAACGAAGTAAAAGACACCAGACCTTCAGCAAAATTATCCTATGCTCGAATGTCCGTGACAAAGGCATGCTTCGTGTTGGATGCGATCCGCGGCAAGGACGTTGCGACAGCGCTCGCAATCGTTTCCTACAACCCGAGATATGCGTCAAGCGTAATAGAGAAACTGTTAAAGTCTGCCATCGCTAACGCAGAAAACAATAATGGAATGAAGGCAGAGAACCTTTATATAGCGGAGTGCTTCGCCAATAAGGGGCCGACAATGAAGAGAATTCAACCGAGAGCACAGGGCAGGGCTTACCGCATTGAGAAGAGAATGAGCCACATCACAATTGTGCTTGATGAGAGATAGGAGGCAGTCATGGGACAGAAGGTTAATCCGCATGGATTGAGAATCGGCGTTATCAAGGATTGGGACTCTAAGTGGTATGCAGAAGGTGATTTCGCTGATTATCTGGTAGAAGATTACAATATCAGAACATTTTTAAAGAAAAAATTATATGCGTCCGGCGTGTCCAAGATTGAGATTGAGCGCGCATCTGACCGTGTGAAGGTTGTTATCTACACTGCAAAGCCGGGTGTCGTGATCGGCAAGGGCGGCGCAGAGATCGAGAAGATCAAGAGCGAGGTCCAGAAACTCACGGACAAGAAGCTCGTGGTTGACATCAAGGAAGTGAAGAGACCGGACCGTGACGCACAGCTTGTTGCGGAAAACATCGCACTGCAGCTGGAGAATCGTGTTTCTTTCCGCCGCGCGATGAAGTCCTGCATGGGCCGCGCAATGAAATCCGGCGCAAAGGGAATCAAGACATCCTGCTCCGGTCGTCTCGGCGGTGCCGATATGGCTCGTACCGAGTTCTACTCAGAGGGAACGATTCCGCTGCAGACACTGCGCGCAGATATCGATTACGGATTCGCTGAGGCAGATACCACCTACGGCAAGGTTGGCGTTAAGGTGTGGATCTACAAGGGCGAGGTACTTCCTGCAAAGGGCAATAAGGAAGGAGGGGCTCAGTAATTATGTTGATGCCAAAGAGAGTAAAACATCGTAAACAGTTCCGCGGTTCCATGGCCGGAAAAGCCACCAGAGGCAACAAGATTGCATACGGTGAGTTCGGCATTGTCTCTATGGAACCCTGCTGGATTAAAGCAAATCAGATTGAGGCAGCCCGTGTTGCCATGACCAGATATATCAAGCGTGGCGGTCAGGTTTGGATCAAGATTTTCCCTGACAAGCCGGTATCCACGAAGCCGATTGGTGTTCGTATGGGTAAAGGAAAGGGTACTCCGGAGTACTGGGTAGCTGTAGTAAAGCCGGGCAGAGTTATGTTCGAGATCGCCGGCGTGTCGGAAGAGGTTGCCCACGAGGCGCTGCGTCTTGCTACACACAAGTTACCCTGTAAATGTAAAATAGTTTCTCGTGCAGAGTTGGAAGGCGGTGCAGCAAATGAAAACTAGTGCATATATCGAAGATTTGAAGAGTCAGACAGTCGTAGATTTACAGTCTCAGCTTGTAGATGCAAAGAAAGAGCTTTTTAACCTGAGATTCCAGAATGCGACCAATCAGTTGGACAACACAGCCAGGATCAAAGAGGTTCGCCGGAATATCGCAAGAATTCAGACTGTGATCACCGAGAAGGCAAGAGCTGCAGAATAGTCGAGTGGAAAGGAGAATCCGATCGTGGAGGAAAGAAATCTTAGAAAAACACGTGTGGGTGTTGTTGTGAGTGACAAGATGGATAAGACAATCGTTGTAGCTGTAAGAAACAACGAGAGACATCCGCTTTACAACAAGATCGTTAAGAAGACATACAAGTTAAAGGCTCATGATGAGACGAACGATGCAAAGATCGGCGACACCGTCAGAGTAATGGAAACCAGACCGTTATCCAAGGATAAGAGATGGAGACTTGTAGAGGTCATGGAGAGAGCGAAATAATTTTAAGGAGGCTATAAGCATGGTACAGCAGGAAAGCAGACTCAAAGTCGCAGATAACACCGGCGCCAAAGAGCTACTTGTTATCCGCGTTATGGGTGGATCTACCAGAAGATATGCGAATATCGGTGATATCATTGTTGCCACTGTCAAAGATGCAACGCCAGGCGGTGTTGTCAAGAAGGGTGACGTGGTGAAGGCCGTAGTTGTTCGCTCAGTGAAAGGTGCCCGCCGCAAGGACGGCTCTTATATCAAGTTCGATGAGAACGCTGCCGTCATCATCAAAGATGACAAGACCCCGAGAGGAACCCGTATCTTTGGACCGGTTGCCCGCGAGCTCCGCGAGAAACAGTTCATGAAGATCGTTTCTCTGGCTCCGGAAGTATTATAGGAGGACGAAGATGGCAAGTATGAAGATTAAAAAAGGCGATATGGTCAAAGTGATCGCCGGAAAAGATAAAGACAAAGAGGGCAAGGTAATTGCCGTAAATAAGAAGAATAACACCGTACTTGTTGAGGGCATCAACATGGTGACCAAGCATGCAAAACCGAGCATGGCAAACCAGCAGGGCGGCATTATTCATCAGGAGGCGCCGCTCCAGATATCGAACGTCATGTATCTGCACAAGGGCAAGGCGACCCGGATCGGCTTTAAGATGGATGGAGACAAGAAGGTTCGCTTTGCGAAATCGACCGGAGACATCATCGATTAATTGGAGAGAGGAGGAGAAGAACATTGAGTAGACTTAGAGAACAGTATGAGAACGAGATCAAAGACGCAATGATCAAGAAGTTTGGATACAAGAACACAATGGAGATTCCGAAACTCGACAAGATCGTGGTGAACATGGGTGTTGGCGAGGCTAAGGAGAATGCGAAGATCCTTGAGGCAGCAATGAAGGACATGGAGACAGTTACCGGCCAGAAACCGGTGGCGACCAAGGCGAAGAACGCTATTGCAAACTTCAAGATCCGCGAGAATATGGCGATTGGCTGCAAGGTGACACTGCGCGGTGAGAAAATGTATGAGTTCGCAGACCGCCTGATCAATCTGGCGCTGCCCCGTGTGCGTGACTTCCGTGGAGTTAACCCGAACGCTTTTGACGGGCGCGGAAATTATTCACTGGGTATCAAAGAGCAGATCATTTTCCCGGGGATCGAGTACGATAAGGTAGACAAGGTTCGCGGTATGGACGTTATCTTTGTCACTACAGCGAAGACGGACGAGGAAGCCCGTGAGTTACTGACCTTATTCAACATGCCATTTGCAAAATAATAGGAGGAAATTTTAATGGCTAAGACAAGTATGAAGATCAAGCAGCAGCGCAAACCGAAATTCTCTACCAGAGAGTATTCCCGCTGCAGAATTTGTGGACGCCCACATTCAGTTTTAAGAAAATACGGAATCTGTAGAGTATGTTTCCGTGAGTTAGCGTATAAAGGTCAGATCCCAGGAGTAAAGAAGGCATCCTGGTAAAACGAAAAGGAGGAAATATACATCATGATGACAAGTGATCCAATCGCAGATATGCTTACAAGAATTCGTAATGCGAACACTGATAAGCATGATACCGTAGATATTCCATCTTCTAAGATCAAGGTTGCCATTGCAGGCATTTTGCTCGACGAGGGCTTCATCGAGAAGTACGACATCATTGAGGATGGTAACTTTAAGACGATCCGTGTGACATTAAAGTACGGCGCAGATAAGAATGAGAAGATCATCACCGGTATCAAGAGAATTTCCAAGCCGGGTCTTCGCGTGTATGCAGGCAAGGATGAGATCCCGAGCGTACTTGGAGGTCTGGGAATCGCGATCCTTTCCACCAATCAGGGAATTGTTACCGACAAGGAAGCCAGAAAGCTCAAGGTCGGTGGAGAAGTATTAGCGTTTGTTTGGTAAGATACAATCAGTTTGTAGAATCGTTTAAGGAGGTACGGGCATGTCACGTATAGGAAGAATGCCAATCGCAGTTCCGGCCGGAGTTACCGTCGAGATTGCAGAAAATAATCATGTGACTGTAAAAGGTCCAAAGGGAACCCTTGAGAGGACTCTCCCGACAGAGATGGAGATCAAGCAGGAGGGTGCCGAAATTACTGTAACAAGACCGAATGACTTAAAGAAAATGAAATCCTTACATGGATTGACGAGAACACTGCTCAACAACATGGTTGTTGGTGTGACCGACGGGTATGCGAAGGTGCTCGAGGTCAACGGTGTCGGTTATAGAGCATCCAAGTCCGGGAAAAAGCTCACGCTGAACCTTGGTTACTCTCATCCGGTTGAGATGGAGGACCCGGAAGGGCTTGAGTCCGTGGTAGAAGACAACAAGATCACGATAAAGGGCATCGACAAGGAAAAAGTCGGTCAGTACGCAGCCGAAATCAGAGACAAGAGAAGGCCGGAGCCGTATAAGGGCAAGGGTATTAAGTACGCTGATGAAGTGATCCGCCGCAAGGTTGGTAAGACCGGTAAGAAATAAATAAAGGAGTGGACAAGAAATGGTTAGTAAAAATTCAAGAGCAGTAGTTCGTGAAAAGAAACATAGAAGAATGCGCATTCATCTTTCCGGTACAGCCGAGCGTCCGCGTTTAGCTGTATTCAGGAGCAATAACCATATGTATGCTCAGATTATTGACGATACAGTTGGAAACACTCTTGTGGCCGCTTCTACTTTAGAGAAGGATGTAAAGGCAGATATTGAGAAGACAAACAATACCGATGCCGCATCAAAGCTCGGTACTGTGATCGCTAAGAAAGCTTTGGATAAGGGTATCACCGCTGTTGTTTTCGACCGTGGAGGTTATATTTATGCAGGCAAGGTGAAGGCACTGGCAGAGGCAGCGAGAGAAGCTGGCTTAGAATTCTAGGAGGGACAAAGATGAAACGTGAAATCATTGATGCGAGTCAATTAGAATTAGTTGACCAGGTTGTTGACATCAAGCGTGTAACAAAGGTTGTTAAGGGTGGACGTAACATGCGTTTCACAGCTCTCGTTGTGGTAGGTGACAAGAATGGTCATGTGGGTGCCGGCCTTGGCAAGGCAGCCGAGATTCCGGAGGCTATCCGCAAGGGAAAAGAAGATGCGATGAAGAGTCTCATCACTGTTAAACTGGACGAGAACAATTCCATCACGCATGATGTGTCAGGAAAATACACCGGAGCGTCGGTTCTGTTAAAGAAGTCCCCGGATGGTACTGGTATTATCGCTGGCGGTCCGGCGCGTTCCGTGTGCGAGATTGCCGGAATCAAGAATATCCGTACGAAGTCGTTGGGATCTAACAATAAGCAGAACGTTGTGCTTGCTACGATTGAAGCATTAAGACAGCTCAGAAGTCCGGAGGAAGTCGCTAGACTCCGCGGCAAGTCCGTAGAAGAAATCTTAGGTTAAGGAGGAGCGAGTCATGGCAGACAAAAAGGTAAAGGTTACGCTTATTAGGTCTACGATTGGTGCGGTTCCCAAGAACAAGAAGACCATCGAGGCCCTTGGCCTGACCAAGGTAAACAAGACAGTTGAGTTACCGGATAATGCGGCTACGCAGGGCGCGCTCCGCAAGGTAGCACCATACGTTAAGGTAGAAGAAGTATAATATAAGACAAGGAGGTGCCAAAATGGATTTATCCAGTTTAAAAGCGGCGGAAGGTTCCGTTCACAGCAATAATTTCCGGAGAGGCCGCGGACATGGTTCCGGCAACGGAAAAACTGCCGGCAAGGGCCACAAGGGACAGAAGGCTCGTTCCGGAGCTCCGAGACCGGGATTTGAAGGCGGTCAGATGCCTTTATACAGAAGATTGCCGAAGAGAGGGTTCAAGTGCAGGAACTCAAAGGAGATCATCGGAATCAATCTCTCTGCGCTTGAGCAGTTTGACAATGACGCAGTAGTGTCTGTCGAAACATTGATGGAAGTCGGTGTTGTCAAGAACCCGAGAGACGGCGTAAAGATTCTCGGAAACGGAGAACTTACCAAGAAGCTTACGGTTCAGGCGAATGCGTTCAGCGCTGCGGCCAAGGAGAAAATTGAGGCTCTTGGTGGAAAAGCTGAGGTGATCTAATGCTCGAAACACTGCGCAATGCATTTAAGATTAAAGATATTCGCAAACGCATTCTGTTTACGTTCCTGATGATGATTGTCATCCGGATCGGATGTGAACTTCCGGTTCCCGGAGTTAACGGCGATGTTTTTCGGGATTGGTGGAAGAGTCAGTCCTCAAACGGATTCGGATTTTTCAATGCGATCACAGGTGGATCTTTTGAGAAAATGTCCGTGTTTGCATTGAACATCACACCGTATATTACGGCGTCCATCATCATGCAGCTCCTTACGATCGCCATTCCTAAACTGGAGGAAATCCAGCGCGACGGCGAAGAGGGCAGAAAGAAGATTGTATCGATCACCCGCTATGTGACGATTGCGCTTGGTCTGTTCGAGGCGATTGCCATGACGATCGGCTTTTACCGCGGCGGACAGCTGTTGGATAACGGCCCATTGACCCTTATCATGGTTGTGACCGCTCTCACCGCGGGTTCTGCAGTGCTGATGTGGATCGGTGAGCGAATTACTGAAAAGGGAATCGGAAACGGTATTTCGATCGTATTGATGATCAATATTGTCTCCCGTATTCCGCAGGATCTCGGAACACTCTGGGATCAGTTTATTAAAGGGAAATCCATCCCGAAGGGAGTTTTGGCGGGGGCTATTATCATAGCCGTCATCGTAGCTACGGTCGTATTCGTAGTGATCCTACAGGGGGCGGAGCGGAGAATTCCGGTGCAGTATTCAAAGAAACTGCAGGGACGTAAGCAGGTGGGCGGACAGTCTACCCACATCCCGCTGAAGGTCAACACAGCCGGTGTAATTCCGGTGATTTTCGCGCAGTCGCTTATGATGACGCCGGTGATCATTGCAAGCCTTCTGGGCAAGGGAGGCGGAACCGGGATCGGCAGCAAGATCTTGAGAGGGTTATCACAGGACAATTGGTGTAATCCGGAGACGCCGATTTACTCGATTGGACTTGTCGTGTATGTGCTGCTTCTGATTGTGTTCGCGTATTTCTACACACAGATTACGTTCAACCCGCTGGAGATCGCCAACAACATGAAGAAAGCGGGCGGCTTTATTCCGGGTATTCGCCCCGGAAAGCCCACAAGCGACTATCTGAATCAGATGTTGAACTACATCGTTTTCGTCGGTGCGGTCGGACTTGCGATCGTCGCGGTGATCCCGATCTTTTTCAATGGTTGGTTCAACGCAAATGTGTCCTTTGGCGGAACTTCCATCATCATTATTGTCGGAATTGTCATTGAGACCTTAAAGCAGATAGAATCACAGATGAGAGTACGTTATTACAAGGGATTTTTGAACGACTGATCATGTTGGAGATACCGAGAGCGATTTCGGTATCTCCATTGTAATACGTAACACCTAGTCAAGAAGGAGAATGCGCATGAAGATTATTATGTTAGGGGCTCCGGGAGCGGGAAAGGGAACACAGGCGAAACAGATTGCCGCAAAATATGAGATTCCCCACATTTCGACCGGAGATATTTTCCGCGCCAACATCAAGAATGGCACGGAGCTTGGAAAGAAAGCAAAGACCTACATGGACCAGGGGGCTCTGGTTCCGGATGAGCTGACCTGTGATCTGGTCATGGACCGGATTCAGCAGGAGGACTGCAAGAACGGTTTCGTTCTGGACGGTTTCCCGAGGACGATCCCGCAGGCGGAGGCACTGGACGCGGCATTGAAGAAGATCGGTCAGACGATGGACTTTGCGATCGACGTCGATGTGCCGGATGAGAATATTGTAAACCGCATGGGCGGAAGACGCGCTTGTTTAAACTGCGGTGCAACCTACCACATCGTTTTCAATCCGACTAAGGCTGAGGGCAAGTGTGATGCCTGCGGCAACGATACTGTGCTTCGCGATGACGACAAGCCGGAGACGGTGCAGAAGCGTCTGTCCGTGTACCATGAGCAGACACAGCCGCTCATCGACTACTACAGGGCGCAGGGGATTCTGAAGTCAGTGGACGGAACTCAGCCGATGGACGATGTGTTCAATGCCATCGTAGGAATTCTGGGTGAGTAAACCGATGCCAGTAACCATTAAATCTTCCAAAGAGATTGAACTGATGCGGGAGGCGGGAAGAATTCTCGCGTCCGTGCATCAGATGCTTGGAAAAGAAATCCGGCAGGGAATGTCTACGATGGATATTGACCGAATGGGTGAGGAGATGATCCGCAGCCATGGCTGTGAGCCATCGTTCAAGAACTACAACGGCTATCCGGCCAGCATCTGTGTATCCGTCAACGAGGAAGTGGTGCACGGCATTCCCAGTGAAGAGCGGATCATTCAGGAGGGCGACATTGTAAGTCTCGATGTAGGCGTGAACTACAGGGGCTATCACTCCGACGCGGCGCGCACCGTTGCGGTCGGCGCAGTCACGGAGGAGGCGAGGCTCTTGATTGATCGCACCAGGCAGTCCTTTTTTGAGGGAATGAAGCAGGCTGTCGCAGGGAACCATCTCTACGATATCTCGCGGGCGATCGGGACATACGCCGAGAGCTTCGGCTATGGGGTGGTGAGGGATCTGTGCGGACACGGAATCGGAAGCCATCTGCACGAGGAGCCGGCGGTGCCGAATTACCGCAAGGTCCTAAAGGGCATCAGGCTGCGCGACGGCATGACGCTGGCAGTGGAACCCATGATCAATATCGGGACATGGCGGGTGCTGTGGATGGATAACCAGTGGACGGTTGTCACGGAGGATCAGTCATTATCCGCTCATTATGAGAATACGATTCTTATTACAGAAGGAAAGCCGGAAATTCTCTCCCTGACAGAGGAGGAGAAGGAACAGGGCTTTTTGGATCTCTTTTAGCAAGTAGGAGGAAAACAAGTTATGTCAAAGACAGATGTTATCGAGGTCGAGGGCGTGGTGGTGGAGAAGCTGCCAAATGCATTTTTTAAGGTTGAGCTGGAAAACGGACATCAGATTCTGGCGACGATCAGCGGTAAACTCCGCATGAATTTTATCCGCATCCTCCCCGGGGATAAGGTCACAATAGAAATGTCTCCGTATGACCTGACAAAGGGCAGAATTATTTGGAGAGATAAGTAAAAAAATCTTGACTTCCACGAGATGTCCGTGTATAATATCAAGCGGACACTTTTGGAAAAGCTCCAAAAATGGGGCTTTTGAAGAGAAAGGAGGTTTTGTCATGAAGGTAAGATCATCAGTAAAACCTATTTGCGAGAAATGCAAAATCATCAAGAGAAAAGGAAGTATCCGGATTATCTGTGAGAATCCGAAGCACAAGCAGAGACAGGGTTGATGATACGTTGACCCTGTCGAGTGCATTTTTTTATGAGCGGCCGCAGGACATTACAGGTCCTGTTCATATAAAACAGAGGCATCTGGGCGCCTGTTATAATACCGTGTGACGGGCGGCGAATATGCGACGCGGGCAAACCGCGCAACATGGAATAGGACAGTGCATACACACATTTCAGGGCGTGCAACCGCAGCTGTATGGATTGTCATATTCGGGGACGGTATATCGTTGCAATGTACCCTTTACTATTAATTATGGAAAATATATGGAGGTGTAAACACACATGGCTCGTATTGCAGGTGTAGATTTACCTAGAGAAAAACGTGTAGAGATCGGCTTGACTTACATCTACGGCATTGGCAGGCCAAGCGCTAACCGCATTCTGAAATCGGCAAACGTAAATCCGGATACCCGTGTCAGGGATCTGACTGACGACGAGGTGAAGAGGATCAGTGCTGTCATCGATGAGACTCAGATGGTGGAAGGTGATCTCAGAAGAGAAGTAGCTCTCAATATCAAGAGACTGCAGGAGATCGGATGCTATCGTGGAATCCGTCACAGAAAAGGACTTCCGGTTCGCGGACAGAAGACGAAGACCAACGCAAGAACCAGGAAGGGTCCGAAGAGAACTGTTGCTAATAAGAAGAAGTAATTTATTGAAGAGAAAGTAGGTTAGTTTAATTATGGCTAAGAACGTTGCAAAGAAAACGACAAAAAAGCGCGTAAAGAAAAACGTTGAACGCGGACAGGCACATATTCAGGCATCTTTTAACAACACGATTGTTACGCTTACAGATACCGAGGGAAACGCTTTATCATGGGCAAGTGCCGGTGGTCTTGGATTCAGAGGTTCAAAGAAATCTACTCCCTATGCTGCGCAGATGGCAGCAGAGACAGCTACAAAGGCAGCATTAATTCACGGTTTGAAGACTGTTGATGTGTTCGTTAAGGGACCGGGTTCCGGAAGAGAGGCAGCGATCCGTGCACTCTCTGCCTGCGGACTTGAGGTTACATCCATCCGCGATGTGACGCCGGTACCTCACAATGGATGCCGCCCACCAAAGCGTAGAAGAGTTTAATTAGGAGGTATTGATCGAGATGGCAGTTAATAAAGTACCAGTACTGAAAAGATGCAGATCTCTTGGCTTGGAGCCAAGCTATTTAGGATATGATAAGAAGTCGAGAAGGAATCTGACCAGATCCAACCGTAAGGTATCTGAGTACGGACTTCAGCTTCGCGAGAAACAGAAGGCAAAGTTTATTTACGGCGTTATGGAGAAGCCCTTCCGCAACTATTATGAGAGGGCAGATAAGATGAAGGGACTGACCGGTCCGAACCTGATGACCATGCTTGAGAGCAGACTGGATAATGTCGTATTTCGTCTTGGATTTGCAAGAACAAGGAGAGAGGCGCGGCAGGTGGTCGGCCACAAGTTCATTACCGTGAACGGCAGAGTCATCAACATCCCTTCTTATCTTGTGAAGGCCGGTGATGTGATCGAAGTCAAGGAGAACAAGAAGAATATTCAGCGTATGAAGGACATTATTGAAGTCGCTGGCGGAAGACTTGTTCCGGAATGGCTGGATCTGGATTCAGAAAAGCTGCAGGGTACCGTGAAAGAGTTACCTTCCCGCGAGCAGATTGATGTTCCGGTTAATGAAATGCTTATTGTCGAGTTGTATTCTAAGTAATCAGACATAGAGGCCGGACAAAACCCGAGAAGGAGGGATTTTGTAGTGTTCGATTTTGAAAAACCAAAAATTGAGATCGCTGAAATTTCAGAAGACAAGACATTTGGAAAGTTTGTGGTAGAGCCTCTGGAGAGAGGATACGGAACAACACTTGGTAACTCTCTGAGAAGAATTATGCTTTCTTCGCTGCCGGGCGCGTCGGTCAGTCAGGTTAAGATTGACGGAGTCCTGCATGAATTCAGTTCGATTCCCGGCGTAAAGGAAGATGTCACTGAGATTATCATGAACATTAAGAACCTCGCAATACGCAACAACAGCACGACCAACGAGCAGAAGGTTGCCTATATTGAAGTCGAAGGGGAAGGTGTTGTCACAGCGGCGGACATCCAGTTTGACTCGGATATCGAGATCATGAACCCGGAACTTGTGATTGCGCATCTGAATGGTGGTGCGGACTGCAAGTTGTACATGGAGCTCACCATCACCAAGGGAAGAGGATATGTCAGTGCAGAAAAAAATAAGTCCGATGACACTCCGATCGGTGTGATCGCTGTGGATTCCATCTACACTCCGGTGGACCGGGTCAATGTGACCGTCGAGAATACCCGTGTAGGACAGGTGACGGATTATGATAAGCTGACGCTGGATGTATATACGAACGGAACTTTAGGTCCGGACGAGGCGGTCAGCCTCGCGGCAAAGGTGCTCAGCGAGCATCTGAACCTCTTCATTGATCTGTCGGATGCGGCTCAGCAGGCGGAGATTATGGTAGAGAAGGAGAACGACGCTCAGGAGAAGGTTCTGGAAATGAACATCGATGAGCTGGAGCTTTCCGTCCGTTCTTACAACTGCTTAAAGAGAGCCGGCATCAACACTGTTGCAGAGCTCATCAACCGTACACCGGAAGATATGATGAAGGTGCGCAATCTTGGACGCAAGTCCTTGGAAGAGGTGCTTGCAAAGCTGAAAGAGCTGGGCTTGCAGTTGAATCAAAACGAAGAGTAAAGGGCAATCCCAGTAAGACCGAAGAGCGTGGGAATGTCGGTAAAACATTGGGTCTGGTTTCAGTAAGACCGAAGAGCATGGCCGGATACCCCGCAATATGGAGGAAAAACAATGGCAAAGTATCGTAAACTTGGAAGAACATCCGATCAGAGAAAGGCTCTGCTGAGAGGTCAGGCGACCGCTCTGATCGCAAACGGAAGAATTATCACAACTGAGGCGAAGGCGAAGGAAGTCCGCAAGATTGTGGAGGGCATCATCGCGAGAGCCATCAAGGAGCGGGATAATTTCGATGAGGTCACCGTGACTGCAAAGGTTGCCCGCAAGGACAAGGACGGCAAGAGAGTCAAGGAAGTGATCGACGGCAAGAAAGTAACCGTGTATGACGAGGTGCAGAAGACGATCAAGAAGGACCGTCCTTCCCGCCTGCATGCAAGAAGAGAGATACTCAAGGTTCTCTATTCGGTCAAGACAACGGACGGAACTAAGAGAGGCACCAAGGAAGTTGATCTGGTCGCGAAGCTGTTTGACGAGATCGCTCCGAAGTATGCCAACCGCAATGGCGGTTACACAAGAATCGTAAAGATCGGCCAGCGCAAAGGCGATGGAGCTCTCGAGGTTCTCATTGAGTTAGTATAAGGGACACTTGGATCGGCGCAGCGTTTGCTGCGCCGGTTTTTCATCATGATAACAATAAGAGAAAGGGGTATACCATGAAGAAGAAAAGCAAGTTTGTTGAAGAGTTTAAAAAGTTTATTCTCCGGGGCAATGTAATGGATATGGCTGTCGGTGTGATTGTCGGAGGCGCATTTACGGCGATCGTGACCTCGCTGAACGCGGATATCCTGACCCCGATTCTGGGAGTTTTCGGAGGTACAGACTTCTCCTATCTCACCGTGAAGCTGGGAAGCGGTGAAAATGCACCGGTGCTGACCTACGGCAACTTTATCACGGCGGTCATTAACTTCCTGATCACTGCGCTGGTGATCTTCCTGTTACTCAAAGTGATCAATACGCTTACAGAGAAGCTTTCCAGAAAGCAGGAGGCGCAGGAGGCGGCCGCGCCGACAACCAAGAAATGCCCCTATTGCATGAGCGAAATCGACATTCAGGCGACTCGCTGCCCGCACTGCACCTCTGTGCTGGAGGAGGCCGGGGACGCCGCTGAATAGATCAGGCAAGTGACAAGAAACAGAAAAGGGGTATCTGGTATGGATAATTCACGGACAGAGCGACTGGATAAGCAGTTTGATTTTTTCAGGGAAATCGACAAAGAGAAGTTGATTGAGCGGCAGACTTACCTAACGGGCGCCGAGCGCAGGGAGAACGACGCGGAGCATGCCTGGCACATGGCGATCATGACTATTCTGTTAAGCGAGTATGCCAACGAGAAGATCGATGTCCTAAAGACTGTGACAATGCTTCTGATTCACGACTTAGTAGAGATTGATGCCGGAGATACCTACGCCTACGATGAGGAGGGCAAGAAGACGCAGGCCGTCCGCGAGGCGAAGGCGGCGGAGCGTATCTATGGCCTTTTGCCGGAGGATCAGGGGACAAAGCTCCTCGCGCTGTGGCGTGAATTTGAAGAGCGGAGGACCCCTGAGGCAAAGTTTGCCCGCACCATGGACTGTATCCAGCCCTTGATGCTCAACGATGCCACAGAAGGGAAATCCTGGCTGGAGCACGGCATTAGGCTCAGTCAGGTGTTAGAGCGCAACGCAAACACAGCGGACGGCTCGAAAGAGATCTGGGACTATGCCAGAGAGCACCTTATCGAGCCGAATGTGGAAAAGGGTCGGCTGCGCAATGATACAATATTTGAAAACAATTTACGTTGATTAGTGAGGAGAAATGTTATGGGATACAAAGTTCTGGTAATGGGAAAGAATGACTCTGCAATAGATGTTTTCTTTAAACAGATGGATGATGACTTTACAGTATTAAGCTGTTCGACACGTTATGAAGATATTGTAGGACACATAGATATTTTTGAACCGGATGTTTTGGTATACTGTCTGTTTGATGAACCGCGGGATAGCATTGTTCGGATGAGCAACGTCAATTCCAAGCTTATGCGTTCTGATATTCCATGTGTTATTCTGGGCTCTAAAGAAGATTGTAATATGTTTGAAAAGATTGCGGTAAATGTTGCAAGCCTGGTATTATACAGACCTCTCTCTTCTAAGAATATCCAGGAGAAAATCCGGGAATTCATGAAAAACCGTCCCAAACCGGCAAAGGGCGGCGAATATGATGTTTTTGCAGGAATGCCGGAGTCGGTTTCATCGGCGCTGCTCGGACTTGACTTCGCTTCGGATTTGGGTATCCAGTTCGGCTCAGGCAATCCTGTCCAGCGCAAAAAGCATATTCTGGTCGTGGATGATAGTGCTATGATGTTGAAAGTTATTAAAGAGTACCTGCATGATAAATATGATGTGGGGACT
>CAZWRT010000064.1:1495-15413 GCA_964636375.1 uncultured Lachnobacterium sp. | reverse complement strand
CGCACGGCGGTGTGAGAGGTCGGGGATTTTTTTTCAAATCCCCTCCTACTCGATTGTATAAAGTGGGCATTTAGTGCGTCACTGCCTGCCTTCTGGCCACAAGCAGCCCAAGGATTACGAACAGTGCGGCAAACAGCAGCTGGACGCCCATGCAGATAAAGATGAAGCGGTTCTCCGTACCCAGATGGAAATCAATGTTAATGTTTGCCTGATTGAACCAGTAAGCGGGAAGGAGGTGGGAGGCTTTGACTATGCTGTCTCCCAGATATTCCGCCGGAACAAAGATTCCGCAGAGGAATGCCATGCCGAGGGAAATGATATTCGCCATCATGCTTAAGTGCTCCTGCCGGTTGGTCAGCTTGCCGGCCAGGAATGTGAGCGACAGGGCGACAAACAGGTAACAGACTGCATTGAGGCAGAGGTAAAGCCCTTTTTCGCTGAATACTGCTCCCTGGAACATGGCGGCAGAGATCAGGACCAGTATGAGCGTGACGCCGAGTCCGGTCACGAGCACGCCGGAGAACAGCTCGCTGTTCATGTTCATAAATTTGTAGGAAGAGCAGGAGATCCGATCGCGGAGCTCTTTATTGTTGTACACCTGAAGAACCGGTCCGATGACCGATATGATCAGAGCGATCAGCACCCATCCCAGATAGTTAAAAAAGTTGTAGAGATCGGAGTGGCTCGTCTGCTCGCCGCCGTCCGGCAGGGAGACCTTCACTTCCTGCTTTAAGACTTCCGCCGTGTGGCTGTTCGCCTCCTCCACGGTGTATCCCGCCAAGAGGTACATGTTGACAATGCCGAGATAATTGTCGATGGTGGTCTCGAAAAAACGGGCTGACTGGGTGCCGGGAATCGTGATGATCTCCAGCGCCGAGGGGTTATCCTTTGTGTCTTTGGAGGAGGAGAAGCTGCCGTTTGCAAGAGCTTCGCCGAAGCCCTCAGGGATGCGCAGGACATTTTCCACATTTCTTATATACAGCTCATCCTGAATCGTTTTTTTGTCGTCTCCGGCAATTTCTTTGAGCTTGTGGGTTTCCTTCAGATAATCCGCCAGAGCTATGCTTGCGGCGCTCTTATCGTAATCGAACACGGCAAATTTGGCCGTTGCCGCCCGGTATGACTCCCCGGAATTTTTGGAGGAGTTGGCGGTAATTGCGGACAGGACGCCGGTCATAATGCCGATGTACATGAACATGAAGCCAATGTATTTTTTTAAGACCTTGAAATAAGATTTAAATACTTGCATACTTGTTTCTCCTTATCATGAGATAGCCGATGAAGATCAGCACCGCGGACTCGACGGCCAGCGTGATGAGATTCTCAAAGTATCTGCCGTAGCCGTCATAGACGTTGAGCGAATAAAAACAGTTGGAAATCAGCGCCGCCGGATTGATTCTGTTGACGATCGGGGCATGGTGCTCGATCATATCCTTTACGCCCGCCGCAACGAGATCCGAGAGCACGGACAGGACCATGGAGACGCAGAGGGCGATTCCGACCTTCATGGAAAATCTGACCTTCGACAGGGCTCCGATGATGACGCCCATGGCGAGACCGAACGTGCAGCCCAGCAGCAGGGTCAGGAGGATCGCGCCATATTTCTCCCCGAAGTCAATTCCCAGCAGCCGCATATATCCGAAGGCGATCAGCTCTGTGGTAAAATGAACCAGAAGCAGTGCGGAGAAATCGGAAAGGATCAGGGCCAGCTTGTGGCTGGAGGCCACACATTTGCGCATGCCAAGAGGGCTGGTGTTTGCCTGAAGCCTGCTGGTGGTATCCAGTGAGGAGAACGAGGCGAACAGACAGCTCATGGCGAAAATCGCGTAAAAGTAGTTGGTGTACGGGTTCTGGTTTCCGTCCGTGGAAGCCTTCTCCACATAGAAGGACGGGCGGTACATGGCGGAGTTCACGAGATCCTGCAGCTTTTCGGGATGAGTTCTTGCGATGTCATTGATTACCGTCTCATTCTGCCTGTACTGGGTCAGGATGGACTCTAAAATGCTGGCGTTGATGGAGGAATTCCTCACGACAAGGCTGACGTCCGAGGTGTAGATGATGCCGTCTGCTCTCTCGTCTTTCAGAGCCTGTTTTGCCTCATCCTCACTGTACCCGGTCACATGAAGAATGGGTTCATCCCCCTCAGAGAGCGCGTCTAAGAGGGAGGTGATGCCGGCCGTATCTTCCGTCGTCCCGGTTTCCCCGGAGACAACGGCGACTTCGATGGGGCTGAACGCCTCATCCACGGACATGATGTTGCCGAAGGACAGGTACATAAAGGTGGCTAAGGCCAGCGGAAAGATGAACGCCCAGAAGAGTGAAACCTTTGATTTTACCAGGCTTCGGATGGTATATTTCATATTGTGGATAAACATAGCGGCCTCCTAGTCTCTTAATTCTTTGCCTGTGATCTCAAGGAATACATCGTTTAATGTGGGCAGCTCGGTGTACACGCGCCCGAAGGAGATTTCATGCTCCTTGAAGTAATCCATCACGCGGATCAGGTTGTGTTTGCCGCCGGAGAAGGCGATGCGCAGCCGGTTGTCCCTGTAGGTGGTCTCGTAGACATGTGGAAGAACCTTGATTTCTTCGAGGTTCTTCGCGCACAGATCGAGAACCTCCATCGTGATGGTCTCGGTGTTCTTGATCATTCTCTTTAATGTCTCGTTGGTGCCGATGGCGACCTGTTTTCCCTTGTCCATGATGAGGATTCTGGAGCAGATCTGCTCCACCTCCTCCATGTAATGGGAGGTGTAGACGATGGTGGCGCCGTTTGCGTTCAGCTTTTGTATGCCTTCCAGAATCTTGTTGCGGCTCTGGGGGTCAACGGCTACCGTCGGCTCATCGAAGAAGATCAGCCGGGGCTTGTGTGCGATGCCGCAGGCGATGTTTAAGCGGCGCAGCAGTCCTCCCGAGAGCTTCTTGGGAAGAAATTTGCGGTAGTCCGCAATGTCAACGAACTCCATCGCCTCCTCCACGCACTGTTTTCGCTTAGCCTTGTCGTGGATGTAGAGTCCGCAGAAATAATCGATATTCTCATACACATTCAGCTCTTCAAAAACTGCCACATTCTGCATGACCACGCCGATGTCCTTCTTCAGGTCGTAGCTGTCGGGCTTCATCTCCTTCCCGAACACTTCAATCTCCCCTTTGTCGTAGGCGAGCAGAGACAGAATGCAGTTGATCGTGGTGGTCTTGCCGGAGCCGTTGGGGCCGAGCAGTCCGAAGATTTCGCCCTCCTCGACGGTGAGCCCGAAATGATCCAGTGCCACCAGATCCTTGTAGCGTTTTACCAGATTTGTAACTTTTATTGCAGCAGCCATACTTTCTCCTCCATTGAATGACAAAAATTAATTCTGAAACAATGATACGGAAAGCGGGCGCCGTTTCCTAGTGATTATTATCATGAAAACCGTATGACATTTGTCATATGATAAATATTCTATGGAAAAAAGCCCGCAAATAAGGTAAGATATATTCACGGAACGGAAGAGGTTAATTGGATGGATCATATACTGAGTAAAGTGATCGTGCTGGCCGGCTCGATCTGGCTTTTGTTCTACACCTACGATATCGGGATCAAAACCACGGCGCTGATGCTTGTGGGGCTTATCATCGGTCTGCTGGGCGGCCTGCTCCGAAATCAAAACGACAGGGGAATACAGTTCTGGGGGGCATTTTCTTCCCGGTATTTTTCCCGTGTGTGCGCCGTGCTCTACAGTATGTTTTTTCTGGCAGGCATGTTTTATGCGCCGGCGATCGCCATGGCGCCGTTTGTGGCCTATGACGCGGTGCGGCACGGTCTGTGCTGGCCGTCGATGTTGTTTTTGATCCCGTCCGAGGTCTGGTGCATGCTTCAGGGGGAGGGCATGCCGGTCGCGTACTCGGTCATACTGGCGCTTTTTGCAGCGGAGCTTGCAGCAGCCAATGTCAGAAATGAAAGCCTTGAGGAGGATCGCCTGAGACAGCGGGATGCGTCCGTGGAGCATGACCTTCTCGTGGAACAGCGGAACCGGGAGCTGATGGAGAAGCAGGATGCCAGCATCTACATGGCGACCTTGCAGGAGAGGAACCGGATTGCCAGAGAGATCCACGACAATGTGGGACACATGCTGACCCGCTCGATCCTGCAGGTGGGGGCGATCAAGGTCATCAATCAGTCGGAGGCGCTGAAGGAACCGCTGGAAAACCTTCAGGAGACGTTAAACGCCGCCATGACCAGCATGAGAAACAGTGTGCACGATCTGCACGACGAGTCGGTGGATCTGAAGTCCTCGATCGAAAAGCTGACCGCGGAGCTTGAGGGTTTTCAGGTTCAGCTCGACTACGATATGGGGCCGGCAATCCCGAAGGATGTAAAGTACGCATTCATTGCTATCACCAGAGAGGCAGTGAATAATGCGGTCAAGTACAGCAACGGGGACTCCGTCAGCGTGATTCTGCGGGAACACCCGGGATTTTATCAGCTTCTGATCGCTGACAACGGAACCGGCGCCTGCATACGGGAGCAGGGAATCGGCCTGCAGAATATGAAGGAGCGGGTCGATGCTCTGGGAGGGACGATCAAGGTCACAACGGAGAACGGCTTTCGGATATTGATATCAATTATGAAAGGGAACAATTATGGACATTGTAATTGTGGATGACGACCAGCTGGTCTCGTTGTCTTTGAAGACGATATTGGAGGCGACAGGGGACATTCACGTCTCCGCTGTGGGGCGGGACGGAGAGGAGGCGGTCGCACTGTACGAGGAGCATCAGCCGGATGTTCTGCTCATGGATATCCGGATGGAGAGGATGACCGGTCTGGAAGCTGCCAGGCGCATCCTGGCATCGCATCCGGGGGCAAAGGTGCTGCTGCTGACCACCTTTTCCGATGACGAGTATATTGTGAAGGCGATTCAGTACGGCGCGAAGGGCTATATTTTAAAGCAGGACTTTGAGAGCATCGCCCCGGCACTTTTTTCGGTCTATAACGGGCAGACCGTGTTCGGGCATGAGGTGGTTGAAAAGCTCCCGAGCCTCCTGAACCGGGGCAGCCAGGAGGGGGCCGCCGAGGCGTTTCAGAAGAAATGTGAGGCATTCGGGCTGAATGAAAAAGAGATCGAGATCATCCGTCTGGTCGCGGACGGACTCAACAATAAGGAGATCGCGGAGAAGCTTTTCCTGAGTGAGGGGACGGTGCGCAATTACATCAGCCTGATTCTGGAAAAGCTGGAGCTCAGGGACCGGACGCAGCTTGCGTGCTTCTATTATCGGGAAGGGCAGGCGGCGCAATAAGGGATGTTAAATTATTTTTTAGGCACAAAGGGGATAAAATATACAACTATGATACAATTTTATAAGATGATTATTTTGTGTTTTTGATAAAATCTGGGGATTGACGTGTCAATGATTAAAATACTCATCGTTGAGGACGAGGAGCCAATTGCAAATCTCGTCCGAATGAACTTAAAAAACGCCGGTTACGAATGCCGCGTGGCGGCGAGCGGCATAGAGGGGGCAGACTGCCTTGAGAAGGAGGCCTTCGATTTGTGCATTCTGGATATCATGCTGCCGGGCATCGACGGATACGAGCTTCTGGATTACGCCAAAAGTCTGACCGTTCCGGTGATCTTCCTCACTGCAAAGGGCGAGACCAACGACAAGGTGCGGGGGCTGCGCCTCGGCGCGGAGGACTACATTACAAAGCCCTTTGAGATACTGGAGCTGATGGCGCGGGTGGACGCGGTCCTGCGCCGCTGCCACAAGGCGGAGCTGGAGCTGGACGTGTGCGGACTGCACATCAACATCCCCTCCCGCAGGGTGACGAGGGACGGGCGGGAGATCGAGCTGACCTATAAGGAGTTCGACCTTCTGCTTCTTTTCGTGCGGAATCAGGGCGTGGCATTGTACCGGGATCTGATCTATGAGAGGGTGTGGGACAGCCCCTATATGGGGGACAGCCGCACGGTGGATCTGCATGTGCAGCGGCTCAGGAAAAAGGCGGGGCTGCAGCGGGAGATTGAGGCGGTGTACAAGGTGGGCTACCGATTTATGCCATTGCCGGAGGAAACGGAATGAAGCTTTTTTGGAAATTGATGACGGGGATGGTGGGCATTATGATTGTCGCCTTTGCCGTGTTTGGCACGGTGCTGCAGCACACCTCTTTTAGGACTTCGATGAACAAGGAGACGGAGAACGGACTGGAGGAGGTGCGCGTCCTGCAGTACGCCTTTCTCACGGCGGCGGAGGGGCTGGATGAGTCCCACATTCTGAATGAGGGAACCGTACAGCAGCTCGCGAAGTCCGTGGCGAGCAATGCGGGAGACAGCAGGAATGAAGTGTGCATCTACAATGCGGAGGGCGAAAGCCTCTACCCCTTCCGCAAAAAGGCCGGAGAATTATTTGAGCTGCTGCAGGGCACGGCAGGGCAGGACGGCGCGGGCTATGAGGAAAATGGCAACTGCGCGTGGCGCCTGACGGACGGTTCGGGGGGGCATTACATGGAAGCGCTGGCGCGGCTGGAATGCGGAGGACAGATCTACTACCTTGAAGTGCGCAGAAATATGAACGATATCTTCGAAGGACGGGAGAGCAACCGACGGACTTACCGGGCAACGCTGCTCATGCTGGCGGCAGTGGCGGCGCTGCTCTCCTCGATCTTTGCGGCTGGGTTCACTGCACCGGTGCGCCGGCTGTCGCTGGCGACCAGGGCATTTTCAAGAGGGAGGTACGAAAAGCGGGTAAAACCAAGAGGAAACGACGAGATTGCCGGACTCATGAACGATTTCAACAAGATGGCCAATGAATTGGAGGACAATTTTCACGTGCTGGAGGAGAATGCCAGACGGCAGGAGGAATTCACCGGGGCCTTTGCCCATGAGCTGAAAACGCCGCTGACCTCCATGATCGGATACGGGGAGATGCTGATGACCATGGATCTGGACCAGGAAGACCGGCGGCAGGCGGCGGATTATATCTACCGGGAGAGCCGTCGTCTCGAGCGGCTGGCCTATAAAATGATGGAGCTGATCCACATCGGTAAACTGGGCATTGAGACGGGGCCGGTGTCTGCGGAGGAGCTTGAGAGAAGGCTGCGCCGGCTGACTGCGGCGCGGGTGTGGGAGAAGGAGATCCGGTTTTTCTGTTCCTTTGAGCGCGCCACACTCTGCGGAGATATGGATCTTTTGCTCTCACTTTTAGGAAATCTGGTGGACAATAGCTGCAAGGCATGCACAAGCGGCGGGAGCATTCGCGTGGAGGGCTGTCTTGCGGAGGAGCCGGCAGGGCGTTGCTATCGGATCTGTGTTGCGGACGACGGGCGCGGTATGCCGGAGGACGAGGTGGACAAGGTCACGGAGGCATTTTACATGGTGGACAAGTCCAGGGCGAGGCGCGAGGGCGGCGCGGGGCTTGGTATGGCGATATGCAGCCGGATTATTGAGGCGCACGGGGCGCGCTGGGAGATTGCGAGCGCTCTCGGAAAGGGCACGACCATTACCATGTATTTTCGCCTGATGGGGACGCAGGAGAAAAGGTTTCGGAGAGGAGAGGAAAAATGACGCAGGCAGGAGGGTATGTCAGGACAGCATTGGCGCTTCTCCTGGTGGCGGCACTGCTCTTTTTGGCACTCTCGGTTCCGGATGTGGTGAACCGCTGGTATGACAATCATCAGCTGGGGCAGGTGGAGTATGTGGATATGGCCTATGAGCCCTATGAGATCGTCTATTACCATTCCTTTGAAGAGGAGCTGGATGCCATATCCAAATGTCTGGAGCGCGGCATCGAGCTCCGCAAGCTGACCATTGAAGAGGGGGATGACGCACTGGGGGATGCGGAGCTTTTGGCGATTGTCAACAAAGAGCTGGGAGAACTCTGTGAACATGGTCTTTTCAGTGAGGATACAACGGCGGCTGCAATTCGCCGGAGAGGGCTGAACGAATGGTATCCGGTAGGAAACTGTCGGGATATCTACCCGCAGAATGTGTTTTTCTGGCAGTTGATCCTGTCGCTTTCTGACGGAGGTGTCCTGGTGCTCAATGTGGACCGTGATTATCATAAGGTGTATTCGGGGGTCTGGGTCACCGAAAGCCTGTGGAGTGAGGAGCATGCGCTTGAATTCCTGTATTCTATCTACAAGAAAGAGCACGCTGAGCTGTGGCGGCAATACTGGGGCGTGAAAGGGGAGCTACCGCCGGATCACGAAGTGGATATTATAACGTTTGAGCACGGCAATAAGGTATGCTTTAGCTGGGGACTGGAGCCGGAGCAGGATTTTTATTCATTTAATTCTATTGTTAAAGGTATCGTGAAGCAGTGACCATGTATTTTCGCCTGATGGGACCGCAGGTGAAAAGGTTTCGGAGAGGAGAGGAAAAATGACGCAAACCGGAGGGTATGTCAGAACAGCGTTGGCGCTGCTCCTGGTGGCGGCACTGCTCTTTTTGGCGCTCTGGGTGCCGGATGTGGTGAACCGCTGGTATGACAACCACCAGCTGGGGCAGGTGGAGTATGTGGATATGGCCTATGAGCCCTATGAGATCGTCTATTACCATTCCTTCGAAGAGGAGCTGGGAGCCATAGCCAAATGTCTGGAGTCCGGCATCGAACTGCGCTCGCTGGCCATTGAGGAGGGGGATGACGCACTGGGGGATGCGGAGCTTCTGGCGATTGTCAATAAAGAACTGGAAGAACTTCTTGAATATGGTCTTTTTTATGGGGGAGTAACAGCGACTGAAATTCTCCGGAGAGAGCTGAATGAGCTGTATCCGGTGGGAAACTGCCGGGATGTCTATCCGCAGAATGTGTTTTGCTGGCGGTTGACCCTGTCGCTTTCTGACGGGAGTGTTCTGGTGCTCGATGTGGAGCGTGATTACCGTAAGGTGTATTCGGGAGTCTGCATCCGCGATAGCCTTTGGGACTTTGACTACATCCGCGAATGGATTGACAGTCTGTTTATTATGGAAAACGATAAAAAATGGGGAAAGCACGTTTCGCTGTGGTGTCAATACTGGGGCATAAAAGGAGAGCTGCCGCTGCCCCTCATCGTGGACACAACCTCGTTTCGCTACGGCAAGTTGCGGTGCTGGGGCTGGGGCCTGGAGCCGAAGCGGAGTAGTTATTCCATTGATCCATATTTAGTTGATATAAAATCCATTGATACAAATAAGATGCAAGTTTGGTGAAACTGTGATGCATTGTTTCCTTACACTTAACCTATCAGGGCGCCTTATGGCGCGGGGTGAAGCGGGAGGAAACAAAAGTGAATGTTTGGGAGAGAAAGAGGCGGGCGAAGCAGGTCCGCGTGATGAGGCGGATCTTTTATATTGTTTTAATCGTGTGGGGGATTCTCGGTCTGGTGGGTCTGATTACGGTTTTACAGTGGATTGTCGGGGCGGCCACAGGAACAGGTCCGCGTGCCTATGGGCAGGGGGTGACGAGCGGACTGCCTGCAGGGCAAGGGACAGAGGACATACCCGGCGAGACGGACTCAGATGAGCCGGGTGACGGTGGAGACGAATCGGAAGGAGCTGCAGGCGCAGAGAATAACGGCAGTGCCTGGTACGCGTTCTCGGAGGAGGAGCGGGCGGAAGCTCAGCGGCTGTGCCGGGAAAATCCGGAGCTGCTTGTGCTGGTGAACAAGGAGACAGAGCTGGACAGCCGCTTTGATTCCAGGCTTCGGAATATCTGCAACGGGCGTCTTCAGGCGTCAAACTGGATATATCAGGATCTTGTTGACATTCTGGCGGCAGCCCGCAGGGAGGGATACCAGTACTGGATCGCTTCAGCCTATCGAAGCAGGGCGAGACAGCAGGAGCTGATCGACGAGGATGTGCAGAGCCTTATGGCGAGGGGGTATAGCTATCAGGAGGCTCTGGAGGAGACACTTACGGAGACCATGCCTGCAGGGCACAGTGAGCATGAGACGGGACTTGCCCTCGATATCCTGTGTTCCGGCAATGAGCAGATGGATATCTCTCAGGCACGCGAAGCGGGAAATCATTGGCTTGTCAAGCACTGTGCAGAATATGGTTTTATTCTCCGCTATCCGGAGGACAAGGTGAATATCACGCAGATTGCCTACGAGCCCTGGCATTTCCGATATGTGGGCAAGGAGGCAGCGAAGTTCATCATGGACAGAGGGATCACGCTGGAGGAGTTTTGGGCGGGCGCGGCCGAATAAAAATAGAAGTATGATAGAACAAACTTTTCAGGACCGGAATTTTGTGATATCCTAATTAAAAAAAATGAAAAAACAGGAGGGTTCACATGAAGTACAAACTGACATCCGCGGAGGCGTCCAAGCTGATGAAGAAGATCATGGACGAGAAGAATATGTGTCTGACGCACGAGGACCAGAGCTGCCTGTTCAACGCTTCCATCGGGGAAGATATCGAGTCGGTGCGCCCGGCATATGACTATGGGGAGACAAGGCAGTACCTGGAAGCCTGCAATCGGAAAATTCAGACGATCAAGCACGCGATCAACTGTTTTAACACGGTGCAGACCGTGGGGGACACCGGAATGACGATCGATCAGGTATTGGTGCGCATTCCGCAGCTTACGGAGATGAAGCAGCGGCTTTTCGGTATGCAGAGCCGCCTGCCCAAGCAGAGAGCCTCCGTCGGCGGAATCGGGAACAACACGGTGATCGATTACCGCTATGCGAATTATTCCGTGGAGCAGGCGAAGGAGGACTACGCCGCTGTGAGCGACGAGCTGAGCCGGCTTCAGACTGCCCTGGATGTGGTGAACACAACAGTACAGATGGAATTTGAGCTGCCCGAATAAGGGCACCATTTCCGACTGTATCCTGCAGTATTGAAATTTTTTTGGACAACCTGTTGTAATGGTTAAGGTAGAAGGATGGCTTCTGTTATTTGCTGCGTTATTGATTATCGGTCAAGGTATAAGGTCAGGCCTCTCAGTGCGTATGTGATTTTCACATTCTTTTATATTCATGCCGGCAGGATACGGAAAAAACCGGCTGCCTCTGGCGGCCGCCACAGCCGGGTTCGGTTTGAGGCTGTGTATGTTTTTTAAAACTCTTGGGATTTAAGGAGGAACAGCTATGGCAGATAAGTTCCATAAAGTCCTGATTGTTCTGGAGCAGGACATCCTATGCGAGTGCAAGGGCATTGATTCCCGGATTATGCCGAGTTCGATGCTGCACCAGCACGACGGAAATGAATTGCTGCTAATATTGAATGGAAAGGCAGAGATCTACTCGGAGGGGGACGGCAAATTTTTGGAACGGGGAGATCTTGTGTGCATCAAGTCGCGGGATTTTCATCGTGCCCGGCTGCTGGACGACAAGGTCTATGACCGGATTGTTATTAATTTTAAGGACAGTGTCCTTCAGCGCCTGTCCACGGAACGGACGGATCTGGCAAAGTGCTTTTATCAGGTGCCGCAGGGGGATCTGAATGTTATCCGGCTGGACGAGGACGGCATTGCGGAATTCGAAGAGCTGGCCCGCCGTCTGAAAAACGCCCTGGAGGGAGAACTGTTTGGCGGGGATGTCCTGGCGGACGCTTTTCTGATGCAGATTCTTGTTATGGTAAACCAGAGGACACTCGCTTCCGGGCAAATGGAGTATCAAAGGATTCTGCCCAAGATGGTATCCGATATTTTTTCATATGTAGAGCAGAATCTTACGGAGGATCTGTCGATCCGCGCTCTGGAAAAGCAATTCCAGTACAATGGAGTCTATATGAGCAGGTGCTTCCGGCAGGTGATGGGGACCACACTGCAGCAGTATATTATAGCCAAGAGATGCTCACTGGCGCAGCAGCTTCTGTGTCAGGGGGTAACACCCTATGACGCGTGCTTTCTGTCCGGCTTCAATAATTATTCGAATTTTGCCAGAACCTTTACGCAGCAGACCGGTATCTCGCCCAAAAAATATCAGATGAGGAACCGGGGGGGTATTTAAGCTGGCGGGCAGCAGTTAGTTGGTTTTGGCACAAAAGAAAAAAGTATGATTTCGCAATAAAAATAGTATCATAATATGTATTTGCTCTAAATTAAGAGGCGTTATAATGGATATGTAATTATCAAACACTGTTTCGGGACGGATGTCGAAATTTGTGTTATCGTGCCGAAACGGCCGTTTTAGGAGGGGAAAAGAATGAGAGGAAAGAAAATCAAAAAAGTGATCGCACTAATGCTGTCGCTTGCAATGCTGCTGAGCGTTGCGGGATGCGGAAAAACTCCGGGCGATAGCCAAAGCAACAAAGACAACAGCCAGAACACGCAGGGTTCTGAGCCATCAGAAAGCAGTCAGGGATCGGAGGTAGCAGGACCGTACACCATCCGGACGGATGCGAACGGAAACAAGATTGATCTCGGCGGTATCCATATCGTCATTCGTGACTGGTTCTCGACAGGACGTGTGGAAAATCCGGATAATTATACGAAAGCCCGCTATGATTATTGGGATTGGGCGCAGGAAACCTACAATTTCACGATTGAGGAATCTCCGGTGACCTCTTGGGAAGATTGTATTCAGGAGCTGATTGACTACACTTCTACCGGCGGGGATGATCAGTGTTATATTTTCCATATGAGAACGGATGATGCAGTGTTCTCGGCGATCAACAACGGAATGGTTTATGATGTGTCAACGCTGGATTGCCTTGATTTTACCGAAGACAAGTGGGTTGACGCTGTGACGGAATTATACGGCAAGGGAAGTTCTGTGTACGGTTTCCGTTCTTACAATATGAGCAATGCACTCGGCGGAAGAGGTGTTTTCTTCAACAAGCAGGTATTGCGGGATGCGGGAATTGAGCCGAATGATCTCTATACCTGGCAGAGAAACGGGGAATGGACCTGGGATAAATACAAGGAGGTCTGTGAGACGGTAGATGCGGATCTGGATGCTGACGGCGTGACGGACCGCTTTGCAATGGTAGGACCGAAGGCTGTCTGGTTTACGATGGCCGTATATTCCAACGAGGGGAACTTTATCGGAAAAGATGATCAGGGAAAATTCTTCAATGATCTGGCGAGCAATAAGACAATGACCGCTCTCAACTGGGCGCAGGAGATGTGGAATCAGTATGATGCGCACAAGGCTTTCCGTGATGATGCGGCATGGAATAACTGGGAATATGAATTTACAAGCGGTCATGCGGCATTCGCTCCGGCTGAGTTCTGGAGAGCCGAGGGATTCTATGGGCAGCTCGAGGATAATCTGGGATATGTATGTTATCCGAAGGGACCTGAAGCGACTGAGTATGCCAATGTATGTTCCGATGCAGCTTATTACCTTCCGGCTTGCTATGACAAGGATAAGGCGTGGAAGATCATGTTTGCCTTCAATCTCTACACGGCGGATACTCCGGAATACGAGGGAGAGAGACCTTGGAAATCCAGTTACTATAAGGCCTTTGGTGATCTGGAGTCTGTAGATGACACGATTACTGCCCTGATGGAGCATGCAAGACCCGCTTATGATACCGGTGTTCCGGGTGCTTCACCGAATGATGTGATTGATAAGATTACGGAGGATAGCACACCGGCACAGGCAGCGGAGATGGTCAAGGATACATGGGCGGTGTATATCGAGGAAGCGAACAAATAAATAAATTCGTTTAAACTTCAATATTTTTATATGAGGAGCGGTGCATTCCGGGCACCGCTCTTTTTTGCGCGGCAGGCTTTGCATAAAAGGCTTTTCTATTTGGAAATTATATGTTAAAATAGAATCCATAAAACTTACAGGGAGAGGAAACCATATGAACGACGATTTCTTTCAGAATAAAGGGACTCCGGATCAAAAGTTACCGGACCCACAGGCCCCGGATAACGTGACGGAGTCCGCAATTGAACGCCCGGTGTACAGCCAGCCGCAACAGGACAATCAGCCGCAGCAGTCGCAACAGCAGCAGTACTCATACAGCCAGCAGCCCTACGGCCAGCCGCAGCAGCC
>CAZWRT010000064.1:0-1395 GCA_964636375.1 uncultured Lachnobacterium sp. | reverse complement strand
ACTCATACAGCCAGCAGCCCTACGGCCAGCCGCAGCAGCCGCAACAGCAGCAGTATTCATATAGCCAGCAGCCCTATGGCCAGCCGCAACAGCAGCAACAGTATTCATATGGTCAGCCGCAGCAGCAGTACCAGCAGGGATATGGCCAGCCGGTGTACCCTTATTCGAATGCCGCCCCGCAGAACAGTGACAGTGTGGGATTTGGTGTAGCGTCGCTGGTGCTGGGCATTTTGTCGATATTTCTGTTCGCATGCTGTGTGAATTTTATTATGGCGCTGCTTGCGATTATTTTCGGTATCGTGCAGATTGCGAAAAGCAAAAAAAGGGGAATGGCGATCGCGGGAATTATCACGTCGGTGATCTCGGTTATTTTATCTTTACTCTTGTGGTCTGGCGCGTTTTCCAGTCTCAGGGGTGTAAATGATTTTTACAATGAGTGGTTAGAGGAGTATAATTCCAATACGTATGATACTTTGCCGGATTATGATTTTGACAACTATTTTTGAGTCGGATTTTCGGGATTCTCGAAAAACAGGTTGAAATTTTTCGGTACAAGTTGTATGTTTATTATAGTGTGTGCATGAGCACAGAAAGGGGGAAGAAATGAACTACATAGGAATTGATCTGGGGACTTCCGCGGTCAAGCTCCTTCTGATGGAGGGCAGCGGGAAGATACTTAAGATTGTGAGTAAAGAATACCCCATCAGTTTTCCGAAACCGGGCTGGTCGGAGCAGAATCCTTACGACTGGTACGAGCAGTCTGTGGCAGGGTTGAAGGAACTGTTGGACGGTACGGACAAGAGTCAGGTGGCGGGCATCAGCTTCGGCGGACAGATGCACGGCCTGGTTGCGCTGGATGAGAAGGGCGAGGTGATCCGTCCGGCCATTCTCTGGAACGATGGGCGGACCGCTGAGGAGTGCGATTATCTGAATAATGAAATCGGCAAGGATAAGCTCTCCGAATATACGGCGAACATTTCCTTTACCGGATTTACTGCGCCGAAGATTTTGTGGATGAAGAAAAATGAGCCGGAGAACTTTGCGAAGATCGCGAAGATCATGCTGCCGAAGGATTATCTGGCATACCGCCTGACTGGTGTTCACTGCACGGATGTGTCGGACGCTTCCGGAACGCTGTATTTTGATGTGAAGAACCGCTCATGGTCGAAAGAGATGTGTGAGATCTTAAGCATTAAGCCGGAGTGGCTGCCTAAGATTTTTGAGAGCTATGAGGCAGTGGGGACGATTCTGCCGGAGGTAGCGGCGGAGCTTGGCATTCCGCAGACAGTGAAGGTTGCGGCTGGTGCCGGGGACAACGCGGCTGCTGCCGTGGGAACCGGAACGGTGGGCGATGGCGCCTGCAATATTTCGCTGGGAACCAGCGGCACGGTATTC
>CAZWRT010000063.1:0-15654 GCA_964636375.1 uncultured Lachnobacterium sp. | reverse complement strand
ATAAGCTGCTGTTGCTGGTTCATTTTGTTCATGGTAATTGAAAATTTAATCATGGTCTTATCTTTCCTTTATTTTTTGTAATTTTAACAGTATATATTATAGTTGTCAATTGGTTATGATAAAGTCAATATCATTTATTTGTGATCCAGGGATTTTAAGACATCCCACACAGGATACTTTTCTGCATCCCGGTATTTTTCATTCAAGTCCCCTGTCTTTGCCTCATCGAGCTCGTAACCGTATCCGTTTTCACAGGCCTGATAGATCCTCGTGTCATAATAAGTGCTGCCGTCCTTCTCATATTTCGCGACGATAAAGTATCCGTTTCTGTGATCCTCCGTGGTAAAATCCCAGTAAAACCAATGCTCCACAAAGCTGCCGATCGCCGCATTACCCTCCCTCACATCCGGGAACAGATAGTTCGCACTCGCAAAGGTAATCCCGGCATCGTCAAAGTTTTCCTCGTCATCCCGATTTTCCGACCGTGCAAAACAGATTTTGTAATCCTCCCCTTCCTGTGCCGGGCGGGAGAAATACAGCCATCCATAGCCCAGATTTTCAACTTCTCCCTTCCACTGAAGCGGATAGGTCTTCGGCCAGCCGCCCTCGGGCATAGAATCCCCGCGCATTTCCGGCTTTTGCACATGTTTTAACACGGACAGATCAAGCGCGTCCGCAAACTCCGCCAGATTGTCCTTCGTAATGCCCTGGTCACTTCCACTCAAAATGTTCATCAAAATAAAGCATTCCTCGCAATCCGCAAAAATCAGAGAGTACCGCGGGGAAAGTGCAAGAACCATCCGCTCGCCGTCCGCAGTGATATGCTGAAATTCCTGATAGTCCTCCACATCGTCAATTCCAAGGATACTTTCGTCCAGCGTCCCCTTGACCGTCCGCCCAAACTGCATATCCGCCTGCTGCCCGTTCGGCAGAAACACGTCGCCGTCGCAGTGGAAGGTGCCGTTATCATAAATATACGCCCAGGTTCTCTGCAGGCTGTCTCCCCGCATAAATTCGCCGCCGACACGGTATGCCAGTTCCTCCTGACTGATTACATTGAAGCCTGAGTACAGGTCTAAATCATATTTCTGTACGATCTCCTCCAACCGGTCCGCCATCTCCTGATTCAAGGCCCTATAATAACCATAACGGTCATCCACTGCATGCGTATCCTCGTCGGAAATTCCCGAAATATTGTAGCTGTCCAGAAATGCCAGCCATTCCGCCTGCGCCCGCACCTCCGGGCTGTCCTGATACCCGGCAAGGCTGATGAACTGTATGTCAGGGCTAACAGACATCCCCTCTCCTGTCCGCTCCGTCCCGACACCCCCGGGCATGAGCGGCAGCAGTAAATCCCTTAGCCCAAACCACTTCGCCGCAATCGCCGCGATCGGCAGTGCCAAAAGCAGGATCAGCCCAATACAAGCGGCCACCGCGCCCCAATAAACCCGCGTATGCCCCTTTTTCCCCTGCACCCGCTCCTGTTCTGCAATATCCAGATACCGGTCGTCCACATACTGGAACGCCTGAATCAATTCCGCACTTGTCATACTGCTACCCCCTCTCGTTCCAGACAACTCCGCAGCCGGCTCCTTGCCTTGGAAAGTATGTACCTGACCTGCCTTCCTGTGAGGGAATACTGCTCCGCCAATTCCCCAATGGAATACGAATAATAATATCTCCCCAAAAACACCGCACAGCTCTTCCGATCCAGCGTTCCCAGGAAGCGGTTCAGCGCCGCACCAATCTCCTTTGCCTCCCAGATCCTCTCCACGCTCTGCCGCGTGTCCGGGATGCACTCGTCCAATTCTACCATCTGCGCTTTTCGTTTTCCTGCCATATGGTAATCCAGACGGTCAAAGGAAAGATTCCTGGCAATCCTCGACAAAAAATGTTTCAGATTGTCCGGGATGGTGGGCGGAATCGCATTCCACGCCCCCAGATAGGTGTCGTCCACGATTTCCTCCGAGTCACAGTTGTCCCGCAAAATGTTGTAAGCCACCTGATGCAAAAACGAATGATATTTATTGTCTGTCTCCTGAATCGCTGCCTCCGACCGGCTGACATACAATTCTACAATCTTCGCGTCTTCCATACTGCATTCTCCTCCGTATTGATCTATCCTTGAGGGCCCTTCATCTATATAGTAGGATAAACGGCGCCATAAGACAAATATTTTGAGAGACATTCCAATATTTACTTTTGGGGAATAGGTGATATAATTCTAAATTAAGAAAGAAACATGCAGCAATGCTGTGAAAAGATTAAAAACCCGACAGGAGGTCCCCATGAAAACAATCACACTTGGCAGCACCGGCATCACAACCATCCAGAACGCTTTCGGCGCCCTTCCGATTCAGAGGGACGACATGGACACATCTGTCCGGATTCTCCGCAAAGCATATGAGGGAGGAATCACCTTCTTCGACACGGCGAGGGCTTACTCGGACAGCGAGGAAAAGATCGGCCGCGCGCTGTCGGATGTGCGGAAAAACATCTGCATCGCCACCAAGACCATGGCAAAAAACACCGAAGAGATGAAGAGTCAGCTCGACACCTCTTTAAAGCTGCTGCAGACCGATTACATTGATATCTACCAGTTCCACTGCGCCGACCGCTGCTTTGCCCCCGGCGACGGCACCGGAATGTACGAGCTCATGGAAGACTTTAAGCGGCAGGGTATGATAGGCTACATCGGTATCACTGCTCACAAGCTTGGCATTGCCGAGGAGAGCATTGCCTCCGGCCTCTATGAGACCCTGCAATTTCCCTTCAGTTATCTGTCCGGCGAAAAAGAACTGGCCCTTGCAGACAAATGCCGCGAGCACAACATGGGATTCATCGCCATGAAGGCTCTTGCCGGCGGCATGATCACCAACTCCCGCATGGCCTGTGCCTTCATCGGACAGTATGACAATGTTTTGCCCATTTGGGGAATCCAGCGGGAAAAGGAACTGGATGAATGGCTTTCCTACATAGCGGACGCCCCGGTCATGACACCGGAAATCCGCGAAGCCATTGAAACCGACCGTAAAAACCTGAGCGGGAATTTCTGCCGGGGCTGCGGATACTGCATGCCGTGCCCCATGGGCATCCAGATCAACAACTGCGCCCGGATGTCCCTGATGCTGCGCCGGGCTCCTTCCCAAAACTGGCTTTCCGAGACCTGGCAGAGCAACATGAAGCAGATTGAGAACTGTATCAACTGCGGACAATGTATGTCCAAATGCCCCTATGAGCTGAATACCCCGGAGCTCCTCAGAAGCAACTATGAGGATTACAAGCGCGTGCTCTCCGGAGAGGTACAGGTATAGCCCTTACAGTATCACCCTGACCTCAATTTTATCATTCACCAGCTCTGCAAATTTATTTCCGTCCTCCGGCGTACCGACTACCGTTCCATAGTGAGTCGGTATCGCCAGCTTCGGTGCGATCCGATTCACAAGCTGCGCGGCTGCCTTATAATCCATCGTGAATTTCCCGCCAACCGGGACAAGCGCCACATCACATTTTATCCTCTGGTTCTCCGGCGTCATATCCGTATCTCCGGCAACGTAATAATTGACCTCGTCCATTGCAACCACATAGCCCAGATAAGCCTTTCCCTTCGGGTGAAACAGCTTCAGGCGGTTGTATGCCGGGATGGCCTTTACCATAAGGCCCTGAATCTCCAGAATCCCGTCCGGATGAAGAAATTCGCATTTGAAATCCCCGGCGTTCTTCTCCTGCCCTCTCATGCTCTCCGGCATGATCAGACACGTATCCTCTTTTGCCACCTTATTAATATCATCCGGGGAAAAATGGTCATAGTGATCGTGTGTCACAAATATGAGATCCGCATCATGGCTCTCTTCCTTGACCTCATAGGGATCAAAATAGAGAACCCTCTTCCCGGAAATTTTGATACTGCTGTGAGTTAATACCTGAACTTCTTCAAACATATCGGCCTCCTGTTACTATTGATATTATATCAAAACGGCCGTAATTACAAGAGCAATTTAGCGAAACGCCAGCCTCGTATTTCTCCACAGCGCCTCCTTAAGGTATTCATAGCGCGCACGTTTCTCCGCCTTGCCGAAATGATAATCGTCCTCTCGATCCTGCGCGGGATTGCCTTCATAGACCAGATCCCCTGCCTTCTCGCCGAACTGTTCGCTCGTCAGGTCAAAGGCGATCCCGTCCACCACATTGTAGCAGTGGATGCTGCCGTTGTCCGTGGTAAGGCCGTACACCTCGCCGCCAAAGATATCCTGTGCCAGAAACGCAGTGATCGAACACTGCCCCAATGTCTTATTTTCCTCAGACCACTCGTCCCTCATCCGGGGCGCGCAGGTATCCGCGCACCAAATCGCCGAGAGGGCATCATACAGATCCAGCGGCGTCTCTATGCCGGAATATAGCCTGTTTTTTGCCTTGACCAAGCCTGCATCCTTACTTCCATAAAAATGATACATATCAAAAACCTCCGTTTGCTGACATAATTTCAGATTTCAAATGTCCCGTATCGTACCAAGCAAATTTTATTTTATCCTCAAATACGGTACAAGTCAATTATCCCACTTGCAGCTCCCAAAAATCGTGCTATAATGATACCAAGGGTCGCAAGATTAAAATTGCTCGTGCTTGCACGAATGCAATTTTCAATCTTAGTGACCCGCCAAACATGAGGAAGAAGCAATTTGCGCAGCAAATTAGCGGATTCCGAATGTTTGCAGGATTGCGGTAATTGCGCAGCAATGCAGCAATCCGTTGGTATCTGTCATGGACATTATGGGCATAAAATTAAAAAATATAATATGGGGGGATGCGTATGAGAACTTTTAATCATTTTTACGAAAATCCCGAATCATTCAAAAATTACATTGAGGAGATCGAAATTGACAAAGGTCGCAGGCTGCTCGTCCGTATTCACAGCACGCTCCATTCGGCAGAGGAAATCCAGCTGATCGCACAGACTGTACAGGACGAACTGCCGTCAGCCGTTATCATCGGCTGCAGTACGACGATAGTCATCTGCGAGGGAAAATTGTGCGATGAGGTCTGTCTGGTATCCATCACAGAGATGGAGAACTGCGAGCTGCGCCTCGGCGTGTTCTCCTGCCTCAATGAGGACGGGACCGAGAAAGACGGCGAGACGCTCTGCCGCGAAGTTTCCGACGGGCTGATAAAGGGCGAGTCGGGCATGATGCTGATATTTTTACCGCTCTCCTACTACAAAATTGCGAAATTCGTAAATGAAATGAACTTCGAAAACAGGGATCTCATCATGGCGGGCGGCGTCGCCTACACGGCAAGGGAACACCATTCTGATGCGGAAAACTCCGCCTATGTGCTGGGAGGGACCATTGCATCTTCCACCCGCATGGCTGCAGTCATGATCGTTTCCCCCAGCCTGCATATCTACGAAACCATTTTGAACGGCGTTGAGCGCATTGGCAGAAATTATGAAGTGACAAAAGTACATGAGCATTACATAGATGAGATCGAAAATCAGGCCGCTGGCGACTGGTATGAAGACATGCTCGGAAAAGAGCAGCTTACGCAAGACCCGACCCTCACCGGTATTTTTCCGCTGATTGCCGAGGGGAGCAAACAGACATTCAACACCGTGTTTGAGCCTTATGAAACGCTCCCCGAGCCTTGGAAATCCGAAAAGAAGAGCCGTGTGACCCTGTTCAGCGAGATCCCGAACGGGATGCGTTTCTCACTCGGTTATTTCGATCCCGGCAAAATTGTAGAGGAATTAAGCCAGGTCTACCAGACACTGAAAACCAAGCCCGTAGAGACCGTTTTTGTGTACAGCTGCCTCGCTCGGATGTGGACGCTCAACAACTGTGCCGCATGGGAGATCGGACAGTTTGAGACTACGGATATCAGCGGCGCATTGCTCGCGGGCGAGATCGGCAACGCGGACGGCCAGAATCTCTATGCGAACGCGACCTTTGTCATCGCCGGCATTTCCGAGAATGCACACTCCCGCCTGCTCCTCAAGGAGAAGGAGCTGCAGAATGTCTCTGCACTGCAGTACGACAATGCGCAGATGATCAACTATCTGCTGACGATGGGCAACAAACAACTCAACCGGCAGCTTGACGAGCAGCGCGGCAAAATGCAGCGCGCAATGTTTTTCAATGAGCAGCTCGGTCTGGATAACCAGACGAAATACCTGTTTGACCGCGAAACAGTTCTGCTTGACAAAATCGCAGTGTTCTCCCTCAACAACGAGCGGATTCTAAAGCTTTTCCTCGGCAGAACGGCCCTGCAGCAAGAGCTGAAACAAATCTATCAGCATGTTCGCGAGCTGTTGTCCGATGAGCGCTACCGTCTCTATAGCTACAGCGAGAATTCGCTTCTGGTTGCCGCCGGGGACGATTTGGATGACGATCAGTTCCGCCTCTCGATGAGCCGCCTCTTTGAGAGCCTGTCTGCAACGAACCGTATGGACATCTCCTTTGTCTATCGGTGCGCCCTCGTGTTCCACGAGGAGAAGCCTCTGCAGCAAGTGGAGGCTACACTGCAATACGGGGAGACCAAGAAAATTCCGTTTGTGATCTACAACGATATGCCGGGCTCGAATTTCAATGTCAAGAAAGACATGCACATCCTTCAGGTAGTGCGGGAAGCCCTGCAGCATGACCGGATTGTGCCCTTTTTCCAGGGTATTTACGACAACCGCGAAAAGCGCATCAATATGTATGAAGCGCTGATCCGCATTCAGGATGAGCAGGGCAACCTCTATTACCCGGATCAGTTTTTGCCGCTCTCCAAGGAGTACGGGCTTTACAGCGTGCTTTCCGTCATGATGGTGGATAAGGTTATGAACATGTTCCTCAACAAAAATATCCGCATCACGATCAATCTGAATGTGCAGGATATCTATGACCGCTCCATGATCAAGAAGATATTCCACAATCTGGAGCAGGAACAGCATCCGGAGAATTTTGTCTTTGAGCTGGTGGAGAGCGAAGAGGTTCAGGATTACGAATACATCAAACAATTTGCTGACCGCATTCACGAATATGGCGCGCAGATCGCCATCGATGACTTTGGCAGCGGATTTTCCAACATCATCCACATCATGCGGATCGACGCGGACATTATAAAAATCGACGGAGAAATTATTCGGGAAATCTGCACGGACGAAAGCTGCAGAGAGTTTCTGGAGATGATCCATTCATGGTGCCGCCGCCGTGACAAATCTGTCATCGCGGAGTATGTGGAGAATGAGGACATCCAGCACATCATGGAGGAAATCGGCATCTCCCACTCACAGGGCTACTATTTCGCCAAGCCGAAACGCTGGGAGGAGGCGGACACACACTGAAGAGCTAAAGGCTCACGCAATATCCTTTCTCAGGTACTGCCAGAACGCAGCTGCTGCCCCGACCGCCATGAGCGCCATGCCCACCGCGAGGTAACCTCCGTTTAATGCTTTCTCGGAGATAATGTCCGCGCTGTCGGTATAGCCGAAGGGCGTAATGTATTTCAGCGGCTTGGTATCCTCCATCAGGTTGGCAATGATATTTAAAAAATAAAAAACCGCCGCAAGCCCGAGTCCAAGCCCCAATCCGCCGCGCCGCAAAAACGCCGAAATGCCAAAGGTGATCGCCGCCACCTCAAGCTGCATCAGGAAATAGGCAATAAACAACAGCGCAAACGTGCCGACCTCAGCCTTCTCCCCAATGATGAGAACGGACAGCGCCGTAACTGCAATGACGATCAGGTTGAGAATGACGATCTGTGCAATGACCGCCCCCAGCTTTTGCGCGATCACACTTGTGCGGGAGACCGGGTGTGTCAGCAAAAAATCCGCAGTATGCTCCTTCTCCTCCTTGGCGAGCGCGGATATCCCGATCAACGCCGCAAAAAAGGCTCCTCCGAGCCCCATCACGTTACCGCATTCCACGCCGAAAAATCCGATAAATTCGCCAAAATTAATCCTGTCCATGCCGAAGGCGGCTGTAAAACCTCCCATTTGGGAAAACATATCCGTCATCTCGCCCATCTGGGACGACATCTCCGGGTAGATGAGGACGCAGACCGCCAGCATAAAGGATATCGCGGCAGCCCAGATGCAAAGCGCCAGCCTGCCCCGTTTTAACTCGTGCATAAAAATTGTCATGCTCCTGCCCCCTTCTCGTAGTAATGCATAAAAATCTCTTCCAGATCCGGTTCAGCAATGGTAATATCCGTGACCGGGAGCGCAGAGAGCGTCCGCAGCAGCTCATCCGCCTTTCCGCTGTACAGAAAGCTGACGGAATCCGCCGTCACGCCCACATCCTTCATGTGATCCAGAGCAGGCGCCTCCCCCACTCCGCGGAGCGTGACACGCTTTGTCCCGGTATGTCCGAGTTTTTCCACACAGTCCGTAACCAAAAGCTGCCCCTCGCGGATCACCGCCGCATGCCTGCAGTACCTCTGCACCTCCGAAAGAATGTGGGACGACAAAAACACCGTCGCACCATCCGCATTGCGCTCACTTAAGAGTGCGTAAAATTCCCTCTGCATGAGCGGGTCCAGCCCGCTGGTCGGCTCGTCGAGTATATAAAGCCTTGGTCTGTGCTGCAGCGCGCAGACAATTCCTACCTTTTTGCGGTTTCCCAGCGAGAGCTCGTTGATCTTGCGGGAAACATCCAGCTCCAGACGGTCACAGAGCTTTTGCGACTCCTCCCGGCAGTCGGTTTTGTGCAGGTCAGCGGAGAGCTTTAAGACCTCCCTCACCCGCATCCCGCCGTAAAACAGCGTCTCCGAGGGAAGGTAACCGATCTCTGCGAGTATTGCAGTCTTTTCCTTCTTCACATCCCGCCCGAAGATCTTCACCTCCCCGCTCGTCGCGTGAATCAGCCCGAGAAGCGTGCGGATCGTCGTGCTTTTTCCGGCGCCGTTCGGTCCGATAAAGCCGAAAAAATCCCCCTCCTCCACAGTCAGGCTGACGTCCGCGATTCCGCGTGCCTTCCCGTAAAACTTTGTCAAATTAGTGGTCTGGATTGCATGCATGCCTTAATTCCCCGTCTTAAATCTTGCGCTTGTCAATCACGCGCACTGCCTTGCCCTCGCTTCTGGTAATGGACTTGGGCGCAACGAGATGCACCTGTGCATAGATGCCCAGCATAGCCTTAAGCGCTGACACCAATCCCTTCTCCATCTCCGCGATTTTACCCGGATCGTCCGAGGCGGTTTCCGGCGGCATCTCCACCATCACCTCGAGCGTATCGGAATTGTTAATTCTGTCTACAATGATCTGATAGTTTGCAGGATATCCATGCTCCATAAGCACCGTCTCAATCTGGGACGGGAATACGTTAACACCCTTGATAATAAGCATATCATCGCTTCTGCCCATAGGCTTGCTCATTTTAATATGGGTGCGACCGCAGGAACACTTTTTCCTTGAAAGTACACAGATATCCCTGGTACGGTAGCGAAGAAGCGGGAACGCCTCCTTTGTAATGGCGGTAAACACCAATTCACCTTTGCTTCCCTCCGGAAGAACCTCCCCTGTATCCGGGTCGATGATTTCGGCAATGAAATGATCCTCATTGATATGCATACCGGTCTGCTCACTACACTCAAAGGATACACCGGGACCGCTGGTCTCCGTGAGTCCGTAGATATCATAAGCCTTGATTCCCAGCTTATCCTGAATGTCCTGACGCATCTCCTCGCTCCATGCCTCAGCGCCGAAGATACCTGCCTTCAGACTGATCTTATCTCTCAGTCCCCGCTCATGGATACTCTCCGCCAAGTAAGCGGCATAAGAAGGCGTACAACATAGAATGGTAGCCTCCAGATCAATCATAAACTGCAGTTGGCGTTCTGTATTGCCCGAAGACATGGGAAGTGTCAGACAGCCCACCTTATGGCTGCCTCCGTTAAGTCCGGGGCCGCCGGTAAAAAGACCATAGCCATAGCAGACATGGCAGACATCCTCATCGGTTCCACCTGCCGCAACAATGGCGCGGGCACAGCAGTCCTCCCACAGGTCAATATCATGCTGGGTGTAAAAGGCCACCACCCTGCGGCCGGTCGTCCCTGATGTGGACTGGATGCGGACGCAGTCCTTGAGCGGCTTTGCCAGCAGACCGTAGGGATAGGCATCCCGCAGGTCATCCTTTGTCAAAAATGGCAGCTTATGCAGATCATCCACACTCTGAATATCGTCCGGCGTGACTCCCTTCTCCTCCATCTTCGCGCGGTAGTAGGGCACATTGTCCCACACATGGCGCACCTGCCTGACGAGGCGCTCATTTTGCCATGCAAGAATCTGCTCGCGATCCGCAGTCTCGATTTCTTTTTGATAGTACCGTTCCATAAATTTATTTCCCCCCTTATTCTATGTATTGATACCAAGCTCAAAAGCTTTCCGGTTCATCTCCAAAAATTTGGGCGGCACGCTGTGCTCGATCGCCTCTGCCCACTCCTCCTGTGTAAAGTCAAAGTATTTGGCAAGCCTTCCCATAAGCACCAGATTCACAGCCTTGCTGCTTCCCGCTTGCTCTGCAAGAGCCAGTGCATCCAGCGCATCCACATTGCGTCCCGGCACTTCCAGCTTTTCTTTCAGATTTTCCGGATACTTCGCCGTGCCCGCAACTACCGGCATGGGATTAATCTGCTGGCTGTTTACAATAATTCTGCCGCCCGGCTTTAAAAACTCCGTATAACGGGCCGCTTCCAGAAGCTCAAAGGAGAGAATACAATCCGCCTGTCCCTTATCTATAATTGGGGAACAAACTCTGTCACCCCAGCGGACATAAGTGACAACGCTTCCTCCCCGCTGGCTCATACCATGCACTTCGCTGACCTTCACATCATATCCCCTGCCAAGGAGGAGACGTCCCAGAAGCTTACTGGCCAGCAAGGTGCCCTGTCCGCCAACCCCCACGATCATGATATTTTTCGTTTCCATCTTTTATCTTCCTTTTCTATTTATTAGAGCCCAACGCATCGAATTTGCAGAGCTGTTCACAGACACCGCAGCCCACGCAGAGCGTCGTATCAATTTTTGCCTTTCCCTCTACCATACTTATGGCAGGACAGCCGATATTCATGCATGCCTTGCAGCCCTTACATTTCTCCGGATCGGAGCTAATCGGTCCCGGATGCTTCACATACTTTAACAACGCACAGGGACGGCGGGAAATAATAACAGAAGGCTCCTTCGCCGCAAGCTCCTCCTGGATTACCTTCTGGCAGGCTTCCAGATCATAGGGATCTACCACTTTTACCCGTCTGATCCCTATCGCATGGCACAGGCTCTCCAGATCAATCTTCGTACAGGGGTCCCCCTTCAGGTTGTAGCCGGTGGTCGGGTTCTGCTGATGTCCCGTCATACCCGTGATGGAGTTATCCAATATAATTACAGTAGCGTTGGATTCGTTGTAAGCGATATTGATCAGCCCTGTAACACCGGAATGAATAAATGTGGAATCGCCTATAACTGCCACGGTTCTCCCCGCATGTTCTTCACCCCCAGCCTTGACGAAACCGTGAAGCCCCGAAACAGAAGCTCCCATACATATGGTGGTGTCGATGGCGCCAAGGGGCGCAACGGCTCCCAGTGTATAACATCCGATATCTCCAAGCACTGTCAGCTTTAATTTCTTCAGGACATAAAAGATACTGCGGTGCGGGCAGCCTGCACACATGACCGGCGGCCTCGCAGGAATATTTTCGTCCATCGGAGCGCCTGTCTGTACCGCCGCCCCAAGCTTCTCCTTTATGGAATTCTGGCTCAGCTCCCCGACATTGGAAAACAGATCCTTTCCGGACACGGAAAGCCCCAGATTTCTGCAATGCGTTTCAATAAAGCTGTCCAGCTCCTCGACCACCACAAGCTTTTGAACCGAAGCCGCAAAATCTTTGATTTTCTGCTCCGGCATCGGCCAGATCATGCCAAGCTTCAGGACGGGGTAAGTATCCCCAAATGCCTCCTTCACATATTGATAACAGGTGGAGCTTGTAATGATACCGCAGGATGCATCCTGTCCCGGCTCGATCCGGTTGATATCCGCCGTCTCCGCCCAGTCTCTGAGGGCTTTGGTACGCGCCTCCACCATCGGATGACGGGTTTTTGCATTGCCTGGCATCATGATATATTTTGCCGGGTTCTTTTCATAATTTTTCTGCTCCGGAACGATCCGCTCCCCTGTCTCCACCACACTCTGGGAGTGGCTGACGCGGGTACACATCTTAATAAGGACTGCCGTATCGTATTTCTCGGAAAGCTCATAGGCAAGCTTCGCAAAGGCAAGCGCCTCCGCGGAATCGGAGGGCTCCAGCATGGGGAGCTTTGCCGCCTGTGCGTAATGCCGGGAGTCCTGCTCATTCTGGGAGCTGTGCATGCCGGCGTCATCGGCGACGCCGATCAGAAGGCCCGCATTCACCCCGGTGTAGGAGATGGTAAACAGCGGATCTGCCGCCACATTCAGCCCCACATGCTTCATACCGCAAAAGCTCCGTTTTCCCGCCAGGGAAGCGCCAAACGCCGACTCGAGAGCCACCTTTTCGTTGGGCGCCCACTCCGCATACAGCTCCTCGTATTGCGCCGCACACTCCGTAATCTCCGTGCTGGGCGTTCCGGGATAGCTGGATACAAAACAGCAGCCCGCTTCATATAAGCCTCTGGCAACCGCCTCGTTGCCAAGCATCAGTGTTTTCATATTTTCCTGTTCCTCCTTATATGCTACTCCCCAATGGAATCTTTTACAGATACCGTTACCTGCTTCTCATAACAGGAGAAAATTCCCTCCAGCGTCTTCTGCTCAGGCGCCTTCGTCAGCATACTTACCACCGGCACGATGATAAGCCCTGCCAGCATACAGAACGCGCCGGCATTAATCGGCGACTGCAGGTATTTGGGGAAACTTGAACGGAAGAAAATGTTTGCGAGCATCACAAGCGTAGAGAACACAAAGTTCACCCAGCAGGCGGCTTTCGTGGTCCGCTTCCAGTATAAGCCATAGAGGAACGGCGCCAGAAATGCTCCGGCCAACGCTCCCCAGCTCACACCCATGAGCTGCGCGATAAAGGTAACATTGGAGCGGTACTGGATCAGTGCAATTACCACGGAAATAGCGATAAACACTACCAGCAGAACCCGCATCCATCTGACCTGTTTCTTCTCATCCATCTCTTTTACTAGATTACCTTTAATAAAATCCAGTGTCAAGGTGGAGCTTGATGCCAATACCAGAGAAGAAAGCGTGGACATGGAGGCAGAAAGCACCAGAATAACCACCACTGCAATCAATATCGTCGGAAGCCCCGACAGCATGGTCGGCACTACCGAATCATAGCCGTTGGCCGCAATATCAATTTTGTCACTGAAAAGCCGTCCGAAACCGCCCAGAAAATAGCAGCCGCCGGCCACAATAGTCGCAAATATGGTAGAAATGATCATACCCTTATTGATCGCGCTCTCACTTTTGATGGCATAAAACTTCTGCACCATCTGAGGCAGACCCCAGGTTCCAAGGCTGGTAAGAATTACTACTCCCAGAAGGTTCGCCGGGTCCGGCCCAAAGAAGGAATTAAACACGCCCGGAGCCGAAGAAACGGTCTCATCGCTTACTGCAGACAGCGCATTGAGAGACGCCATAAAACCGCCCTGACTGTTTAAAACCGCCACAATCACGGCCGCGATGCCGAATATCATGATAATGCCCTGAATAAAATCGTTGATCGCCGTTGCCATATAGCCTCCGGCAATGACATAAATACCGGTAAGCACAGCCATCGCAATTACGCACACACTGTAATCAATGTCGAACGCCATGCCGAACAGACGGCTCAATCCATTGTAAAGACTTGCTGTGTAGGGAATCAAAAAGATAAAGATAATGACCGAAGCCGCCAGCTTTAAGTTTTTGCTCTCAAAACGACGGCCGAAAAATTCCGGCATGGTGGCACTGTTTAAGTGCTGCGTCATGACACGGGTGCGCCGCCCCAACACGGCCCATGCAAGAAGAGATCCTATAAAGGCATTTCCAAGTCCCGCCCATGTGGCGGCAATTCCGTATTTCCATCCAAACTGGCCAGCATAGCCCACGAATACCACCGCCGAGAAATAGCTGGTTCCATAGGCAAAGGCGGTAAGCCACGGTCCTACGCTCCTTCCGCCCAGCACGAACCCATTGACGTCGGTCGCATGCTTTCGGCAATAAAGTCCAATCCCAATCATAACTCCAAAAAATATTACAAGCATTAAAATCTTAATAAAAAGATCCATTTTCGTATTCTCCTCTTAATTATTTATTTGTGCCTCCACAAGACTTCCATGACAATACCGCTCCCTGAGAACCGGCTTCTCGATTTTCCCGGTCGGGTTTCTCGGTACCTTTTCGAAGATTATTTTTCTGGGCCGCTTATATCTGGGAAGCTCTCCGCAGAAATCCATAATCTCCTCCTCCGTACAGGAGACACCCTCCTTGAGTTCAATGACGGCCGCCGCAATCTCGCCGAGCCTTGCATCCGGCAGGCCGATAACAGCCACATCCTTAATCTTATCGTTTGCGCGGAGAAAATCCTCGATCTGCACCGGATACAGATTCTCGCCGCCGGAAATGATGACATCCTTTTTCCGGTCTACCAGATAAATAAAGCCGTCCTCATCCATGCGGGCCATATCCCCCGTATAAAGCCATCCGTCCTTTAAGACCTCCTCCGTCGCCTCGGGATTCTTGTAATAGCAGAGCATCACACCGGGGCCGTGGACAATCAGCTCGCCCACCTCTCCCTGAGCAGTCTCTCTCCCCTGCTCGTCTATAATCTTTGCCTCCCAGTGATACCCCGGCTTGCCGATGGCGCCCACCTTGTGTATATTCTCCACACCCAGATGAACACAGCCCGGTCCAATGGATTCACTCAGTCCATAGTTTGTGTCATACTGATGATGCGGAAAATGCTTTTTCCAGCGCTGGATCAAACTCGGCGGAACCGGCTGCGCCCCGATATGCATCAGACGCCACTGCTCTAACAGATAATGATCCATCTCTACCTGCCCGGAATCAATGGCATCCAGAAGATCCTGCGCCCAGGGCACTAACAGCCATACAATGGTACACTTTTCTTCCGTGACCGCCCTGAGAATCCACTCCGGCTGCACGCCCCTGAGAAGCACTGCCTTACCGGCCGAAATCAAAGAGCCGAACCAATGCATCTTCGCCCCGGTATGGTAAAGCGGCGGAATGCAAAGAAACACATCCTCTCTTGTCTGCCCGTGATGATTCTGCTCCGTCTCGCAGGAAGACTTAAGCGAGAGGTGGTTGTGCAGAATCGCTTTCGGGAATCCGGTGGTTCCGGATGAGAAATAAATTGCCGCATAGTCCGTCTCCTCGAGGGCCACCGGCGGCGCACTGGAAGAGCAGAATCCCATCAGATTCAGAAAATCTTCCGCATAGGAAGGCTTTCCCGTTCCCGGGAAAAACATCATCCTCACCTTTGGCAGCTCTCCTGCGATCGCATCCATACGGCTGATGAACTCCGGTCCGAACACCAGAACCTCCACGTCCGCAAGCTCCAGGCAGTATTTGATCTCCTCCGCAGAATAGCGGAAATTTAAGGGAACGGCTATGCCGCCCGCTTTCAGGATACCAAAATAAATAGGCAGCCATTCCAGACAATTCATCATCAGAATGCCCACCTTCGTCTCCCGCT
>CAZWRT010000062.1:0-15737 GCA_964636375.1 uncultured Lachnobacterium sp. | reverse complement strand
GGGAGAATGCAGACCCCAATTCACCGGCGGGTATGGAGCACGATTTGGAGGAGTACTCCGAGCCTTTTGTCAGCATGTTGGATGTGGTGGGGTACAATTATATGGATTATATGTACGAGAAACACGGAAAGCTCTATCCGGAACGGGTAATTCTGGGAACCGAAAGCTTTCCCATGCAAATCGACCGAGTCTGGGACAAGGTGGAAAAGCTCCCCTATGTCATTGGGGACTGCACCTGGACCTGCTTTGACTATATTGGCGAGGCCGGTATCGGTAAAGCGGCATTTTTAGATCCTGACAAAAATTCCGACCAGCCTTCACCTTTTGTGTCCGCCTTCCCCTGGAGGCTTGCCAACGATGCGGACTACGACATAAACGGAAATCTGCTGCCCCAGGGCGTATATCGCAGAATCGTGTGGGGCAGCAGCCAGACAGGCTTATATTCTTACGATCCGGCTGTCTTTGACCGGGAAGAATGGGTTTCTGCCTGGGGATGGCCGGATGTCAGCGCCTGCTGGAATTGGACAGGACAGGAGGGAAAACAGGTAAAGGTGGTGGCATACTCTGCCGCCCAGGAGATAGAACTGCGGTTAAATGGCAGGGTGCTGGAAAGAAAGGCAGCCGGTAAAGAAAACCGCTATATGGCCGTATTCAGCATTGCGTATGAGCCGGGAATTTTAACTGCTGTCAGCTTTTCCCAGGGACAGGAGATATCCTCCTGCACCCTTCAAACCACAGGAGGACCAGCTGCCCTGCGCCTGACAGCCGACAGGCAGGTTCTTCCTGCTGACGGTCACGGCGTATGCTATGTGGCGGTGGAGATCGTAGACGGGGAAGGACGGATCGTACCCGGTGCCGAGCTTGCCTTGCAGGCAGAGGTTTCCTCCACCTCAAAAGAGGGTGCCTGCGAAGTGGGCTGGCTGGCCGGTTTGGGCAGCAGCAACCCCGTTACAACGGAGAATTATACCACCGGACAATGTACGGCATATCGGGGACGGTGCATGGCCATTCTCCGCTCCGGCTATGAGCCGGGAAACCTTGTTCTGAAGATAAGGGCGGAGGGGCTGCCGGATGCCAGCCTGGAAATTCGCGTGGAGTAAAAGAAACATTGTAAACGCCGCATAATATCGGCAAAAATGGAGTCCGAAAGGGCTCCATTTTTTTATAAATATAAAATTTTCAGAAAATATTAGCACTCGTCTATTGACAGTGCTAACAACTTGTAGTATAACAAGTGGCAAGGAGGATTCCTTATCATTCATTTGGGAGGTGAGTCTATGAATATTCAGAAATTTACACAGAAGTCCATCGAGGCGGTGAATGGCTGTGAAAAGCTGGCCTACGACTATGGCAATCAGGAATTGGAGCAGGAGCACCTTCTGGTGGCGCTGCTTACGCAGGAGGATGGGCTGATCCCCAGGCTGATCGAGAAGATGGAGATCAATCTGGAACACTTTACCGGGAATGCGGTGCGCAGACTGAATGCCCGTGTGAAGGTGTCGGGCGGCGATCTGAGGGTAGGAAAAGACTTAAATCAGGTTCTCATACATGCGGAAGATGAAGCAAAACACATGGGGGACGAATATGTCTCTGTAGAGCATCTCTTCCTGTGCCTTTTGAAGTATCCAAACAAAGCGATGAAGGAGCTCATTAGCGAGTACGGGCTGACCAGGGAGCGTTTTCTGCAGGCACTCTCCACAGTGCGCGGTAGTCAGCGGGTGACGAGCGACAACCCGGAGGCAACCTATGACACGCTGGAAAAGTACGGCTATGACATGGTGGAGCGGGCGCGTCAGCAGAAACTGGACCCGGTGATCGGCAGGGATGCGGAGATCCGGAACGTAATCCGTATTTTGTCGAGAAAGACGAAGAATAACCCGGTGCTGATCGGAGAGCCCGGTGTGGGCAAGACGGCTGTTGTGGAGGGGCTCGCGCAGCGGATCGTCCGGGGCGATGTGCCGGAGGGGCTCAAGGACAAGAAGCTGTTTGCGCTGGACATGGGATCGCTGGTGGCGGGAGCAAAGTACCGCGGCGAGTTTGAGGAGCGTTTAAAAGCAGTGCTTGATGAGGTGAAAAGCTCACAGGGGCAGATCATTCTCTTCATCGATGAGCTGCACACCATCGTCGGCGCAGGCAAAACGGACGGCGCGATGGATGCGGGGCAGCTCTTAAAGCCGATGCTTGCGCGGGGCGAACTGCACTGCGTCGGTGCGACCACTCTCGATGAGTACCGGGAGTACATCGAGAAGGATGCTGCGTTGGAGCGGCGTTTCCAGCCGGTGATGGTGGATGAACCGACGGTGGAGGACACGATTTCCATTCTGCGCGGATTAAAGGAGCGCTATGAAGTCTATCACGGCGTGAAGATTACGGACGCTGCCCTTGTCACGGCGGCGGTTCTTTCTAACCGTTATATTTCTGACCGATTTCTGCCGGATAAGGCGATCGACCTTGTGGATGAGGCGTGCGCGCTGATCAAGACGGAGCTGGACTCCATGCCGACGGAGCTCGACGAACTAAACCGCAAAGTCATGCAGATGGAAATTGAGGAGACAGCGCTGAAGAAGGAGACCGATCGTTTAAGCCGGGAGCGTCTGGAAAACCTGCAGAAGGAGCTGGCGGAGCTGCGCGACGAACTGAATAATCGCAAGGCACAGTGGAGCAGCGAGAAGGAGGCGGTGGAGCGTGTGAGCAAGCTCAGGGAGAGCATTGAGAGCACACGAAATGAAATGCAGCAGGCACAGCAGAATTATGATCTGGAAAAGGCTGCTGAGCTGCAGTACGGCGTGCTGCCGCAGATGGAGAAGCAGCTTGAGGAAGAGGAAGAAAAGCTAAAGAACCGCGATCTCTCTCTGGTTCGTGAGAATGTCAGCGAGGAGGAGATCGCAAAGATTATCTCCCGCTGGACCGGAATTCCGGTCGCCAAGCTGACGGAGAGTGAGCGCAACAAGACGCTGCATCTGGACGAAGAGCTGCACAAGCGGGTAATCGGGCAGGATGACGGCGTAACAAAGGTGACGGAGGCGATTATCCGCTCCAAGGCCGGGATCAAAGACCCCAGCAAGCCCATTGGATCCTTCCTGTTCTTAGGACCCACCGGCGTGGGGAAGACGGAGCTGGCGAAGGCGCTGGCACAGAGCCTCTTTGACGATGAGGGAAATATGGTGCGTCTCGACATGAGCGAGTACATGGAGAAGTACTCTGTCTCCCGCCTGATTGGGGCGCCTCCCGGATATGTGGGCTACGACGAGGGCGGACAGCTCACGGAAGCGGTGCGGCGCAAGCCCTACTCGGTGGTGCTGTTTGACGAGGTAGAGAAGGCGCATCCGGATGTGTTCAACGTACTGCTCCAGGTGCTGGATGACGGGCGTATCACGGATTCCCAGGGCCGCACGGTGGATTTCAAAAATACGATAATCATTATGACCAGCAACCTCGGTTCGGCGGAGCTGCTGGAGGGCATTGCAGACGACGGCTGTATCAGCGCACAGGCGGAGGAGCTGGTGATGGAGGAGGTGCGGGGGCATTTCCGACCGGAATTTTTGAACCGGTTGGACGAGATTGTCATGTTCAAGCCGCTTACAAGGGAAAATATTGGCGGAATTATCAAGCTCCTGATGCAGGACTTAAACCACAGGCTCATCGACCGCGAGATTTCGGTCGAACTCACGCCGGAGGCGGAGAGCTATGTGACCGAGCATGGTTATGACCCGGTGTACGGGGCGCGCCCGCTCAAGCGTTTTCTGCAGAAGCATGTGGAGACTCTGTCCGCGAAGCTGATCCTCTCCGACGCGGTCGGCGCGGGGGATGTAATCGAGATCGGCGTGGACAACGATCATTTGGCTGCGGCTGTCAATAGTCACTAGGAAAGTTCCTGCGAATGCAAGGATTTCATGCATTTTGTCGAAAATTATCTTTCTTATTGTAATGTGTCGGAGATTCATGTATCCTATAAAATGGTGATAATGAATTATCCGACACTTATTCTGTCATTTTGCATAGGATATTATTGGTATATATCATGATACAAGAGTAAAAATGCAGGATTTGCCATTCAATTATTCATGGCGGCATAGGAGCACGGTATTTAATGGATCTGTTTGATTACATGAGAGAACAGAATATGAAAAAAGAGTCGCCTCTGGCTTCGAGGCTGCGTCCGACGACACTGGAGGAGGTGGTTGGGCAGCAGCATATCGTGGGGAAGGATAAGCTTCTCTATCGGGCCATCAAGGCTGATAAACTGAGCTCCATCATTTTTTACGGACCTCCGGGAACCGGGAAGACGACGCTGGCGCGCGTGATTGCGAACACGACCAGCGCCGAATTTACGCAGATCAACGCGACTGCGGCCGGGAAAAAGGATATGGAGGCCGTCGTGGAGGCTGCGAAAAACAATCAGGGGATGTACGGGAAAAAGACCATTCTGTTCATTGACGAGATCCACCGGTTCAACAAAGGGCAGCAGGACTACCTGCTCCCGTTTGTGGAGGACGGTACGGTCATTCTGATTGGGGCGACGACGGAGAATCCGTATTTTGAGGTGAATGGCGCGCTCCTGTCCCGGTCGGTCATTTTTGAACTCAGGAAATTGACCATAGAGGATATCAAGGTGCTTCTGCTTCGGGCTGTTCATGACAGCGAGAAAGGTATGGGCGCCTATCAGGCACAGATCGACGAGGAGGCGCTGGATTTTCTCGCGGACGTGTCTAACGGTGACGCGAGGGCGGCGCTCACGGCGATTGAGCTTGGAATATTGACGACGGAGCGCAGTGACGACGGCATTATCCATATCACGATCGATGTGGCGTCGGAGTGCATCCAAAAGCGCGTTCTGTCCTATGACAAGGACGGAGACAACCACTACGACACGATTTCTGCTTTTATCAAGAGTATGCGGGGGTCAGACCCGAATGCCGCTGTCTATTATCTGGCGCGGATGCTTTATGCCGGGGAGGACGTGAAATTTATTGCGAGGCGGATTATGATTCTTGCCTCGGAGGACATCGGCAATGCGGACCCTATGGCGATGGTTGTGGCGGCGTCCGCCGCGCAGGCAGTCGAGCGGGTGGGCATGCCGGAGTCGCAGATTATTCTGGCGCAGGCAGTAACCTATATGGCGAGCGCGCCGAAGAGCAACTCCGCGGTGAACGCCATCGATAAGGCAATGCGCGTGGTGAAAGAGACCAGAACACCGCCGGTTCCGGCGCATCTGCAGGATTCCCACTATGGTTCTGCGGAAAAGCTGGGGCATGGGATCGGTTATAAATATGCGCACAACTATAAAAATCATTATGTGAAACAGCAATATCTGCCGGACGGTCTGACCGATGAGGTGTTCTATGAGCCCTCCGAGAACGGATACGAGGCAGAAATTCGAGCATATTATGCAAAAATTTACGAAGACCCGGATGAGTAAGACGAAAGGAGAAATCAGTTATGAAATCCTATCAGGAGATGTCAAAGGAAGAACTGTTGAAAGAAAAAGAGGTACTGGAGGCCGAGTATCAGAAGATTCAGGCAATGGGTCTGAATCTGGATATGTCAAGAGGAAAGCCCTCGGCGGAGCAGCTGGAGCTCTCGGAAGATTTACTGGATGTGGTTAATTCCAGAAATACTTTAAAGAGTGAGGACGGGATTGATGTACGCAACTACGGAACCCTCGAGGGGATTCCGGAGGCGCGGAGGCTGATCGGAGAGATGCTGGGATGTGACCCGGACCAGGTGATCATTTACGGCAACTCCAGCCTGAATATCATGTACGATCAGATCGCACGCGGAGAGCTGAGCGGTTATATGGGCTGCACCCCCTGGTGCAAGCTTGACAAGGTGAAATTTTTGTGCCCGGTGCCGGGATATGACCGGCATTTTGCGATCACGCAGGAATTCGGCATTGAGATGATCAATATCCCCATGACGCAGAGCGGGCCGGATATGGATCTGGTGGAACAGTACGTGAACAACGACCCGGCGGTCAAGGGAATCTGGTGTGTGCCGAAATACTCCAACCCGCAGGGCGTAGTATACTCGGATGAGACGGTGAGAAGGTTTGCGAGACTGAAGCCCGCAGCTCCCGACTTCCGCATTTTCTGGGATAATGCCTATGCGGTGCATCACCTCTACGAGGACGAACAGGCGGAGATCCTGAATATTCTAACGGAGTGCGAACAGGCGGGAAATGCCGATATGGTGTTCCAGTTCTGCTCGACGAGCAAGATCACGTTTCCGGGTTCGGGCATCGCGGCGCTCTCCGCATCGCCTGCAAATATCGCGGACATTAAAAAACGTCTCAGCATTCAGACGATCGGTCATGACAAGATTAATCAGCTGCGCCATGTCGCATACTTTAAGGATATGGAAGGTGTCCGCTGCCATATGAAAAAACATGCAGATATCATGCGGCCGAAGTTTGAAATGCTGGAGAAGCTTTTTGGTGAGGAGCTGTCCTCACGCGGGATCGGAAACTGGGTGAGCCCGAAGGGCGGTTATTTCATCAGCTTAGAGGTACTGGCGGGCTGTGCAAAAGCGATCGTAGATAAGTGCAAAAAAGCAGGTGTCATCCTGACCGGCGCAGGCGCTCCGTTCCCTTATGGCAGAGACCCCGAGGACCAGGTGCTGCGCATCGCGCCGACCTACCCGTCTCTGGAGGAACTGAAGCAGGCCGCATCGGTTTTTGTCACAGTCGCACGTCTCGTGAGTACAGAAAAGCTGATATCGGAAAAATAAATCAATATTTAATTAAATGTACATTTAAGGAATGGAGAATCCATGACAAGACGCGAGAGGGCAATGAGCCTGTTCGAGAGGGGATACAACTGTACACAGTCTGTGGTGCTGGCGTTTTCTGACCTTCTGGATCTTCCTGAGGAAACGCTGGCGCAGATTGTCTCCGCTTTTGGGGGCGGGATGGGGCGTCTGCGGGAGGTGTGCGGAAGTATGTCCGGCGTGTTCTTTGTGACGGGTATGCTGTACGGATACCATGAGCCGAAGGATTTTGAGGGTAAGAAGGAGCTCTATGCAAAAGTGCAGGAGCTGGCATGCCGGTTCGAGGAGCAGAACGGCTCGATCGTGTGCAGGGAGCTCTTAGGTCTGGATCACAGGCGGGATGAGCCGGTTCCGCAGGAGCGCACGCCGGAGTATTACAGGAAACGCCCCTGCAAGGAGCTGATCGGCTGCGCGGCGGAGATTCTGGATCAGTTCATCTCGGAGCAGCAAAATTAAAATTTTTTAATTTGGGTCTTTACAAATTGAAAAAAACATGTATGATAGGAGTTACCCTATTTTGCATTTCAGAAGATTTATGCATATGCTGTCATATGCATTTTTCTTATATTTACCTTTCGAAGATGCATGTGGCAGGACAGACACGGCGTTTAGAAAGGATGGAACATGAAAGAAATATTTCAGGAGTACGGCGGCGTACTTATTACGGTTATTGCAATCTTAGCAGTCATTCTCGTCATTAAAGCAGTGGTCGGGAGTGATGTGGACGGCCCGATCGGGTCAGCCTTTTCCGAGTTAATTCAAAATTTCATAGATCAGGCCAATGCCAACACCGGTTTGACTGGAAAATAGGTGCGATATGGTGTTGGGAAAAGAATATTTCGGTCCGCTTTGGAAGTTCATCACGAATGAGGAGATCACGGATGTGGATTACAACGGCCGGGAGCTTTGGCTGACGAACATCTACAACGAGCGCTACCGGGTGAGCCAGCCCTACGTGGACGAGTATTTGTCAACCGCTTTTGTGGAGCAGTTTACACAGAGGATTGCCAATGTTGTGAGCAGGCAGTTCAACAAAATGTGCCCGGAGCTGGAGGCGGAGACCAGCGAGCTGAGAGTTACCATACTGCACGAGTCGATTGCCCGCTCCGGGCGCAGCATCAGCATACGCAAGACCCCGCCGATTATCCGGCTGGACGCGAGAAAGGCATTGGACGGAAACTATTGCAGCAAGAGCGTACTCGCCCTTCTCATCAACTGCGTTAAGGCTCAGATGAACTTTATCTTTTGCGGGATGCCGGGTATTGGAAAGACGGAGTGTGTCAAATTTTTTTCCGGGTTTATTTCGGGGAATGACCGTGTGATCACCATCGAGGATACGATGGAGCTTCGATACGCGGCGACGAATCCGGGGAAGGACTGCATTGAGCTGAGGGTGGACAATGACGTCTTTGAATATGCGGATGCCATAAAAGCCAGTCTGCGGTTAAACCCTAAGTGGATTATGCTCTCGGAGGCCAGATCAAAGGAAGTGAAGTATCTGCTGGAGAGCTGGTCAACCGGAGTCTGCGGAATGACGACAATTCACACGGACGACGTGCGCAATATCCCGGACAGGATCTTAAACATGCTGGAGAGCCGTGTGGACGCGGACCGTCTGGAAAACGACATCTATCAGGCGGTGGATGTCGGAATCCTGATCCGCAAAAGGAGGGGCGAGGACAACAGGGTCTACCGCTACATCGATCAGGTATGTTTTTTCCTGCGGGAGAAGGGCAGAAACCATGTGGCGATGCTGGTGCAGGACGGCAGCCTTGTGAAGAAGGATCTGCCGGCAAGTGTGCAGGCGAGGCTGCTGCGTGTCCAGATCGAAGATCCGTGGGAGTGCCCGCAGCTTGATCAGGAGCTCGCCGGGGGAAGGGAGGCAGTGAATTGATTTATCTAATATTTTTATTTGGAATGTATGCCTTAAAGCTACTGCTGAGAATGCACTGGATCACGGCGCTTGTGCTCACGGTGTTCGGTCTGATGATGCTGCCGAAGCACCGCAGACTCTTTCGGGAGATGAACCGGCAGAAGACACGGTTTACGGAAGCAGTGGAATATCTGGACACATTGCTCTATGCCTTTGCCAAGGAGGAGAAAATAGATCAGGCGCTGGAAAATGTGGAGTCGGCTCTGGTCGGGCAGGTCAGGACGGTTGTGCATGAGGCAGTTGATCATCTGCACATGACTTATGACGACACGGATGTTATGAGGGAATCCTTAAGAATTGTGGAGCAGAATTATCCCTGCGTGCGAATTGTGACGGTGCATGACTTTATTGTACACGTGGAGAATTACGGCGGCCGGATCGAGCGCGCCGTCAGCCTGCTGCTCTCGGACAAAAAACGCTGGGAAAGCCGCATTCTTCTGGCAATCAAGGATCGATCGAAAATGTTCTCGGACATCGTGATGTCGATCGCGGCATCGCTCTCGATCTGCGGAATTATCCTATACCTTCCGGTAATGGATATGGATATCAGCAAAAACATTGTCTGCCAGATTTTGACGGCAGTTATGGTCATACTGGACGATATGATTCTTCTCAGGGCACAGAAGATGATGGCTCCGGACTGGCTCAGGATGGAGGTGCAGCGCGATCCGAACGAGAAGAAGCGCATGGAGGATTACAAGAACTACAATGCGAAAAAGGAGCATAACCTCTCGGTGCTACTCGCTATTCCCTGTTTTGCGGGCGCGGCAGCAGCGGTCTGTCTCGGAAAGCAATTGTTCGTGCTGCTCGCACTTGCGCTTGCGATCCTCATGCTGAACCAGCACCGGATCGGACACAGGCTTGCGAGGCGGAATCTTGTCAGGAGTATCAAGCGTGCGTTTCCCAACTGGCTGATGGACATTGTTCTGCTCCTGCAGAGCGAGAATGTACAGATGTCTATACGCAAATCGCTGGAGCAGGCTCCGGCGGTGCTGGGGACGGAGCTGTATCTGCTGAACGAGAGGCTTGTGATGGAGCCGGAGTCCGCGGAGCCTTACCATGTATTTCTGCAGGAATTTGAGATTCCGGAAGTACACGCGGCGATGAGTATGCTTTTTTCAATATCCATGGGTCACAGCAGTCAGGTAGACAGGCAGATCGGGGATCTGATCGACCGGAATCTCGAGATGCTGGACGCCGCGGAAAAGGAGCATCTCGCGAACCTTGGGAGCGGAATGTACCTGCTGTTTCTGGCTCCGGTGCTCACTGCCTCCTTCAAGCTGGTTGTGGATATGGCGGTGTTTATGCTGTCATTTATCACGGGCGTGGGAATCTAGGAGAGTGAAAGATGAGTCAGATTATCAAAACATTTTTGTGTGTTTTTTTGATTTTGTTTATGACGGCGGCGACGGTCGGGATTCTGACCGCCTATCTGCAGGTGCTCGGCGCGCAGGATCTGCAGGCACAGATTGTGGATGAAATCGAAAACAGTGATTATGCTCCGGCTGTCGTGCAGGAGTGTTTTGCCAATGCGGCGAAAGCCGGCTGCGAGCTGGCGGTCACTTACTACTATGAGGGTGGCGGAACAGCCTGCTGCACGGACAGCGCTTCCGTTGCGGCGGATGTCAGCAGTGTGACTATGGTGCGGGTGGAACTGAGCTTTCCGCTCGAAATCAGGCTGTTCGGCTTTAGCAAAAGGCATAGCTTTACGGGCTATGCAAAGTGAGGAAAAAAGTATGAAACAATTGATTGAAGAATATGGAGTAGGAGCGGCACTGCTGCTGCTCGGAAGTGGAATTCTGGCAGCGCTCGTGCGGTTTCTTGCGCTGATTGCGGAGGTGTGAATATGAAAGAAGTGATAAGAGAATACGGGAGTGTCGTGATTGCAGCGGTCGGAGCCTTTTTGCTGTTTGCGGTCGCAGGTCGGATTCTGTTTTTCCCGGACAGTCTGCTGGCGCAGATGGTACAGCTTTGGGGCAATGGAGGATGCTGATATGAAACAGATCATACTTGGACTTTTGGGTACGTCGATTGTGGTCTACACCATCGTCTCCTGCCTGTCTGTCTACAGTATCTCCAGCCGGAGAAACGAGATGGAGAACTGTCTGGCATCGGTACTCGCGCAGAGCATGGAGGCATACTTTGTGCGGCAGGTGCCGATGTGGGCAAAGAAGGAGGCGCAGGAGCTTACAGGTGAACCGGGAGAGAATCTGTGGAAGGTTGTGTATGTCAAAGAACGCAAATACAGCGACGCACAGGTGGAGGCGTTTGTGAAACAGGATCTGATCGCGCAGCTGCGCTCAGACTCAAGGATTACCGTATCTGTCCGTACATGCGATATGGAAAATGGCATACTCTCCGTAGGAATCACGGAAAAATTTTATCTGCCAAACGGCATGGAGAAAACGATCCGGTGTGACAAGACACTGGTGGCAGAGCAGGAGGGAATGGTTTGAGAGAACGGATAAGAAAAATGAAGAAGCAAATCCGGCAGGTTTTTGCTTTGATACTTGCACTGTGTATTCTGGCGGCATCTGCCGGACCCGTGCAGGTGAGGGCGAATACCTTTGAAAACGCTTACACCTATTACAATTTATACGGAGACGGTGTAAAATTTTGGGAAAGCGGGAGGTCTGACGGTGATATCTGTTATGCCACGAAGGCAAATGTTACCTCCGCGTCGATACGTTTTCGCACGCTGGGGTGGAAGGTGACAGTGAGAAACGAGGGCGGTAGTGCCCTGCAGACAATTTATTTTAAGCTGGGCGGCTCCTATTTGAAGTACGTGGATTCACGAGTGGTAAGCGGCTATGAGTACAATCTGTACATGATGAGCCTGAGCACTCTGAAAGGGCGGATGAATGCGAAGACGAAAGAGGCGCTGGAGGCAGGGCAGTGCACAATTACGCTGGATGCCTGCATGACGACGGTAAGGAACAATGTCGTGCAGGGCAGCATGACAGACGGGGGAAGCTTTTCCGGAAGCGTGTATACGACCTACGACGGGATCGCAAATGCCGCAGGGTGGAGCGAGAATGGAAAGGCGTCTCTTCACAGCTATTATGACAAGGAAGTAGACAATTTGTTCTTCGACATTAAGGTAGGCAAAACGGAAGGAATTAAGTCGGTTTCCGGCGGAGGTCATTACCTGTACGGCACGAAGGTAACGGCGTCGGCCGTCTTAAAAAAGGGGTATACGTTTGATGGTTGGAAGGGTCTGAAAAGCGGAAAAGCTCTCGATCTCAGCTTTTATGTGAATGCGTCCGGAACGGTGACCGCATATGCCGCAGGTATCGAGCTGGACATCGTATATCATCGGAATCGCACATCTTTAGATGCGACGACTGTCGAACAGCATGTTGTCTATGGGGAGGGCAGTCCGGTTTTAAAGGGAGCTGTGTGGAAAAAGGACGGAAAAAAGCCGCTTGGGTGGGCTCTGTCACAGGGGGCGACGGAACCAAATTATGATCTGAAGGCCGACATTACGAATGCGTGGATCATAAAACATGCGCCGCAGGTTCATCTGTATGCAGTGTGGGAGGAAGAGACTGACTCCGGCGGTACGGGGGGAGGCGGCACAACAGGAAGTACGTTGACTCCTGATCCCGACCCCGATCCGGAGCCGCCGTATGTGCCCGACCCCGATCCGGAGCCGCCGTATGTGCCTGATCCTGATCCGGAGTCGCCGTATGTGCCCGACCCCGATCCGGAGCCGCCGCATGTGCCCGATCCTGATCCGGAGCCGCCGTATGTGCCCGATCCTGATCCAGGTCCTGATCCGACACCGCCATATGTGACTGATCCCGATCCTGACCCAGATCCGATTCCGCCGTCCGACGAGGATCTGCCGCCGACGGAGCCGGTGCAGATGCGTTTTATCAGCCAGAAGTATTTTGAGGATGAGTCCGGAAATCTTGTCTCAAGGATCGACGGTGGTTTGGAGGCGGACTCCCGATGGGCAGTGGATGCCTCGCTCAGGAGCCTGCTTCGCCATGTGCTGCAAATGGCGGGACAGACGTGAAACCATTAAAATGAATCGGGTAAAACCAGAAAGAGGAGCCGCTATGGCTCCTCCTTCGGCTGTTCCGGCAGCCGGATATAGATGCGTTCGATCCGGTTTTTATCCACCCGGTCAATGCGCAGCAGTATGTTGTCTTCCGTGAGAACAATCTCGTTTTTTTCCGGCAGGTGATTGAGCAGTCCGAGACAGTAGCCGCCGATCGTGTCATAGTCGTCAGAAACGAATTTTACGCCGATCGCGTCATTTACGTCATCCAGATTAGCAGTGCCGAGTGCATAAAATTCGCGATTATTGATGGCGGTGATGTCATCCGGTTCATCCTCATCATACTCGTCCCTTATCTCGCCGACAATCTCTTCCAGAAGATCCTCCAGAGTGATGAGCCCGGCGGTATCTCCGTACTCGTCCAGTACGATCGCCAGGGAAATGGAGGACTGACGCATTTCGATAAAGAGATCGGCAGTGTTTTTGTGCTCGTAGGTGAAATATGGCTCGCGCAGCATGGAGCGGACGGAAAAGTCCTCGTTGTCATCCTGCAGCAGAAAGTCCTTCATGTTAATGATTCCGATGACCTTGTCGGTCGCGTCCTCGTAGACGGGGAGGCGGGTGTACATATCTTTACGGAAGACCTCCAGCACCTCCGCGTAGGTGGCATCGGCCCGGACAAAGGTCATGTCAATCCGGGGAATCATAATTTCTTTTGCCTCTGCGTCGCCGAAGTCAAAGAGATTGTGAATCATATTTCGCTCTTCGTGCTCGATGACACCGCTCTCCTGACTGACGTCCACGATGGTCCGAAGCTCTGCCTCTGTGATTTGTGACGCGGCATGTCTCGGGTTGACCCGCAGCAGAAAGAGAAAACCGCCGGCGAGTTTGTTGATAATAAAAATAAAGGGTGTCATCAAAATCATCAGCATCTCAATTACACCGGAGATGATGAGCGCCATGCGATCCGCATAGATGGTTGCCATCGTCTTTGGGCTGACCTCACCGAAAATCAAAATCAGGAAAGTGAGTACACCGGTTGCAATTCCGGCGCCCGCGCTGCCAAAATGTTTCGTGGCAAGCGTAGTGGCAAGCGAGGATGCCGATAGATTGACAATGTTGTTGCCAATCAGTATGGCAGAGAGCATCTTGCCGGAATCGTCTGTGATGCGCAGCACCCGGGCCGCCCGTTTGTCGCCGGATTCGGACAGGGTGCGCATGCGAATCCGATTGACCGTAACCAGTGCAGTCTCCGCAGAAGAAAAGAACGCGGAGAGAAAAATAAGTATTAGTAAGCTGATTAGCTTAACTATGTCGCCGGAATCCAAATTACTATCTCCTTAAAAAATAATATAAACAATTTAGTGATCATCCGAGCTGTAGTTCGGAGCCTCTTTCGTGATGTGGATATCGTGCGGATGGCTCTCGCGCAGGGATGCCGCAGATATCTTCATGAATCTGCTGTTTTCCTTTAAGGACTCAATGTCGGCACAGCCGCAGTAACCCATGCCGGAGCGGATGCCGCCGACCAGCTGGAAGACGGTGTCCTCCAAGGTTCCCTTGTATGCCACGCGGCCCTCGACGCCCTCTGGCACCAGTTTCTTGGCGCCCTCCTGGAAGTAGCGGTCTTTGCTGCCGTTCTCCATCGCGGCGATCGAACCCATGCCGCGGTATACCTTATATTTTCTTCCCTGATACAGCTCAAAGGTTCCGGGAGCCTCGTCGCAGCCTGCGAACATCGAACCCATCATGCAGACATTGGCGCCCGCCGCGATCGCTTTTGTCATATCGCCGCTGTACTTGATTCCGCCGTCTGCGATAACCGGGATGCCGTATTCTTTGGCAGCGGCGTAGCAGTCCATGATGGCGGTAATCTGGGGAACTCCGATGCCCGCAACAACGCGTGTGGTGCAGATGGAACCGGGACCGATGCCTACCTTGACTGCGTCTGCGCCCGCCTCGATCAGAGCTTTAGCGGCTTCTCCGGTCGCAATGTTTCCGGCGATCACCTGCAGGTCGGGATATTTCTCCTTGACTGCGCGGACTGCGTTTAAGATATTCCTGGAGTGGCCGTGGGCGCTGTCCACGACAATCACATCCACATGAGCATGAACCAGTGCGTCCACGCGGTCCATCATATTGCCGGTGATGCCGATTCCGGCGCCGCAGAGCAGGCGTCCCTGCGAATCCTTGGCGGAAAGCGGGTACTTGATCTGCTTTTCAATATCCTTGATGGTAATGAGTCCTTTCAGATTAAAGTCTTTGTCCACGATCGGGAGCTTTTCTTTGCGCGCCTTTGCAAGAATGGCTTTCGCGTCTTCTAAGGTGATACCCTCAGGAGCCGTGATCAGCCCTTCGCTTGTCATGGATTCTTTTATTTTTTTGGAAAAATCGGTTTCGAATTTCAGATCGCGGTTCGTGATAATGCCGACCAGTTTGCCGTTCTCGGTAATCGGAACGCCGGAAATGCGGAATTTCGCCATCAGGTTGTCGGCATCCTGCAGTGTGTTGTCTGGAGATAGAGAAAAGGGATCGCTGATAACTCCGTTCTCGGAGCGTTTCACCTTATCGACTTCGTCTGCCTGTGCTTCAATGGACATGTTCTTGTGGATGATGCCGATGCCGCCCTGTCTTGCCATGGCGATTGCCATCTTGGATTCTGTGACGGTATCCATCGCGGCGCTCATCATAGGGATATTAAGCTGAATTTTCTTGGTTAAATGTGTCCGCAGGTCGATCATGTTTGGAGTGACTTCCGAATACTGTGGAACCAGCAGGACATCATCAAACGTGATTCCTTCGCCGATAATTGTGCCCATTTCTTATCCTCTCTTTCTGTGTATTTGTAAGTAATTTTACTGATGATAGCAAATCCGTGAGTCAATGTCAAGATATAAATTTCTTCGGTTCGCCCATTTTTTAACCTTTATGTTCCTCAATCCGCTATCAGTGTCTTGACAAATCACTTTTCATGGTTCATAATGTGGAATGCAAAAGGCAAAGGCGTCTTTGAGTTCATACTCGAAGGCGCTT
>CAZWRT010000061.1:0-15773 GCA_964636375.1 uncultured Lachnobacterium sp. | reverse complement strand
GTCTGCAATCCATTCACAGCAGCGAGCCAACCTTAAATGACATTTTTATGGATATTACAGGGAGGACGTTGTTATGAGATTAAAAAGTCTGTTTTTATTGGATATGCGCTTTCAGGCAAAGTATGGTTTTTACTTTTTGTATGCTGTTTTAACGGTAATCTATTCCATTGCTCTTTTGGCTGTTCCGGAGAGCTGGAAGGAAAAAACTGCAGTTATTTTAATTTTCTCTGATCCGGCGTCAATGGGCTTGTTTTTCATGGGTGCGATTGTCCTTTTGGAAAAAAGCCAGCATACACCATGTGCATTTGCGGTTTCTCCTGTTCGTCCAATGGAATACATTATTGCCAAAGTTAGTTCATTGTCTGCCATTTCACTTGTTGTCGCCGCTATTTTGGCATTAGTCGCAAGTGAAAAGCATTTACATATCGTACTGCTTGGGACGGTTCTATCAAGCGTGATGTTTACGCTTTTAGGTATTATTATTGCAACGAAAATAATCAGCCTTAATCAGTTTATTTTATGGACTGTACCGATAGAGATTGTCTGCTTTGTCCCCGCAATACTGCATTTATTCAAAATCACTCCGGCTTGGCTTCGATATTATCCTGTCAATGTTTGTATGGAAATGGTTTCAGGTCATGCTTCGTCCGCAATAGGTATTTTTATTGTTATAGCATGGATGGCATTTCTATTTGTTCTTTCAAATTATTGTGTCCTGAAAATGTGGGGCAGTATGGGAGGTGTGAAGCTATGAGAGCTATTCGGTTAAGTTTTTTCCAAATGCTGGCATATCTGCGGCGTGACAGGATGTTATTTGCCGCCTGTCTTGCTCCGATACTTGCCGGACTTTTATTCCGGTTTGCCATACCTCCTTTAGAAGCTGCTTTGACGAGCTGGTTTCATGTATCGACAATTATCTCCCCATACTATGCGCTGATCGACATATTCTTTGCTATGCTGTCGCCCGCAATGTTTTGCTTTGTTTCGGCGATGGTTTCCCTGGAAGAAGCCGATGAAAAGACTGCGGCGTATCTATTTGTCACGCCTTTAGGGAGAAACGGCTATCTGGTCGCAAGGTTTTTTATTCCTTCTGTTGCCGCTTTTCTTGTAACCACCTCTCTGTTGCCTGTTTTTAAGCTGACTTCTCTTTCCACGGTTGACATTGTATTGCTCGCGGTAGGGGGGACATTGCAGGGCATTATCGTTTCATTGCTGATATTAACACTTTCATCAAATAAGCTGGAGGGCATGGCGGTATCAAAATTGTCTTCGTTTATGATTTGCGGCGCAGCGATCCCGTTTTTCATCAAAAACAACGTACAATATGTAATATCCCCGTTGCCCTCTTTTTGGATTGGAAAAGCAATTTGCGAGAAGGTATCACTTTATATGCTCCCTGCATTTGCTTTATCGATTATTTGGATTTATTTTTTGTTAAAACGATACTTGCGTAAGATTTAGAAGCCTATTATACTTGAATTAAATCTTTTATAAGCATTTGTTTGAGAAAATGGTAGAGTAAACATATGCAATAACATATATGTATAAATTCCCATAATCTGACCATATTAAATAATACTGTTTTTTAGACAGATTCCAAAAGGTCAGGAGAATTTTATGAAGCGTGTTCCAAAACATATCGGTATTATTCCGGACGGAAACAGACGTTGGGCAAAGGGGAATGGATTAAACAAGGAAGATGGCTATGCATATGGGTTAGAGCCGGGGTTAAAGCTGCTTCGGGCAGCGAGGAATCAGGGTATACAGGAATTGACCTACTATGGATTTACAGTAGATAACTGTAAGCGTCCCAAAGAGCAGGTCTCTGCGTTTTCAGAAGCCTGTGTCAGAGCCGTTGAAATGCTTGAACAGGAAAATGCAGAGTTGTTTGTCATCGGCAATACAGGCTCCCCCTGTTTTCCGTCGGAACTGCTTCCGTATGCAAACCGTAAGCGTCAGCCTGATTACAGCAACGGAACAATGAGGATTAATTTCTTAGTAAATTACGGATGGGAATGGGATATGAAAAACGGCTGGGCGTCCAGTGAAATACCGAGGGTTGATCTGGTGATCCGCTGGGGCGGGATGTGCCGTTTGTCCGGATTTTTGCCCATTCAGACCGTTTATTCTGATTTTTACATTGTAAAAGAATTGTGGCCGGATTTTCAGGAAAAGCAATTCACAGATGCATTAGAATGGTATCAGGAACAGGATATCACTTTAGGGGGATAAAGCAGGATTAGAAAATCCCTTCTCTTCATTGAGAGGGGATTTTTCGTTATTTTTTTTTTTGGAGGAATAGTTTTATGGGTATCATAGAAAGGGAGATTACAGTAAAAGATCTGAGCAGTATTTCCGAGCGGTTAGAAATATTGCAAACGTTACATAGGAATGGAATCTATTCTGTCTTGTTTATGTCACCGATTTTCCCGGGAATAACAGATTTCAAGGCAATTATTAATGTTAAGGTCTACCGCTGGTAGACACTTTACCTCTTGTATGCTAGGCTCCAATGGCATATATTATTGTCAGCAAGCAAGGGGGATTTTATGAGAGACTATAGTTTTGGTAATTTTCTGCATGAGCTGAGAGTGCGGCGTGGCCTGTCGCAATTCCAGCTTGGTATGCTCGTCGGAGTGTCCAACAAGGCTGTTTCAAAATGGGAAAACGGATCGGCAAAGCCTCAGAGCCGTATACTGTACAAATTGGGCGAGACTCTTGGAATTACTGTTGACGAGCTTTTGGCTTGCAAATACTGTACTACGGAAAATAAGAGTATCGAAGGAGTATTTGCGATGAAAAAAGAATTATGGAAAAAGGCCAATGAGGCATTGATAAGCCTTTACGGAAACGTGCCGCTAATGGAGGCGTCGGACAGATATTTCAGTGAATATGCGGAGCTGAAGCATACGGACCAAATCATTTATTATGATTTTCTCAGCAGGATGGCTGGGTTGGCAAAGAGCTGCGGAGGGCATATGCACATAAACGGGGGTATCGACGCGTCCTTTGTGGCATTTATTTTGGGAGTTTCAGAGATTAATCCTTTAAAGCCCCATTACTACTGCCCTGACTGTCATAAGATGCAGTTTGTAGACGAGATGCGTTGCGGATGGGATCTTCCCGCAAAAAAATGTTCCTGCGGCAGGGAGCTGATAAGGGATGGGCATGATCTTCCGTTTGAAACATTGCGGCCCATAATCAGCCGGGTTGCCCATTATGACATCTCGGTGTCGCAGAATCTGTATCAGGCAGCAGAGGAAATGATTGCGACCAGTTTCCAGGTAAATAAGGTAATCGTTTTGACAAGAGAGAATCCGGACGTCAGAACCTACATCATTCTTGACTCGGAATTTCCTGATCTGGCAGATGGACAGGAACTTCCTTTTGAGGAGAATTATGACAGGTTCAAAAAGTATCCGGCCATCACATTGTTACGGGATGAGGAAATGGATGCCTGGGGGCAGCTTGAAGAAGAAACAGGGATTTCGTTTGAAAAGGCAGCTTTTACAGACAAAAAGGTTATTGACGCATTTCTGGACGGCAGCACACAGGGGATTCCGGAATTCAAAACAGATTACTGCAGAACGTTGATAGCGGAATCCGCCCCTGCATCCATCGGCGATCTCATACAGATACCCGGCTTAGCCCATGGTACAGGCGTATGGGAAAAAAATGGACAGGCGCTGGTAGGGGCAGGGGTGCCCGTAAGCAGGCTGATAGCCTATCAGGACGATGTTTTCCACTGTATCCAGGAAAAAATGAAGCTCGAAAATGGCTTCGGAACCGGATATGCCAGCAAGATCATGGAAGATGTCCGGCGTGGAGTGTACGCCCGAAACGGTATGCCCGCGGAAATCAGACAACAGCTTCTGGAGCTCGGCATACAAGAATGGCTCATAGAATCTTTTGAGAAGATCGGGTATCTGTTTCCGAAAGCTCACAGCATACTGCATGTAAAACATGCAATGATTTTGATGTGGTATAAAATCTATTATCCGGAAGTTTTCAGAAAAACAGTACTCAAGGGAATTTGATTTTTGAGGATCTGATATCACTCCTCCTACATACCTTCCCACAAAATGTCGGGAAACGCATTCAAATATCTGATACCTTTTAGGCAGACGGCACAGATAAGGGGACTTGCCATGGATTGGGTAATGGGATTGCAGCGGGCAATTGATTACGTGGAAGATCATATCACGGAAGAACTGGATTACGACGAAATTGCCAGACAGAGCTATTCCACCGGCTATCATTTTCAGCGGGTGTTTGGACTACTTTGCGGATACACTCTGGGAGAGTATATCCGCAACCGCAGGCTGACTCTGGCGGGCGGCGAATTAGCCGGAAACCATGTAAAAGTCATAGATGTGGCATTGAAGTATGGTTATGACAATCCCGACAGCTTTGCCAGAGCATTTACTCGTTTCCATGGGATTACACCTTCTCAGGCGCGCAGGGAAGGCGCAAAATTAAACTCTTTTTCACGACTGTCTCTAAAATTATCGTTAGAAGGAGGATGTATGATGGAATACAGAGTGGAGGAGAAACCGGAAATGCTGCTTACCGGGTATAAACGGCGGTTTACGGGAGTGCCGCATATAACAAAGGAGTATGCAGATCAGGCGAAGGATTTTTACATGCATACCAGAGTCAATCAGATGCTGCTTCGATATATGTCTGCAGACAGTTCCCAAACCACAGATTATAATGTGATCGATCATGTGGAGGACGACGAATATGATTTTTATATTGCAGTGCAGCTGGTAGAGTGGTATCATACACATTTAGCGGAAGATTTTGTACTTGGCGAGGAAGCGGCCCGTTTTGAGGATATTGTGATACCGGCCGGTACCTATGCGATATTTGAAACAGAACGGTGCAAATATCCCACGCAAAAAGATGTGGAACTTCGTAAACGAATTGCTTCGGAGTGGCTGCCGTCATCGGATTATATTCTGGCAGACAGACCGGAGATCGTGGTGACCCATTGGTATCGGAAACCGGAGGAAGAAAACCGATATATTGAGCTTTGGGTTCCGGTGGAAAAAAAGTAATTCTGAGACCTTAGAAATGAAAGAAGCACGACGGAGGGAGCTTATGCGATTATTGGTAGTTGATGCGCAGGGAGGCGGCATCGGAAAGCAGGTGGTTGCGGCAGTCAAAAAGCAGTTTCCGCAGATGGAGATTACGGCGGTCGGAACCAACAGCACGGCGACATCTGTGATGCTCAAGGCAGGTGCGGATCATGCTGCAACCGGAGAAAATGCAGTTGTTGTGGGATGCCGGAATGCGGATATTATTGTCGGACCGATAGGGATAGTGATTGCCGATTCGCTGTACGGGGAAATTACCCCTGCCATGGCGATCGCGATCGGACAGAGCAGTGCCAGACGGATATTGATTCCCATGAATCACTGCGACAACGTGATTGTCGGGGTGGATGACCTGAGTATCGGCAGGCTGCTCTCCGGCGTGCTGGATAAGGTGAGGGAATATATGGAAACGGCAAACGCATGAGTAATAGAAGGAAATCATGATATGAAAATGAATAAGACTAAGGAAAGAGCAAAGGAAATACTCAGCCTATATGTCTGTGAGGCTAAAAAAATAGAATTTATCAAATCAATTATATTGGTTGGTTCTCTTTCAGATGATACCTACACCGGTAATGCAGGCTCTGACATAGATTTGATTCATATTGTTTCCGACGAAGAAGATTACTTAACTGAGAAGAAACAGATATTTGAACTTATAAGCAAAATTGAGAATGCAACGGAAAAGGATGTTCCTATAGCAAGGGTTGTCTTTCAGCAAAGACATTTGGTACGTCCTTATGAATATGATTTTGAGTTATCTGTTGATAATAAGGATTTAATGCAGCGTCCTATTGAAATATTTCGTATATTAGATAGCGGAATTACTGTATATGGAGAGGATATCATACAGACAATTGAGCGTCCTGCGCGCAGTGATGTGGAAATGTCGGAACGTCTTAACACCCAACATCTTGAAACCCTGAAAAATACAGAGTGGTATAAAGGGTATGCAAAAATGGTAGAGAATCCAACGATACGAATAATGACCCAATCTGTGCTGACAACGGCTCTTTCAGATTATTATTTTTATACCGGAAACAGCTGTTCAAGTAAATATCATATTTTGAAACGCATTGAACAGGAATTACCACAATTATCCTATCTGAATTTGTTACGACTTTGTCATAAGAATCGTTTTTCTCCTGATGAAATTACAGAAGAAGATGTTGAAACGATGAAAAGGGAATATCAAACTTGCTTCAGAACAAGACCGAAAACATGGCTGAAATGACCATTGAGAGGAGATCTGTTTGTAGAGCGGCAGTGTGATTCGCACGCACGGTATTCCTTTTAAGAAAGGTGAACGGCATGTTGACACCGCCTTCAATCTGTGTTATAACAGACTATGATTTTGGAGTCCGGCAGGAAGCCGGGCGGACGGTTCTGAAGAGCCGGGAGTAAAAATCAACGCGAATAAGGTTAAGTAAGGTATACTGAGGAAGGTATACGGATTCCCTGAAGGGATTTCGTATGCCTTTTATTACTTTACGGAAAGGAAGAAAAGATGAAAAGATTAAGAAAATGGATTGCGATGCTTTTGCTGCCGGTACTGTGTACAACCCTCATCTCCTGTGGGGGTGTATCTGACAAAAAGGACGGCTCAACATTAATTTTTGGCAGCGGGGACTACACCCGGATCTGCCCCGCGATGGATGAGCACTGCGAGATCAGCGCCCTGCTTTTTGACGGACTGACCGATCATGACGGAGAGAACCGGATCATTCCGCGTCTTGCCGAGCGCTGGGAGTATGACGAGGCGGACCTGACCTACACGTTTTATCTGGCAGAGGATGTTTTGTGGCATGATGGTGAGCCGTTTACCGCAGAGGATGTCAAATTCACCTTTGAGGCGATTATGGACCCGGAGAACGGATCGGAGAATGCGCCGAATTATGAGGATGTGGAGGCTATTACGGTCGTGGATGACCACACGGTCTCTTTCCGGCTCGCGGCGGTCAATACGGCATTTCTGGAGTATATGACGATGGCGGTTTTGCCAAAGCATTTGCTGGAGGGAGAAGACTGGCAGGAGTCTGATTTCTTCCGCAGACCGGTCGGAACCGGTCCCTACAGGCTGGAGAGCTGGGATGTGGGGCAGTCCATTGTCATGAAGAGAAATGAGGATTATTTTGCCGGGAAGGCGAACATTGAGACAATCATTTTTAAGATTGTAGCGGATGACAGTGCGAGGGCGATGCAGCTGTTGTCCGGCGAGCTGGATCTGGCGCAGGTAACGCCAAAGGACGCCGCAGTATTTGAAGAAAAAGAGGGCTATTCCGTGTATGAAATGACTACCTCCGATTACCGCGGAATTCTCTATAATTTCCGCAATCCGTACTGGCAGAAAAATGCGGATCTGATTCCGGCTGTCAACTATGCAATTGACCGTCAGGTGATATTGGATGCTGTTCTGCTGGGATGCGGGGATGTCGCTTACAGTCCTTTGCAGCGCAATATCTACAACTGTGAGGATGTGGAGCACTACGATTACAGTCCGCAGAAGGCGGCGGAGCTGCTGCAGAATGCAGGCTGCGAGAAGGATGCGCAGGGCTATTGGTGCCGGGACGGCGAGCGCATTCAGTTTACGATCTGCGCGACACCCGGCGATCAGGTGCGCGTGGATATGGCGCAGGCGGCTGCGCAGCAATTGCAGCAGATCGGGCTGGATGTGCGGGCGGATGTGCCGGCAGGAGGCATTGACTGGGGCGGGCAGGAGTGCTGTATCATCGGCTGGGGCTCCCCGTTCGACGCGGATGATCACACCTATAAGGTGTTCGGCACAGACAAGGGCGCAAACTATTCTGGCTACTCCAATGCGCTGGTGGATCAGTATCTGACCGAGGCGAGGCAGACGGAGGACGAAGGAGAGCGCCGGGAGGCATACGCGAAATTTCAGAAGGCGTTGGCGGATACTCCTGCTTATACGTTTTTCTGCTATCTGGATGCGATATATGCAGCAGATCCCGCGATACATGGGATCGCGGAGAATACGGTTTTGGGGCATCACGGAGTGGGCATTTTCTGGAATGTCTGTGAGTGGACGATCGACTGAAAAGGGATAGATTATGTCAGAGCTGCTGGAGGTTAAAAATTTGACGGTACATATTGCGACGGAGGCGGGAACCGTGGAGGCTGTGCGCGATGTGAGCCTGACACTGCACGAGGGAGAGGTGTTGGCGATTGTGGGGGAGTCGGGATGTGGAAAGAGCATGCTGTGCCGCTCCATCATGAAGCTTCTTCCGGAGAAAGCACGGATAAAAAGCGGGAGCATCTGCGCCGCAGGGACGGATATCACTGCCTGTCCGGAGCGGGAAATGACCCGTCTGCGCGGCAGTTTCTTTTCCATAATTCTTCAGAATCCGATGAGCGCACTGAACCCTGCGATGACGGTCGGGGCGCAGATCGCGGAGGCAGTCCGTGTTCATAACCGGAAACTGAACAAAGCGGCGGTTCACAACCGGGTGATCGAGCTGATGGAGCTGGTGGGCATCGAACATTCGAGGGAGCGCTTCCGGCTGTATCCCCACCAGTTTTCCGGGGGCATGCTGCAGAGATGTGTGCTGGCGATGGCGCTTGCAGGAGAACCGAAAATCATTCTGGCGGATGAGCCGACCACTGCGCTGGATGTGACAATTCAGGCGCAGATCCTCGACCTTCTGGACAGCATCCGGCGCAGACAAAATACCGCAGTGATTCTGGTATCCCACGATCTGGGCGTGGTTGCGCGGGCGGCGGACCGCGTCGCCGTTATGTATGCCGAGAAGATCGTGGAAATCGGTACGGCGGAGGAAATTTTTTATGACAGCAGGCATCCCTACACGTGGGGACTCCTGCAGGCGCTTCCCGCTTACGCAAAAGGGAAAACGAGCCTGCACGCCATTCCGGGAATGCCGCCGACGCTGATCGATCCGCCAGCCGGTGACGCGTTTGCCTGCCGCAACAGGTACGCGCTGGCGATTGATTATGAAAAGGAGCCGCCGATGTTTCGAGTCAGCGATACGCACTATGCGGCGACATGGCTGTTGGACCCGCGGGCCCCGCAGATCCGGCGCCCGGTCGGAGGTGTGAGCCATGGCTGAGAATCTGGTGGAAGTGCAGCAGTTGTCAAGGAAGTTTAACATCACAAAGAAAACGGAAATTACTGCCGTCGATAATCTCTCTTTTCAGATCCGGCGCGGAGAGATCTTCGGGCTGGTCGGGGAGTCCGGTTCCGGGAAATCCACGGTTGCCCGCTGCGTGATGAATTTGGTTAAGCCGACGTCCGGACGGATATTATATGATGGAATTGATATCTGTGACCGGGCGCAGTTTCGGGCGAACCGGCGGCGTCTGGAAACGGAGCGCCAGCTTATTTTTCAGGACTCCGCATCCAGCCTCAATCCGCGCATGAAAGTGGCGGATATCATTGCGGAGCCGCTGGCGGTTCACCGGATCAAACCGCCAAGAGGAAGCTTGCGGGCGGAAGCGGCGTTTCAATTAAGCTATGTGGGTATGGAGGAGCGATATCTGGACAAATATCCGTCAGAGCTCTCCGGCGGACAGAGGCAGCGTGTGGCGATCGCCCGCGCGCTCACCATGGAGCCGAAGCTGCTTGTCGCGGATGAGCCGGTCGCCTCGCTGGACGTGTCGATCCAGGCGCAGATTATTAATCTGTTCCGGCATCTCAGGGATGAGCATGGGTTTTCGTTTCTCTTTATCGCGCATGATCTGGCGCTGGTGGAGTATCTCTGTGACCGCGTGGGCGTGATGTATCGCGGAAAGCTGGTGGAGCTCGCCGACACGGAGGAGCTGTTTCGGAATCCCACACATCCCTACACCAGGGCGTTGTTGTCCGCAATTCCGATTCCGGACCCGGTTTTGGAGCATAGGAAAAAACGTGAGGAGTTGACATGAGAAGGAAAACACGTAAAGTTCTATATTATTTGAAAAAGCTGCTGGTTTTTCTCATCAGTGTATGTATACTCTCCCTCGCGGTATTTTTTCTCGCCCGCCTGACGCCCGCGGACCCTCTGCAGTCCTATTACGGTGAGCGCGTGGAGAAGATGAGCAGAGAGGAAAAAGAGCGTGCGCGCGACAAGCTGGGGCTAAACGACCCGATTCACGTCCAGTATGCCCGATGGGTTGCATACGCTTTTCGGGGAGATTTCGGGATTTCCTATAAATACCGGCAGAACGTGACGGAGGTAATCCGCCTGCGGATCGGCAACACGCTGCTTTTGGGCGGGCTCGGGCTTGTGCTGACCTTTGTGGGGGCACTGGGGCTGGGGATTCTCTGCGTATGGTTTGAGGACCGCTGGATTGACCGCATGTTTTGTAAGCTGGGAACGCTGGTGAGCTGTATTCCGGAATTCTGGCTTTCCCTTGTGCTGATTCTGATTTTCAGCGTCACACTGCACTGGCTGCCCGGCGGCGGCGCGTACTCGGTCGGCAACGCACATGATCCGGCTGACCGCGCATTGCATTTAATTCTGCCGATGGTGGTGGTATTGTCAGGACATCTGTGGTATTATGCTTACATGATCCGCAATCGCCTTTTGGAGGAGGTGCGGGCGGACTATGTACTTTTGGCGAGGGCAAAGGGGCTGACCAGAGGACAGATTTTGTTTCGGCACTGCCTGAGAAACAGCCTGCCCTCCTATATCAGCCTCATGGCAGTATCGGTGCCGCATATGCTGGGCGGAACCTATGTTGTGGAGATGGTGTTTGCCTATCCGGGGCTTGGAACGCTCGCCTATGAGAGCGTCCGCTATGCGGATTACAATATGTTGATGGTACTGTGCCTGCTGACTGGAGTGACGGTGATTTTCTGCAGCATGATCGGGCAGATTGTGAGTGAGCGCATGGACCCGCGCGTCAGAGGCGGCGAGAGGATTGAGGCATCGGAGGTGGCGGAGCTATGACGGAGAAAGAACTGTTTTCAGTCGTGGGAATCCGAAAAGAGCAGGCTGCTGTCCCCTCCGGGAAAAAAGTGCGCATAAGATTGCCGTATTGCTCACTTTTTTTGCTGACCGTCATTATGCTTGGCTGCATCTTTGCAGAGCTGGTCATGACCAGGGACCCGGCCTATCTGGATCTGGCTAATTCCACGCATGGGCCGAATTCGGAATTTCTCTTTGGAACCGACACGCTGGGGCGGGATATTTTCTCCTGTATCTGGTATGGGGGACGGATTTCGCTGTTTATAGGGTTTCTTGCGACGCTGTTGTCCACGCTGATCGCCGTGGTGTACGGATCGCTCAGCGGCGTGGCTCCGGCGTGGCTCGACGCGCTTTTGATGCGGCTGGACGAGATTTTTTTGAGTGTTCCGTCCCTTCTGGTGGTTATTTTTGTGCAGGCAGTTCTGGGAAAAAACGGGATCTGGTCCGTCTCCGTGGCAATCGGCATCACAACCTGGTGTGGGATCGCAAAGGTGGTGCGCACGGAAGTGCGGCAGATCCGCGACAGCGGGTATGTGGTGGCGGCAAAGTGTATGGGCGGCGGCTTTTTTCACATTCTGCGCAGACATCTCGCGCCAAATTTTATATCCTCCATTTTGTTCATGGTGGTAATGAATGTGCGTTCGGCGATAGTAATGGAATCGACACTGAGCTTTATGGGGATGGGACTGCCGTTGGAGACGGTATCGTGGGGGAGCATGCTCTCGCTGGCAGAAAATGCGATGCTGACGGGGGCATGGTGGATCATCCTCATTCCCGGGTTATTCCTGGTGGCTGTTCTGATGTGCCTCACCAATCTTGGCGACTGGCTGCAGAGCATGTTGAGGCGCTGATCCTTTGACTGATGCATTTACTGAAAACTTTTGCTGAAAAACCTTTGATTTTATGAAAAAATATCTTGTATGTGAACACAAAACCATATTTATTTTGCTGATGACCAGCGCCGGAATGATGGGAGCCTACACCTTTAATGTGCGGGGCGGAGTATTCTGCAACGCGCAGACCGCAAATATTGTCATGATGGCGATTGCGCTGGGGAACGGAAGATTTTCGGACGGGCTCTATTATCTGATCCCGATTGCAGCGTACTGCCTGGGGGCGTTTGTCTCGGAGGCGCTCCCGTCCCCGATCAAAAAGCTCGGCCTGTTTCGATGGGACACCTGTCTGGTGGCGTTTGAGATGCTCATTCTGCTCATGATCGGATTTCTTCCGCTGGAGCTTCCGCATCAGATTGTGCAGGTGACGATCAATTTTATCGCGTCGATGCAGTACAATACCTTTCGTCAGGCGGAGGGAATCCCGATGGCGACGACCTTCTGCACCAACCATGTGCGGCAGGTGGGGATCGCGCTGGCAAAGCTTTTGCGCAAGCATGACATGGAGGCAGTTAAGCGAGGTCTGTCGCATCTGCAGATGCTTTTCGGATTTCTGTGCGGCGGTATGTTACTGACCCTGGTCTGCAGATTTTTTCCGAGGCAGTCGATCTGGGTCGCGCTCCTGCCGCTGGTGGTTGTGCTGTTTCAGCTGGCATATGCGGATATTGTGCTCGAGCACAACCGGTTTGACCAGAAACCCGAGGGACACTGAATTTAGAATTGGAAAAAAGAAGATTTTGCGTATACGAAACGAGAGCCTTGTGTTATAATAAATCCATCATTATATTAGGAGGTATTGGGGATGTTATTAAAGGATAAGGTAGCAATTGTGACCGGAGGAAGCCGGGGAATTGGGCTTGCCACTGTGGAGGCCTTTCTGAAGGAGGGGGCCGCGGTGGTTCTGTGCGCCAGCCGGAAAGAGACGGCGGATGCGGCGCTGGAGCACCTGCACGGGGAATATCCGGATGCGAAGGTGGAAGGGATCTGGCCGAAGCTGTCTTCGTATGACGAGGTGAAGGCGGCGTTTGACAAAGTGATAGACACTTACGGCCGCATCGACATTCTGGTGAACAATGCGGGCATGTCAGAGAGCACACCGTTTGCAAAGTACACGGAGGAGACCTTTGAAAAGGTCATGGATCTGAATGTGAAGAGCGTTTACAACTGCACGAAGGCTGTGGTCGATCAGATGAAGGAGCAGGGCGGCGGAGTGATCTTAAACACCTCCTCCATGGTCAGCATTTACGGACAGCCGGCGGGCATGGCGTATCCGACCTCGAAATTCGCGGTCAACGGTATGACTCTGTCCCTCGCGCGGGAGTTGGGGCCGCAGGGAATTCGCGTGAACGCGGTTGCCCCAGGAATCACTTACACGGATATGATGAAGGCAGTGCCGAAAGAGGTGATCGATCCGATGATCGCCCAGATTCCGCTGCGGCGGATCGGGCAGCCGGAGGATATTGCGAACGCATTTGTTTTTCTGGCGTCTGATATGGCGTCTTATATTACGGGAGTTGTACTCAGTGTGGATGGTCTTGCGAGGACATAAGGATGAAAGTGTTATTTCAGGGAGACAGTATCACGGATGCCGGGAGAGACTGGGACGATATACACGATCTGGGCTGGGGATATCCGCGCTACGCGGCGGAGACGATTAAAAACCGGCACCCGGGCACAGAGTTTGAGTTTATCAATCTCGGAATCAGCGGAAATGAGGCGCAGCATCTGCGCGAGAGATGGCAGGCGGACTGCATCGATATTCAGCCCGACGTTGTATCCATTCTGGTGGGTGTAAACGATACCTGGCATTACGCGGAGGATCGGAATTGGATGCCGAACGCGTATTTTGAGGAGTGCTACCGCCACATCCTGACGGAGATTAAGACAAAGACGAGTGCTAAAATCATGATGCTGGAGCAGTATCTGCTCCCCGTTTCTGACAAGGAATTCTTCCGCGTGGATCTGGACCCGAAGATTCAGATTACGCGCAAACTGGCGCGGGAGTTTGCCGATGTCTTTGTTCCGTTGGATGGCATCTTTGCTGCGCACTGCATTGGGGAGAAACCCACGGCGTGGTCGGAGGACGGCGTTCACCCCAACGAGGCGGGGGCGCGGCTGATCGCGGATTACTATGCTGCGGCGTTTGAAAAAATATGGAGATAAAAAGACATGTATACAAATGACGGTATCTATCTGGGACTTTCGAGTGACGGAATGCGGCTGAATATGCCGCTGAGGATGGCGAATCGGCACGGACTGATCGCCGGTGCAAGCGGAACCGGCAAAACCATCACCATGAAGGTGATGGCAGAATCCTTTTCCGACGCGGGAGTGCCGGTTTTTCTGTGCGACGTAAAGGGCGATGTGTGCGGGATCTGCCAGGAGGGCGTGAAAAGTGACGGCATGGAGAAACGCATCGACAAGTTTGGCATTCGGGACTGTTTTGCATACAAGGCATACCCGGTGACATTCTGGGATATTTATCAGGAGTTCGGACATCCTGTGCGGACGACCGTCTCAGACATGGGACCGGAGCTCTTGTCCCGTATTCTCGGTCTCACGGAGGCGCAGCAGGGCGTGTTAAATATCGTCTTCCGCATTGCGGACGACAAGGGGCTGCTGCTTCTGGATATGAAGGATCTGCGCGCGCTGCTGGGCTATGTCGGCGAGCATAAGGACGAGTACAAAACGACTTACGGAAATATTTCCACACAGTCTCTGGGCGGCATCCTGCGCGCCCTGCTTCCGCTGGAAAATGAAGGCGGTACGCTCTTTTTCGGCGAGCCCGATCTTGACATCATGGACTGGATGCGGACGGCACAGGACGGCAGAGGAATGGTCAATGTCCTAAACTGCGTCCGATTGGTGCAGAATCCGACTTTGTACGGCACCTTTATGCTGTGGATGCTTTCGGAGCTTTTCGAGAAACTGCCGGAGGCGGGCGATCTGGATAAACCGAAGCTGGTCTTTTTCTTCGACGAGGCGCACATGCTCTTTTCCAGTTCATCCAGGACGCTGGTGCAGAAGATCGAGCAGGTGGTAAAGCTGATCCGCTCGAAGGGAGTCGGTATCTATTTTGTCACACAGAGTCCGAGTGATATCCCGGATTCCGTGCTTGCGCAGCTCTCGAACCGTGTGCAGCACGCACTGCGCGCTTACACACCGGCAGAGCAGAAGGCTGTCCGGGTGGCGGCGGAATCGTTCCGCGAGAATCCTGCCTTCAAAACAGCCGATGTCATTATGGAGCTGGGAGTGGGCCATGCGCTGGTGTCTGTCTTAGACGAGGACGGCGTGCCCGGCATAGTGCAGCAGACTGCCATTATTTGTCCGCAGAGTCTGATGGCTTCCGCCGACGAGGCACACCGCAAGGCGGCTCTCGATTCTGACCACATGGGCAAATACGATCAAAGTGTGGACAACGAGTCTGCCTATGAGATGCTCGAGGAGCAGAAGAAAGCGGACGAGGAGGCGGCAAAGCTCGCGGCGGAGCGAGAGGCGTTTGAGAAGGAAAAGGCGGAGTTCGAAGCGAAAAAGGCGAAAGAGGAGGAGGCTGCGAAAAAGAAAGCCCAGAAGGAAAAGGAAGCGGCAGAGAAAAAGCGTGACCAGGCAGCCGAGCGCCGTAAGTCGCAGATCGAGCGCCAGCTCATCAGCGCGACGACGCAGGTCATAAAGCGAGGCGTTTTGGGAACACTGTTTGGAGGAAAACGATGATGTACCAATGCAGGTGAGCGCATAGACAGCGCCTTTCTGCCACGAAACATAATGAAAACATAAAGGATCGGGGTCGTTAAATGAACCCGATCCTATTTTTAGTTTGCCCAGCATGGGCGAACTCTAACGGGTGAAAGTCCCGAGTGCGC
>CAZWRT010000060.1:0-16023 GCA_964636375.1 uncultured Lachnobacterium sp. | reverse complement strand
CAGCTCCATGCGCTCGCAGGTTGCCAGATGATAGTTGACGAACTGCTCAAATTCCTCCTCATTCAGAGCATTCAAAAAAGGGCGCATATAATTGGCCGGGCCATCCGCCGCAACAATCCGCTCTCTCTCAAGTCCCACGCGCTCATTCAACCGGTCGATATCGGAAAGGCGCACCATGCTGTACAGAGGGTTCGCCTGCTCGGTACAGTGAAAGTCTTCCTCCAGCATCCCCTGCTTAAGCGCCTCCATGATGTGGCGCTCCTTAAAGGCATAGGTGATCACTGCAAACTCATTCATAATATAGGCGGCAAGGATCCGGCCACCCGTTTTCGTGACGCGTTTCGCCTCGCCAAGCGCCGCCAGCTTGTCCTCCTCGCTCTTTAAGTGGTACATCGGCCCCAGCAGCAGCGTCACATCAAACATCTCATCGGCAAAGCGTCCGAGACGTCTGGCATCTCCCTGATACGCCCGCACGCCGCCGCCCTTCTGTTTCAGACGACCCAAATTGTGCTTTACCGGCTCCACCGCGAAAACCTCGCAGCCATCCTCCGCCAGCGGCACACAGTACCTCCCGGTCCCCGCGCCGATGTCAAGAATCCGAAGCTCAGAGTACTGCCGCCCCGCCGCAATCTCATCCAGACATTTGTGGATATAGTACATCGTCGTCACAAATTCGACTCTGCCATGCCGGCTGTTTAAACGCTTTTCTTCATTGAACTTATTATAATACAATTCCAATTCCGTCATAAGGCTATTTTATCATAAGTCTTTATAAATACAATAAAAAAATGGTATTCCTTTTACTGCATACCTATTCATTATTAGAATATTCTGAAATCACAGACAAAACACTATAATAAACTCAATGTTAAATTATTAAACCCAAAGATAAAATTTATCACTTAAAAGGAATAGCTATGTCACGCTCAAAGCCAAGAAAATTCAATAATACCGACAAATATTACGAAATTTCCGCAAACATTATCCGATATCGCAAACTGGCAGGATTGACTCAGGGACAACTGGCCGAACGGGTGGATGTCACTCAGCCGTACATGTCTAAAATTGAATCCCTGAACAACTCTACCATGTGCACCTTAGAGGTTCTTTTCGATATCGCCGATGCTCTGAATGTCCCCGCCTACAAGCTGCTGCGCCCGTTGGAGGAGTGAAGGCGGGACATCAATTTCCATCGACAACCTGCTCAAATGCCTTTTTTACCGCATCGCGGTTGTCACTGATGATAAGCACAACATACCGGTCATGCGAAAAGACCAGCCCGTCCTCGACGCGCTTCATCTCCTTTGGCTGATATTGTTCGTAGAGTTTATAGCGGTTCTCGCGGTGTTTTTTGAGACAGGCTTCCGCCTCTTTCATATCCGCGCGATCCTTCATGGCAATCACCACAATTTCGTCCGCAAACTCCCCGTCCTCAGAATAACTCACAAAATAGGCCTCAACCTTGCTGTAATCCAAGTCCTTGGAGATATTCTTAAAATTGTCCTCCGCTTTCTCCTCGACACTGCTGGCATTTAACATGGAGGGGAGGCTGGTGTCCGCCCCCTCCATTGCCACGCGAAGGTCATACATGCTGACTGCCGCGGTCTCTGTGCGCTGTTCTGTTCCGGTTCCGGTTTCCGTCTCGGTTCTGATCTCCGTGCGGGGTTCCGTGTCTGTCTCCCCCGGCTTCGCACTGCAGCCGGCCAGCAGCAAAATTGAAAATAGCACTATGCCCGTTCTCTTTTTCATAATATTATCTCTCCCATGAAGGCGTCAAACCCTCGAATGCCTTGGCGACACGGTCCTGAACCATCTGGAGCTGCTCCTCCGTCAGATTGTTTTGCTCATTCTCCTCCGTATTATATCTGCCCATCTGGACACTGTACATATAACTGTTATCCTCAGGGTCCTGAACCCATCTGTAATCCGACAGATAGTACGGCATATCCTTATAATTGTTTGACATCAGCATATCGTCTATAGAAGACGTAATAGCATTTGCAATCTGAGCGTCAGCCTCCGTAATTTCCTGCTTAAAACCGATCATCACAATCGAGAGCTTGTCGTTCATCGCAGACCTCAGCGCGTCTGCGATATCGAAAATACCATCCACTTCCCTCTTGTTCTGATAAGCCATATTGTAGCGCAGAGAGGTTGCCGCCGGGAAGAAGTCGTGATCCCAGCTCTGCCCATACATCGTATCCATCAAGTTAAAATGTGCATAAGAATTGCTTCCGGCATCATCGTATATGTTCGTAATATACCAGTCCCCGTCCAGCTTGACAAGGTCCCATGTATGCCAGCGCTCCGAGTTGTGCACTACCATGCACTCGATGTCCATCATGTGCATGAACATACGGAAGGTAGTCGCATAACCTACGCAGACTGCATTGTGATATTTCAACACACCATATGGATTATCGCAGTCCTCCTGTGTGCGGGGAATCACCACGAGCGCCCCGCGGTCCTGCTGCAGGGAGGTGGTCATCCAGTCGTACACTGCCTTTTCCTTCTCAAAATCCGTCATGGAATCCGTGATGTTCATCTCCTCGAGCGCAGCCTTTGCCATGTCGAGGGTCTCCTTCTGCTTGTCGTCCAGCGCCGAAGTGTCCCCGGACTTATAGGCATCGGAAATCGCTGTGGTCGGGCGGATCTCATACTCCCCGGCGATCGTCACAAAGTCCTCTTTCGTCTCGGGATTCTGCGCTTCCTCCTGCTTTGTTATGTAATCCTGCAGCGTCGATAATGTGGATGCTGACACCGTCTCCTGCTCTCCCATATAGGAATCCACCTTTTTCATATAGCTGTTCATATCATCCATATGGCCATTCATCTCTTTCCGCGTGTTCAGCGAAATTACAATGCTTGACACCACTCCGGCTATGAACAGTACTGTCACAACGCCGATAACAATCAGCATCACCGCGCTCATCCCCGCGTTCTGTGTTGTTTTCGGATTTTTGTCAATCGTAAAATCACTCATCATTAACCTCCTTAGTTTCCTTAAAAACTGTTTTCGCCTTAATTATATACGATATAATCAGAAAGTAAAGAAAATTTGCAAAATTTAATATATTAATAATATATTACACAAAAAAGGCTGCACATGCAGCCCCTTTCGCTTTATTTCCTATGCCATTCCGTTTACGGTCTTGTACTTGTACAGCATCTCCGCGTGGTTCTGCTCCTCAATCTGGATATCACCCAGAAGCTTGCGGATCTTGGAGTCGCCGAACGCAAACACATTGGTGTTGTACGTTCCGGAAACCATCTTCTCTGTCCCGATACAGTCCGTAACCAGAAAGCAGTCGTTCTTCTTATCCTCGGAGTTCGTCATGGAATCATAAGTAGCCTTCGGCTGATACATTTCTCCGTCTCTGTCATTGCAGTTGCATGAGGGGACGGTTCCGTTCAAAACCTGTCCAAGCGAATCATAGTGCTCCTGCTCTTTTCTGCTCAGATTCTCGAACAGGTCGCGCAGCACCGAATCTCTCGCTTCGCCCGAGTAGCGTCTGTACTTCTCTATACAGCTCTGCTCCTGCTGCCTCAAATCCTCAATTGTCATTGTTTCTTTCTCTGTCAATACCATACCTGCACCTCTTTCTTAGATTTAATACAAGGATAGTATTGGAAAAAAAGCAATGAATTATTCATCCGTTGTTGAAAAAATTCTCGCGGCAGTCTGTTTTCCGATCCTTATGCTCCTTGGCCTTATGCTGTGCAGCAGACAGCAGACTACATCCTCTCAATAATTCCGCAGGCAATCTTCATCCCGGAATCCCCGGAGGGCTGGGTGTGCATATCGTCCGGCATCCCGTGAATGATGACGTTCCGGCCGATGACCTCCTCCGGGCGGAAACGCCCCGTATAGAGCTGCATCCAGCCATATCCGCTGCTCACAAGAATCGGAGGCAGATCTCCCGCATGATCCGGGTGCTCCCGGCCTGCAGGATTATAGTGAGTGCCCGCATCCGCGAAGGGATCACTCGCATTTCCCGTGCACGATCTTCCCTCATGAATATGGAATCCCCGAAAACCGCTGGCCGGTCTCCCGTCCGCATCCGTCACCTCTTTCACCTCCACCCACACGATGGAGCCCCCCTGAGCTGCAAATAAATACACATAGCCTGACAGATTCGGATATTTCTCGCTTCCCCGAATCTTAGCGTATGCCTCCGGCTTTTCTCCAAACATAACAAACCTCTGAATTTCTGTTATCCGTATACTATGCGACAAGAATGGGAATGTTCCTCCCCAAAAAATGAAAAATGTGCTATACTGTCCATAGAGACATCTGCGGCGCAAAAAGCCGTGTCCCCATCAATCATACGCAAGGAGAGATTTACATATGAGAAAGAAAGAACTGGCACTGGAGGTAATCCGGCGTTTAAAGGAGGAATACCCTGATTCCGGCTGCACTCTGGAATACACAGACGCATGGAAGCTCTTAATCAGCGTACGGCTTGCGGCGCAGTGCACCGACGAGCGGGTCAACCGCATCGTGCCCCTGCTCTACGAGAAGTTCCCCGATGTGAGCGCACTCGCGGACGCGCCGGAGGCGGAGATCGAGGCGATCGTGCACCCCTGCGGCCTCGGAAGGAGCAAGGCAAGGGACATCAGCGCCTGCATGAAGGAGCTTCGGGACAAGTATGACGGGATCGTACCGGATGACTTCGAAACACTCCTCACTCTGCCCGGCGTCGGGCGCAAAAGCGCAAATCTCATCATGGGGGATGTGTTCGGAAAACCCGCTATCGTCACGGACACCCACTGCATCCGCCTGTGCAACCGCATCGGACTGGTGGACAATCTCAAGGAGCCGAAGAAAGTGGAGATGGCCCTGTGGAAGATCATCCCGCCGGAGGAAGGCAACTCATTATGCCACCGCTTTGTCGATCACGGGAGAGCCGTCTGTACGGCGCGCACGGTTCCCGGCTGCGACAGGTGCTGCCTGAGGGCCATCTGTAAAAGAAACATCTAGGAGAACAATCATGAAAAAACGAATTCTTACCTACCGCAATCATGTGGATCATCTGCTGGAGCAGGACTCCCCCGCCACCGACTGGAAGAACGTGCTCGAGGAGCATCTGGTACAAGTGGGCTTTTTCCAGCATGAACGCCTCGTGCATCTGTTGGTCACGCTGGCCTTTGCCATCTTCACCCTGATCGGAGTTTTCGCGGTGTTTGTGACCGGCGAGCTGGGCGCCGCCGTCCTCACACTTCTTTTTCTCGTGCTGCTTATCCCCTATGTCATGCACTACTATCTGCTGGAGAACGAGGTGCAGAAGATGTATGTGCAGTACGATAAAATTCTGACTCACATTTCCCAAGAAAAAATTTTATAATTCCTATTGACATCCAGGTTCTGCCCTGCTATACTTACTCCATCAGACGTAGTACGACTGTCGTATCACCGACTGTCGTATCATCGACAATCATAGCAACGGCTGTCGTATCATCGACAGTCGTACTACACCTGACAGTAAATAAAAAGGAGGGTATTTATGAACAGTATCTCAAGCGATGTCATACGCGGATACAATGACACCATGATCCTCTGCTTCCTGCTGGATAAGCCGTCCTACGGATATGAGATTTCCAAGCAGATCAAACAGCTGTCCGGTGAAAAATATGTAATCAAGGAAACGACGCTGTACTCCGCATTCACGCGTATGGAGAAGAACGGCTATATCCAGTCCTTCTCCGATGAGGACAACGTTGCAGGCAAACGGCGCACCTACTACCGCATCACTCCGCTGGGACTTCAATATTACCGGGACAAATGCGAGGAATGGCAGCTGACGAAGGAAGTTGTGGAAAATTTTATCAGAGAGGAGTATACAAATGGAAGCAATTAGAAACTATCTGGAAACCATGTTTTTGAACCTGCCCAACACTCCGGAGGTGTACAAGGCCAAAAATGAGCTTTGGCAGATGATGGAGGACAAATATACCGAGCTGAAATCCGAAGGAAAATCGGAGAACGAGGCCGTCGGCATCGTCATCACCGAGTTCGGGAATCTTGACGAGCTGGCCAAGGATCTGGGCATCGACCAGGTCATCCGCCAGAATCCGATCCCGGAGGGCAAGACTCTGCCGTTAGAGGAGGCCAAAAAGTATCTCTCGGATCACGCAAAGCACGCCTTTATGACTGCGCTCGGCGTGCTGTTATGCATCACATCGGTGTGCGCTCCGATTATTTTTGACGCCGTCACTGCGGATAAAGGCAGCCGGATCAACTTTGACGCTCTGGGCGCCTGCGTGATGTTTCTGCTGATCGCCTGTGCAGTGGGGCTGTTCATTTACTCCGGCATTACGATCAGCCGCTGGAATTACCTGAAAACGGAGCGCTATGTGACGGATTTCGCCACGAGCGACTATCTGCACCAGACACTCGTGGCATACAAGCCCACCTACGCGCTTCAGCTGACCATCGGCGTCGTTTTCTGTATTATAAGCTGCATCCCGACCATCCTGCTGGACTACACGAACGGCTATGCCTCCAAATTCCTGTCGGAATGCTCGGGCGCCATGCTCTTTATCCTTGTCGGCATCGGCGTGTTCCTGATCGTGATGGGCTCCATGAAGCTCGGGAGCATCAAAAAGCTGCTACAAATGAATGCGCAGCGCACCGTCGGCGGCAACTACACACCCTCGCAGCAGGGCGAGCCCCACTATGCCAATAAAACAGTGGAGACGGTTATGTCCGTATTCTGGCCGACCGTCACCTGCCTTTACCTGATCTGGAGCTTTTTGACCTTTGACTGGCACATCAGCTGGATCATCTGGCCGATCGCGGGCATCATTCACGCTCTGATAAAAAATCTTTTGAGTGAATAAGGAGGAGACATCCATGAAAAAAAATATATATCTGATCATACTGACGGTCGTGACAGTTTTCTGTATCATCTTTGGCAGCTGCTACCATATCGTCGGCTGGGGCGTAAAGTTTATCAACAAATTCCTGCCGTTCGTCAGCAGCGAAAAAATCGTCGAATGGTCCGAAACGGACTCCGGCGACATCCAACTGGATGATTTCACCGCTGTCTCCGTGGACGCGAGTGTCATGGGCCTTACCATCCGCCCCGGAGAGCAGACGTCCATCTCTTACCGCTGCACCAGCAATCTGGAGCCGAACTTCGAGGTGAAGAATAATACCCTTTTCATCACACAGAAAAAAGTCAAACACTTTGGCAAAAATAAATGCAGTGTGACCCTGACGGTTCCCTCTGACACCAGCTACAGCAAAATCGATATCGATCTGGCAGTCGGAGACATTGATATCAAGGATCTGAACGGGGAGGACCTGCGTGTGAATGCAAATGTGGGCGACCTTGATCTCACGAATCTAAGCTTTAACAACATCGAGCTTGAGACAAATGTGAGCGACGTGGATATTGAAAACTGCTCTTTCGACCGGCTTGACGTCGATGCCAATGTGGGCGATATCGATGTGGAAAGCACCGAGGATCTGTCTGATTACACCATCGATCTGAGCACCAGTATCGGCGCAGTGACGGTCAACGACCGCAGCCACCGCCGCGAGTTCTTTCAGAATGGGACCTCCGGCAGGTCCATCACCATCGAGACCGATACCGGAGATATCGATTTGGATTATAAATAGAGCGCAGCATTATGGATTCGAGCAGCTTAGCAGAGACACCCACCGCGCAGCATTTACTGCTTCGCGGTGGATGTCTCTATCTTTTTTCTCTCTGCACGGGCCTGCGTAGCCTCTTTAAACAGCGTGTATGCGGCGGAGAATACCGGAACGCCCAGAAGCATCCCCAGCATACCGAACAGATTGCCGCCGACGGTGATCGCGGCCAACACCCAGATCGCGGGGAGGTTGAGCTTGGAACCCACCACCCGCGGGTAGATCAGATTGCCCTCCACCTGCTGCAGAATGGCGAGGTAAATCACAAAGATCAGCGCCTTGGTGGGGCTTTCCGTCAAAATCATCAGAAAGCCGACAATGCCGCCGATATACGCGCCGACCACCGGCAGCAGCGCCGTGGCCCCGACCAGTACGCCGACCATGAGGGCGTAGGGAAGGCGCAGAAGAAGCATTCCCGCGGTACACAGCCCGCCAAGGATAAATGCCTCCAGCGTCTGTCCCGCGACATAGTTGGCAAAGCATTTATTGCAGACAGAAAACATATGGATCAGACGTCCGCTCACCCACTCGGGCAGCCACACGCGGAACAAATGCGTAAACTGGCAGGACAGTTTCTCCTTCTGCGAGAGCATATAGATGGCAAACACGAGACTTATGACAAAGCTGAGCATAGCGCTGATCACAGAGCCCGCAGCACTGACCGTCGTGTTCAGCAGCGTTTTCCCTGCCCTCTGTATCCAGAGCTGGAGCGAGGTTTTCAGCTCCGCCCAGTTGACGTTATTCTCAAGGAAATCCTCAATCGTCGTCCCGCCGAAAACCGTCGCATTCATGTCCACCTTCGAGAGGCGGTCAATCTCCGCGAACGCCATCTCTCCCAAAATCGTCAGGGCCTTGATCAGCTCCGGAATCACAAGGAAAATGATCCCCAGAAAGATACCGCTAATCAGAAGCAGCGACAGAAAAATGGAGATTGGCCGCTTTGCCTTTTTGAGCTTCGTTCTGCTCAGAAGCTTGTTTTCAATAAAATTCAGCGGCACATTTAAGATCAGTGCGAACAATCCACCAATCAATATCGGCCGTAACAGCGCAATCAACCAAGACACGCTCCCGCCAAGCGCAGAAAGATTCTGCACGCCGAGATAGATCAGTATGCAGATGGCAATTACACTGATAATCCATTTTGCAAGCAGTCTGCGATATTCCTTATTATTAAAAAACATGGGATACCTCCCTGTCCTTATGCAATCACCCGCCGAATGGCATCCAGCAATTCCTCGTAGGTATCGTATGCCGGAAGCTCGGGGTGTTCTGCCTTAATTTGTTCCGTGCTCTTAAACAGAAATCCAGCCTTCGACGCCTCAATCATGCCGAGGTCGTTGTGGCTGTCCCCGCTGGCGATCGTGTCAAAGCCGATCGACTGCAGCGCTTTGACTGTCGTGTACTTCGATTTGTCACAGCGCATCCTGTATCCCGTGATCTCCCCGCTCTCCGACACCTCCAGCGTATTGCAGAAAATCGTGGGATATCCCAGTTTTTTCATCAGCGGCCCCGCAAACTGCGAAAAAGTGTCACTCAGAATCAGCACCTGCGTCATCGACCGGAGCTCATCCAAAAAATCCTTTGCCCCCGGTATCGGTTCGATCTTTGCGATCGTGTCCTGGATCTCTTTCAGCCCCAGCCCGTGCTCCTTTAATATGCCGATCCGATAGTTCATCAGCTTATCGTAATCCGGCTCATCACGCGTCGTCCTCCTGAGTTCTGGTATTCCGGTCTCCTCCGCAAACGCAATCCAGATCTCCGGTACAAGTACACCCTCCAGGTCCAAACAAACAATATACATTTCTATCCTCCCACAATTCTTTGCTATGCCAGTCCTTTTAGAACCTTCTTATTCTCATACATCTGGTTGTCTGCACGGCGGAATACATCCGCATACTGCTGATCCACGCTCCGATCATAATCCGCAATCCCGCAGGCAACCTGGAGTACCTCCGTATAAATCTTGTCTGCACGGTTGTTGAACCGCTCCAGCTCCTGTGCAAACTCAGAAATCATGCGGTCATAATGCCTGCGGTCACTGGCATCTAAAATTACGGCAAACTCGTCTCCGCCGATACGATACACGCGCGACCTCCCGAAGGCGCGCTCCGCCGCTGTTGCAGCACCTGTAATCCAGAGATCTCCGGCCTCATGCCCGTATGTATCATTCATGTGTTTCAGGCAGTTCACATCGAGAATAACTACGGAAAATCCCGCTTTCCCGTCCCGGATGTCCGCCGTGAGCGACTCTACCATCTCCTGATAAGCAGCCTTATTGTGGACATTCGTCAAAGCATCGGTTCTCGCAAACTCGTTCACGGACGCCACCTGTTTTTTCAATTCATCCGCCGTGTGCTGCAAACTGTTCGCCAGCACCTCCACCTCGTCGTGCGTCTCGCAGCGGATCTTCACATCCAGATCCCCGCTCGCCAGTTTTTGGGCGACCTCCGTGAGATCCTGCAGAGGCTTTACGATCAGGTGGGACATCCGCGCCGAAACTGCAATCACAACAGCGCACACCACCGCAACAATCAATGCCGTATAGAGCATATAGATGGTGGACGGCATGCGCACCTCCGTGACCGACACAGTAATGCCCACAGACATCTCATTTCTGAGCTTGCGGAACATAACCCTTCTGGATGCACCGTTCCACCGGTAAGAGATAATCTTCTCGTTGGTTCTGCCACGGTACATTCTGTTGCTGATTTTTTCCAGTTCTTCCGGGAACTGAGACTTTATAACGCCATCCGGATAATCCGGGTGATACACAAAATTGCCCTCGTGATCCATCAGTATCATGCTGCTGTCCTTGTACACGCCAACATTGTCGACTATGTCCACGATAGATGCCACATCCAGATCCATCCCCACAATGCCCCAAGCCTGATTGTTGTGAATGATGGGAACAATATAAGAGATGACGCGCCTGTTCGCCCCCTCGCTCTGATGAGGCAGGAGCCATACCGTCTCGCCGGTCTTTAAGGGCTCCATATACAAATTTGTATCCGTCTCATCGTTCCGATCATGGGCGGCCAGCTCCGTGACCGAAAGATCCATATACTGATCGTCGCCGGTCCGGACCAGATAAATCCCGCCATCCGGAATCCCAATTTCCGGTGCTGTCCGAAAGTATGCCCCTACTGCCCCCTCCGTATTCTCGAGTTCCAGACTCGCCAACCGCTGAAACCGGCTTACCGCATCTTCAAATTCGTCCTCCTGACGCCAAAACTGAGAATTTTCATCGAGTCTGCTGGTAAGGTACCCTTTCATATTCCTGACAGACTTCTCAACCGTAATTAATTTTGCATCCACTTCCAACGCCTTCTTCTCGGCAAGCTGCTCGATAATCTGATTGGAATCTTTGCGAAGCACGTTTGACACACAGACAAAGCCAATCAACATTACGGTAATATTTGATATCAGGACGCATGTAAGCGCCAGCGATAAAATTCTTCTGCGAATAGAGCGCATCTTTTTACCTCTCACCATTTTTTCTCGGATGAAATCAGACCATTGCCGTTCTATTATACTATTCTTTTAAGCAGAACACAAGAAATGTTTCACAAATTGTCGAAAGAATATCAAAAAATAATGAAATTTGTTACTGATACCATTTCGCCTGTGCCAGATACAGGGAATGATAATGTCCCTTTTTTGCCATCAGCTCCTGATGCGTACCGTCCTCTATGATACGGCCGTCCCGAAAGACCAGAATCCGGTCTACCAAGCTTGTAATGCCCAGACGATGCGAGATCAGAAGGGTGGTCTTTTCGCCGGTAATCCGGGAAAAATCCCGGTAGAGCTGTGTTTCGGCAATGGGGTCTAAGGCAGCGGTGGGCTCATCCAGAATCAGAATGCTCGCCCGATCCCGGTAAACAGCCCGCAGGAGAGCAATTTTCTGCCATTGGCCGCCGGAGAGATCATTTCCCTTCTGGCTCAAATGCCCCAGCATTCCGTCAAGCCCCTCCGGCTGCTCTAAAATTACATCCTCCACATGAATCTGCCTTGCCAAATCCAGGATTTCACTGTCGGAAAGACCGCGCGCAGCATCCGAAACGGTAATATTCTCCCGCAGGTTTGCCTCATAATGCGCAAAATCCTGAAAGACCACAGAAAGCTTTTGACGAAGCAGGGATTTATGCTCCTCCATATTCAGACCGCCAATCCTTACCTCGCCCCGGTCAGGCGCAAGCATTCCGGTGAGAAGGCTGATGAAGGTTGACTTGCCGGAACCATTGTCACCAACGATGGCAATCTTTTCTCCGGCGCGGATGGACAGGCTGATATCGTGCAATACCTCTCTGTCAGAGCCCGGATAGGTAAAAGAGACATGGTCAAACGCAATGTCGTATGGCCTCAGACCGGCGTTCTCTGCCTGTGTCTCTTCCCCCTTTTCATCCTGCTCCAGATTTTCCAGAGAAAAGAATTCATTCATGTAGGAAAGGCTGGCGGAGAACTGCATAAAAGCGGTAAAAATATGGCCGGCCGCCTGCTGCATTCGGTTCGCCAAAGTAAACACCAGTGTGAAAACGCCAAGTCCCAGCGCGGGGTTTTTGTATATTGCACGGGCGGTCACAAGCAATATGACCAGATAGACGCCGTTTCTCAAAAAGTCCGCAAGCAGATTAAAGCGCAGGTGCTTTGCCACCAGCTTATTTTTCTTCTGGATATAGGCATCCGCCACGGCGCGCCAACGGGCTTTCAGATAATCCCCAAGCTCATAGTGGCGGACCTCCTGAATCCCATGGTTGGAGGAGGCACAGAGGTTGAACATGTGGATGGCTAAAGCGCCCTCCTCCATCCATTTTGTGCGGAACCGGAAGGTCTCATCGGATTGCAGCCAGGACAGGACAACTGCCGGGACACTGGTAACCACCAGTATGAATACCAGCATGGGATGCACCATCCACAGCGCAGCACCTGTGCTGAAAAAAACAATCATCTGGTACAGGGCTGCAAACAGCCCCTGAATACTTTCCGCCATTTCCTGACTGGCATATGAGTCAGCAAATTCAATCCGCTTGTGAAAATCATCCCTGTTTTCCAGATAAGAATAATGAACGCTGCAGACCTGTCTTAAAACCTGCTCCTTCACATAGATCTGTGTGTGGTATCTGTCGTTGATTTCCACATAATCCAATAAAAATCTCATCAAGAGCTGCAGCAGGAATATTCCTCCCAGCCATAATAAATCTGCCATTGCCTGCACAGGATAAGAATTTTGGCCTGTGACCAGTATCATAAGATCGTCGGTCAGCTTCTGCAGCTGCTTCGAGAGCAAAAGCGGAAGAAAGGCCGCCGGAAGTCCAAGGATACCGATGATGAGGGAAAAGGGTCCTTTGATCTTCATTCCGAGACACAGAGATTTCCATACAATTTTCTTTTTCATCGGTCAATTCGCCTCCTGTTCATACCATTGCGCCTGGCTGCGGAAAAAGTCCGCGTAGATGCCGTTTTTTTCCATCAGTGTATCATGGGTGCCGATTTCCGCCAGATTCCCGTTATCCAATACAAAAATCCGATCGGCCATCCGGGCAAATCCGACCCTGTGGCTGATCAGAATGGCGGTTCGTCCCTCCGTCTTTTCCCTGATATTGCGGAATTGTTCCATCTCAGCGATCGGGTCTAAAGCTGCCGCAGGCTCGTCAAAGATTAAGATGTCCTTATCACTCATGTGGGTGCGTGACACAGCGATTTTCTGCTGCTCACCGCCGGAGAGGATGATACCGGACTTTCGGACATCCTTCTTCAGCCATTGCTCCAGCCCCTCCGGACACCGGTCCAAAAGGGAGCGCGCACCGCCCTTCTCAAGCGCCGCATGGATAAGGTCATCTTCCTTTAAATGCTTGAGGTCACCGAACCCCACATTTTCCCGCAGTGTCAAATGGAACAGATAAAAATTCTGGAAGAACATGCCGATAAAGTGATTAATGCTTCCCTCCGGGTAATCCTTATAGTTTTTTCCAAAAAAGAGCAGCTCTCCGCCATCGGGGCGGTAAAGATCCGCCAGAAGCTTGACCAGGGTGGATTTTCCGCTGCCGTTGCTGCCCACCAGGGCAATGGTTTCCCCTTTTTTGATCTGAAAATCCAAACCGTGCAGAACCTCCGTTTTCCCGTCATAAGAAAATCGCAGATTTTTCCCCTCAAATACGATATCTGATAAATTCTGCTGCCTGTCGGTTTCGGCCATTATAGCCTCCTGGTCTAACAGTCTGGCCTGCCCCTGGGGAACACGGGTCAGAAAACGATGCTGGAACGTGAGTGCCAGCAGGCCGCGAAGCGCTTCGAACAGATAGCCGGAAAGCAATTTCCCCGCATCGGCAAGGTTTTCTCCCAGCAGATAGAGCATGAGAAAAACATCTGCCTGCAGGCGGCCTGATGCCACCTGATAGATGGAGTAAGCGAGCATCAGGAATATGGAAAGATAGATGCATGCTCCCATAAGCGCGGAAAGAAGGACCTTTGTGCAGTCATAGCGCATATCAAACTGTACCGTTTCCTCATATGCCTGCCTCCAGTTTCGAAGTATCTTTTCCTGGTTGTGATAGATCCGCAGCTCCTTGGCAACACCGGGTTTTTTCGGTTCCCCGCTGTAATACATGGCCTTCGACCGGAGTGAATTGATTTTGATATTGTCCTTGACCAGCTTTGAAGAAAAGCGGATATTTAACAATAGAGATAAGATAAAATACGCTGCCGCGACTATTCCCACAGGGGCTGACACCGTAAAGGCCGTGCCCACCAGGGAGAGAACCGTAATGCCCTTCATGACAAATGCACATCCACTGCTCAGCAGATCCGTCAGGCTACCGGAGCGGTACAGGCAATACTGGTAATCATCATAAAACGCCTTATCCAGAAGGGTTTTCATATCCACCTTCCGAATACAGTCCATCAAATATTCCTGCATGCCAAAATAATATCTGTCATACATGACCGCATATAGCAGAGCCCCGTTTACACGCTTTGAGAGCCCGTTTACGGTCAGGAGGACTCCGAGTATGACCAGAGGCGCAACAATGTCGCCAAAGCTCCCCTGGCCGGTGGTAAGGAAGTCTGACAGAACCGCCACTGCCCGCCGGTTATAGAAAAGAGCGGCGGATGGAAGCAGCGCCAGCAGGCCGCCCAGTATCAGCCAGAAGACCAGGACGGCCGGGCTGATACGGAACGCGAGTTTTATGGACCAGAGCAGGACGGTGAGGCTGTGTTTTACTGTTTTCATGTTCTGTTCTTCTTCTTTCATAGCAGGCTGTCCTCCCCATATAGACTTTTTATCCGCGTGAGTACCTGCTGGCGGCGGTTTCGGCTTACAGGAATTTCCGAGCCGTCCGTCAGCTTCAGGCTGGTCCCTTCCAGCTTTTGAAAATAGCGCAGATTGACAATATAACCAGCATGGCAGCGGACGAAGGAGGCTTCCGAGAGGAGCTGTTCGTGCTGCTTCATTTGTTTTATGCTCGGAATATCCTCCTGACTAGTATGAATCAGCGTTTTTTTGCCGCAGGTCTCAATATACCGAATCTGATGAAAGTAAATTTTATAAAGTCCTTTTTTATTTTCTTCCAAAAAGAAAAGGGATTCAAAGCTGCTTTTTTCTTCCCTTACCCGGGACAACTCCCGGCAGAATTTGGCGTAGCTCAAAGGCTTCAGCAGATAGTTGGAGGCCCCCGCCTCGTACGCCTCCAGCACATAGGTGAGTACCGTGGTGAGAAAAACGATCCGAACCTGGGAATCCTGTCTTTTAATGCGTTCTGCAATCTGAAGCCCGCTTATGTTGCGGAAAGGAATTTCCAGAAAGATCAGGTCCATTTCCAATATATAATTTTGCAGGAGCTTTTCGCCTGTATTGTAGGAAAGCAGCCGGATTTCCACGCCGGTATCGGCATGATACTGCTCCACATAACCGGCTAACAGGCTTCTGACGATCTGCTCTCCGTCGCAGATTCCTATGATAATCATGGATATTCCTCCTCACGGGGTCATTATAAGAAAAATGGCTGGTATTGTAAACAAATGCAGGATAGTTGGTACTTGAAAAGGGATGATTGGAATCCTGAAGGGCAGCGTAGACAAAAAACAGATCCCCTGACAATGTCAGGGGATCTGTGAGTGAGATACGGGGGAATCGAACCCCCGACAACTTGATTAAAAGTCAAGTGCTCTACCGACTGAGCTAGTATCCCATGCAGGGCTAGTTGGATTCGAACCAACGAATGCAGGAATCAAAATCCTGTGCCTTACCGCTTGGCGATAGCCCTAAATCATAAGTCGCGCTACCGCAACAAGAGTGATTTTGCGGAAAAGTACCACAAAGGGTGGATAAAGGGATTCGAACCCTTGGCCTCCAGAGCCACAATCTGGCGCGC
>CAZWRT010000059.1:0-16125 GCA_964636375.1 uncultured Lachnobacterium sp. | reverse complement strand
CAGAAAAATTCTGCGGATGAAATTTCTGCAAATATCAGAAAGATCAGTGAAATGGTGGAGGATAATGCGGCCAGCGCCGAGGAAAATGCTGCGATTTCGGCGCATTTAGGAGAGTGTGCACAGATGCTGATGAATACAATTGCACAATTCCAGCTGAAAAAATAAGGGCTGCCAGACTTAAAAAACGCATAAAATCAAGGCTTTCAAGGAGGATATAGATAAAATGAAACTGGGGATCGTCGGGCTCCCGAATGTGGGAAAGAGTACATTGTTTAATTCGCTTACCAAGGCGGGGGCGGAGTCTGCGAACTATCCGTTCTGCACGATCGATCCGAATGTGGGGATCGTGGCAGTGCCGGATGATCGGATTGAGAAGCTGGGGCAGCTGTATCACACGAAAAAGGTGACACCGGCGGCGATCGAGTTCGTGGATATCGCAGGCTTGGTGAAGGGAGCGAGCAAGGGAGAGGGGCTCGGGAACCAGTTTTTGGCGAACATCCGTGAGGTGGACGCCATCGTGCATGTAGTGCGCTGTTTCGAGGATACGAATATCGTGCATGTGGACGGGAGCATCGATCCGGCGAGGGATATCGAGACGATCAATCTGGAACTGATTTTCTCGGATATTGAGATTTTAGAGCGGAGGATCGCAAAGGTTGCCAAGCAGGCGCGGATGGACAAGGCGCTGGCGAAGGAGTTGGAGCTTCTGGAGGCGGTGAAGAAGCATCTGGAAGATGGCCGAATGGCAAAGCAATTTGAGGTGCCGGAGGATGAGGATATGCAGGCGTGGTTTGAATCCTACAATCTCCTCACCGCGAAAAAGACGATCTATGCGGCCAATGTTGCGGAGGATGATCTGGCGGATGACGGCGCGAACAACTCGAAGGTTGCATCTGTCCGGAAAATTGCAGAGGAGGAGAACAGCGCTGTTTTTGTGATCTGCGCGCAGATTGAGCAGGAGATCGCGGAGCTGGAGGACGACGAGAAGGCAATGTTTCTGGAGGATCTGGGGCTTGCGGAATCCGGGTTGGACAAGCTGATCAAGGCAAGCTACCGTCTGCTGGGACTGATCAGTTTCCTCACTGCAGGAGAGGATGAGTGCCGTGCGTGGACGATCCGGGAAGGAACGAAGGCTCCGCAGGCGGCCGGCAAAATCCACAGTGATTTTGAGCGCGGTTTCATTCGGGCTGAGGTGGTCAATTATCAGGATCTTTTGGACTGTGGGAGCCTGTCTGCCGCGAAGGAAAAGGGAATTGTCGGATTGGAAGGAAAGGAATATGTTGTAAAGGACGGGGATGTCATCCTGTTTCGGTTTAATGTCTGATGCAGGTTTTGCAGTATTCAACTACATCAAAATAGCCCATTCCTCTATCCGTTGGGGTTGCCTGTGTTACGATAACTGCATTTTCATCCGGGATAACAGTTATGCTTTGTCCGCCATATCCCCGGCAGCCATACTGTTCTCCCCAAACCCACCATAAGAAACCATAATTCGGATTGCATTTCAGCGGTGATATCGCCTGATGAATATAGGTTTCAGATATGAGCTGCTCTTGCCCATATCTTCCGCCATTTAAGAAAAGCTGGCCGATTTTCATCATATCTGTCGCGGTCAGCTTAAACTTGGTTTCATTGTCAGCCTCCTCATCATTGCCAACACTGTAATATACACCACAGGGGCTTTTATACCACCGCGCACTTTCTATTTCCAAAGGTCTAAATAAATTAGCGTTTATGAAATCGTACATATCTCCGCATGCAATATCAAGAAGCTTTGCCAAAAGAATCACATCCCATTCTTTATAGTTATACTTTGTTCCCGGGATATCAACCACCGCGCAATCGGCAATATGTGAAATCCAATCGTCTGAGCTCCTCAACTGCTGCATCATGGGGCAATGATAATGGACTCCGCCATTCCAATAGATTCCCGAAGTCATTGTCAGCAGATGCCTGATCGTAATCATTCTATGGAATGGCTCACGGCATTCACTGAATTCATGGATATATTTATAAATCGGTTCATCGATACTTTGTATCAAACCCTGATCCAAAGCAATACCCGTACCTATAGACATGATGCTCTTTGCCACTGAATTAATTACGTTTTTACTTTTTTCATAAAAACCGTTATAGTAGCAGCTCGCCAAAATTTCACCATTCCTGCACAGAAGAACACTGTTAATCTGGCGATAATGGTGTCTTAGTATATAATCATTTATTTGTTTTTCGATGTCTTCGCTCATTTTAAATACCTTCCTATGATAGAAACCGGATGATTCTTCAATTCCGCAGGAGTACCTGCTGCTATAATATTACCGCCGGCATTGCCTCCGCCTTCCCCGAGTTCGATAATATAGTCACAATTGGAAAGCACATAGGAGTCATGTTCGGTTATGATAATTGAGTTTCCCATATCAACAAGTTCGTTTAACAGGCTCATAAGCTGTTCGCTGTCACTAAATGAAAGTCCGGTGGTCGGTTCGTCCAGAATATACAGTACGTTCTTATTATTTTTGCCCTTTGCCAATTCCTTCGCAAGCTTGATGCGCTGGCTTTCCCCGCCGGAAATCGTAGGTGTGGCCTGTCCTAACTTAATATACCCCATTCCTACACGCTGCAAAATCGCGAGCATGTTATGAATTGTCTCATCCTTATCCGCGAAGAAGTCCCTCGCCTCGTCCACGCTCATCTCCAATATATCCCGGATATTCTTTCCATCAACCGTGATTTCCATAGCTTCCCGGATATATCCGCTGCCGCCGCATGCATCACAGCCAATATCAATGAAATTGCCAAATCCCACATGGTAATGGATCACTCCGTCACCCTTACACTTATGACAGCCGCCCTTGCTGTTTACGGAAAACATACCGGCTGTGTAACCCCGTTCCTTCGCTTTATCACTTTGCGCAAACAAATTGCGCACACGGTCAAAAATGCCAGTGTATGTAGCGGGACAGGAGGTTCGGCTTCTTCCGATTGGCCGCTGGTCTATAATATAGCAATGCTTAATATTACCTGCGCCTGTCAATGTGACTTCTTTATTTATTGTTTCTTCGGGTCCGGCGTCGTCTTCCTCATCCTCATCCATGATACACTTTGCTTTTAACTGTTCCTTTAATTTGGGGACTAAGGTATCTGCTATGAGGCTCGATTTGCCGCTGCCTGACACACCTGCCACCCCGACCATGACTCCCAGAGGAATACTGACGGTTACATTTTTTAAATTATGCAGTCGGGCTCCCGATATTGTCAGCATTTTTCGGTCATCGGTTTTTCTGTATTCTCGCTTTATTTTAAATCCAATCCTGTCATTCAAATAAGAAGCTGTTTTTGAAGCTGTACATTTCAGAAATTGATTATTGGTTCCTTCAAAGACCTTAAATCCCCCATAAATACCTGCCTTAGGACCAATATCAATAATGTAATCTGCCTCCCGGATGAAATGCTCATCGTGCTCTACCACAACAACTGTGTTTCCGCTATCTACCAGCCTTCGGATTATCCGAATCAGATTTTCTTTTTCTATTTCGTGTAAGCCTATTGTCGGCTCATCAAACACAAATATAATAGAGTCCATCTCCGCTATTATATAGCTTGCAAGAAATAACCGCTGGATCTCACCGCCGGAAAGCGTTGGAACCGGACGGGATAATGAAAGATGATGAAGTCCTACATCTACCATACAGGAAAGTTTTGTAATTATTTCTTTTAAAAGAGGATTTTTCCCATCATTATTTTCTCTTAAAAAATCAAGCAGATCACTGATATACATACGCTCGAGCTCGTTTATGGTTTTGCCTCCGAAGGTTGTATGGGACGCCTTTTCACCAAGTCCTGTCCCGCCGCATTTCATACACTTCTTTTCTTCTATCATACCTGCATCTTTTAATATACTTGCGAGTCTTCCGGAGGTAGACACGGCACCGCTCGTAAGCAAGGTGATCCACGGAATAAAGCCATAAAATTTTGACTTCCCGCCATCTCCGTATTTCAGTAAGTCAATCTGTTCCTCCGTGAGATCGGACAATGTATCTTCCCATAAATTCATCCCATAATTTCTGCAAAATATCTCCAGCATATTTCTTGTTGAGCTTCTTTTTCCTAATCCGCATGCAATATCATAAATATGCTGATTTTTATCTTCAAACATTTTGTCTGCATCAATACACTTTACTACGCCTTTTCCCAGGCATTTTACGCACATTCCCTTAGCGGAATTTTTTTGGAACATGGAGACCTCTAAAGGCTGTCCGTCATCATATTCCGGTAAGCAGCTTCCGTAATTGGCAAACAGAGCCGCAAGCATGGCACTGATCTTTATCTTGGTTCCTACAGTGCTTCTTGGGTTTGACTGGCGGATAATCCTCTGCTCAACGGCAACTGTCGGCGAAAGTCCGGTGATGCTGTCAAAGGTTTGAACAGAGTCAACCATAAACTCCGTTCCTGAGAACATCAGATATCTTCTCTTACCTTCCTCATAAAGGGTATCGAATGCCAGACTCGATTTTCCGCTGCCTGACACACCTGTGATGGCTGTAAGCTTATGTTTTGGGATATTTACAGTAATTCCTTTTAAATTATGTATCCTTGCATTTTTAATCTCGATGTTTTTATTCATTGATAATTTCCTGTCTGATTAATGTCCTGTTTTGTTTTCTGTAGCATTTACTCGGATATTATAACATTTTTTCGCTTTGAATCAATGCATGAATTATCATATTGTTTGTATTGTTTGGAAAATTTACACAATATTTTATGATGTATCGTTACAATGTGCAGGGGCTGCCGCGGAATGATTGTGCAAAAGATCGCATAGAATGACCCAAGGGGGGATTCTATGCGGTTTTGTGAATTGTGCGACAAGGAAGTCATCAATGTGGTTGATTGCCGGTGTCTGGGATGTGTGCGGGACATTGAGTTTGACAGGGAGTGCGGGAAGATAGAAGCGTTGATTGTACCGGGACCGGGCAAGTATTTCGGGATGTTCGGGAAGGATTGCGAGTACTGGATTCCCTGGTGCAAAGTGATCCGGATCGGACCGGATATCGTTCTTGTGGAGTTCGATGACAAAGAGATGAAACATAAGGTATGATATTTTCTGAAGGGTTTTGTTGACAAGAAATAGTAGAAAAGTTATACTTGATTTATGACAATTTACGGCAGAGAAACGGGAGGTGGCATACAATGAAATGTCCATTTTGCAGCAGTGAGAATACGAGAGTAATCGATTCCAGACCGGCGGATGACAACAATTCGATCCGCAGAAGACGGCTCTGCGACGATTGTGGAAAGCGTTTTACGACGTATGAGAAGGTAGAGACGATTCCTCTGATTATTATTAAGAAGGATAACAATCGGGAACAATATGACCGGGCCAAGATTGAGGGCGGTGTGCTCCGTGCCTGCCACAAGCGCCCGATCTCTGCGCAGCAGATTACAAAGCTGGTGGACGATGTGGAAGTGGAGCTGTTCAACCGTGAGGAGAAGGAGATTCCGAGCTCGTTGATCGGGGAGCTTCTCATGGATCGGCTGAAGGATCTGGACGCCGTGGCGTATGTGAGGTTTGCGTCTGTTTATCGCGAGTTTAAGGATGTGAATACCTTTATGAACGAGCTGAAAAAAATGCTCGAGTAATGCCGCAGGAGGCGATTATGGGCTTTTTTCTGTATCCGGGAGAGTATTTGGATTCCACATACCGGATTGATTTTGATAAACTGTATGATGAGGGGTACCGCGGGATTATTTTTGATATTGACAATACGCTGGTACCTCATGGAGCGCCTGCCGACGAGCAGGCGATCGCTTTGTTTGCACATCTTGCGGAGCTGGGCTTTCACTGCCTGGTCCTGTCCAACAATAAGGAGCCGCGTGTAAAGATGTTTGCGGACGCGGCGGCGGTCCGCTATATTTACAAGGCAGGCAAGCCGAAGCCCTCGGCATACCGCAGGGCGATGCGCGTGCTTGGGACGGGCGTGTCGGACACACTTTTTGTCGGAGATCAGATTTTTACGGATGTCTGTGGGGCGAATCTTGCCGGAATCCGCACAATTCTGGTAAAACCAATCCACCCGAAGGAAGAAATTCAAATTGTGTTGAAACGATATCTTGAGAAAGTGGTCCTGTTGTGCTATCGTATACATGTGAAGATATTTGGAAGTACTTATCCGTCCTCGGAGAAGGGTGGATTGCATAAGGAGGAATCAGACAATGAAAATCGGAATCGGAAATGACCATACAGCGGTTGCGTTGAAGAATGAGATTGCGGCGTGGCTGAAGGAGCAGGGGCACGAGGTGGTGAACTACGGTGTGGACACAGAGGAGAGCTGCCATTACCCGGTGATCGGCGAGAAGGTGGGACGAGCCGTTGCCGCCGGTGAGGTGGAATGCGCTGTGCTGATCTGTGGCACCGGTGTCGGCATTTCTATTGCCGCCAACAAGGTGGACGGTGTGCGCGCGGCAGTGTGCTCGGACACGACCACGGCTCATTTGGTGAAGGAGCACAACAATGCCAATATCATCGCATTCGGCGCGCGGATCGTCGGTAACGAGAAGGCGAAGGATATTGTAAAGGCATATCTGGACGCAGAGTTTCAGGGAGGACGGCACGCCACGAGGATTGCGATGTTTGAGGAAATCGAAAAGCGCAACGAGAGGAATTAGTCCGCTGTGACCGGCAGCGGGAGGCTGTTAGGAGGAATGGGTAATGAGGCATGAGATAGCAGTCGCGGAGGCAGGGGAGGATATTAAGATCATCCCTTACGAGCATCATGCAAAATATTATGAGACCGACCAGATGGGCATCATTCACCACAGCAATTACGTGCGGTGGATGGAGGAGGCGCGGATGGATCTGATGGATCAGATCGGGCTCAGCTACAAACAGATGGAGCAGATTGAGATCATAAGTCCCGTGCTGTCCATTGAGGTGAATTACCACAGTATGGTGCATTTTGACGACGTGGTGGTGATCCATACAAAGCTGGTGAAATACAATGGTATCCGAATGGAAGTGGAGTATGTGATGACGGACAAGGAGACAGGTGAACTGCGGACAACGGGGAAGAGCAGCCACTGCTTTTTAAACCGCTCCGGCAAGCCGATTTCTCTCAAACGATCGTATCCGGAGCTGGATACCCGCTTTTTTGAGATGAGGGAGGAACAGGATGATTGATGGCAGAATTGCTGCGCTGCGCCGAGAGATGAAAAAACGCAGGATTGCCGTCTATGTGGTTCCGTCTTCCGACTATCACAATTCCGAGTACGTAGGCGATTATTTCAAAGCCAGAGAGTATATCACCGGGTTCACGGGATCGGCCGGCACCGCTGTGATTACGCTGACGGATGCAGGATTGTGGACGGATGCCCGCTATTTCCTTCAGGCGGCGCATCAGCTGAGAAACACGGATATTACGTTGTATCGCATGGGAGAGGACAAGGTTCCCGGGATCAATGATTATATTGAAAAAAACCTGAAAAAGGGGGAAAATATCGGATTTGACGGGCGGCTGGTGAATGCGGTCAGAGGCGAAGAGCTTGCAAAGATTGCCAGAAAAAAACATGGCACGGTCTGTATGGACGAGGATCTGATAGGGCTGATCTGGGAGGATCGTCCGCCCCTCTCCGCGGGCAGTGCATGGATTCATGATATCAAATATACCGGAATGGGCGCTTTGCAAAAGATTGACAAGGTGCGCCGGATGATGGAGGAGGAGGGAGCGAATGTCCACCTCATTTCTTCGCTGACCGATATCGCATGGCTGTTAAATATACGGGGGAATGACATTCCCTATGTCCCTGTTACTCTGTCCTATTTTTCTTTGAGCAGGGAAGCCTGTATCTGGTTTGTGCAGGAACAGGCGTTTTCGCAGGAGGTTCTGGCGTATCTGCATATGAATGATATCGAGGTCAGGCCGTATGAAAGCTTTTGGGATTACGTGAAGACCTTGGAGAATAAGCGCATTTTGCTGAATAAGAAGGTGGTCAGTTATCGGATTTGCAAGAGTATTCCGGGTTCGGCGAAGATTATCGACCGGCCCGACCCGTCGGAAATGTTTAAGGCAGTCAAAACCCCGGTGGAAATTTACAACTCGAAGATTGCCCACCGCAAGGATGGAGTGGCGATGTGCCGGCTGATGTACTGGCTGAAAACGAATGTCGGGAAAATACCGATGACGGAAATTTCCGTCTCGAACTATCTGAGCAGCCTCAGGGAGGAGCAGGAGGGCTTTCTGGATCACAGCTTTGAGACGATCTGCGGTTACGCGGAGCACGGCGCAATCGTCCATTATTCCGCGACACCGGAGACGGACGCGGTGATTGAGCCGGAGGGCCTGCTGCTTGTAGATTCCGGAGCCCATTACAGAGAGGGAACGACCGATGTCACGCGCACGTTTGTGCTCGGTCCAATCACTGAGGAGATGAAAACCAACTTTACCCGGGTGTGCCGGGCAAATTTAAATCTTGCCAACGCCTTTTTTTTGAAAGGGATCAGCACTGGAAGTCTCGATGTGATTGCGAGGGAGCCCCTGTGGGAGGCAAAGCTGGATTACAAGCACGGCACCGGGCACGGGGTCGGCCATCTTTTGAGTGTGCATGAGGGGCCGAACCGCTTTCACTGGAAGGCGGCGGACTGTGAACTCAAAACCGGCATGATTACTACGGACGAGCCGGGGCTCTACCTCGAGGGAAAGTACGGAATCCGCCTGGAGAATGAGCTGGTCTGTTGTGAGGATCAGAGGAATGAATACGGACAATTCCTGTGTTTTGAGAATATTACGTATGTGCCGATTGATCTGGACGGTATTGACCCTGAGCAGATGAGCGTCGTGGAACGTCTGCGCTTAAACGACTATCACAGGAAGGTGTATCATGAGATTTCCCCGTATCTGGAGGCGGAGGAGCTGGAATGGCTCGCGGACGCCACGCGGGAGATTTAAAAGGAGCAGCAAGGCCAATGAGCAAAAAACTGGTGCTGATTGATGGACACAGCATATTGAACCGGGCCTTTTTCGGACTGCCGGATCTGACGAATTCGGAAGGCCTGCACACCAATGCGGTGTATGGTTTTCTCAATATTATGTTTCATATTCTCGAGGAGGAGCGGCCGGATTATCTGACGGTGGCTTTTGATGTGCATGCCCCCACGTTCCGGCATAAGAAATTTGAGGGCTACAAGGGCACGCGTGCGCCGATGGACGATGCTCTGCGGCAGCAGGTCCCGCTGATGAAGGAGATGCTCCGTGCGATGAATGTGCGCATTGTCGAGATGGAGGGCTACGAGGCGGACGATGTGCTCGGAACGCTGGCGGGAATGGGCGAGCGCGAGGGCATGGAGGTGTCCGTGGTCTCGGGAGACAGGGATCTTTTGCAGCTTGCCACGGAACGTGTCAAGATCCGCATCCCCAAGACGAAGAAGACCGGGACGGAGATCGAGGATTACTATGCGGCGGATGTTTTGGCCCGCTATCAGGTGTCGCCGCGGGAGTTCATCGATGTGAAGGCGCTGATGGGAGACGCGTCGGACAATATCCCCGGTGTGCCGGGGATCGGCGAGAAGACGGCGACGGCGCTTATCGCGCAGTACGGCTCTATTGAGGAGGTGCACGCGCACGCGCAGGAGGTAAAGCCTCCGCGGGCAGCTAAGAATATTGTCGAGTTCTGGGAGCAGGCCGTGATGAGCAAGGATCTGGCGACGATCGTCACGGACGTGCCGCTCAACTATGATTTTTCCGAGGCGGAGATCGCTTCGACGGAGGCTTTGTATACAGAGGAGGCCTACCTGCTTTGCAAGCGATTGGAGTTTAAGAATATTTTGACGCGCTTTTCGGTAGAGGCGCCGAAACATGAAGCCGCAGAGCGTTTTGCGCTCGTGAGGGAAAAGCGCGAGGCGGAACAGATTTTTGCAAAGGCCGCCGGTCGGCCGGCTGCATTCTTTTTTGTAGAGAATTCCGAGCAGCGGGAAGGTCAGGTCAATCTGTTCGAGGAGTTTGGGCAGGATGAATTTTGCGGCATGGCGTTTACGTTCTCGGAGGAGGACAGCTATCTCTTTCTGACGGGACCGGAGCTGACGGCAGCGTATTTGAGGGAGCAGCTTCTGGCGAACAGGGACGCAGAGCTGATTGCGCCGGATGTCAAGCGCGCGCAGAGGTTTCTGCCGTTTGGGGCGGAGGATGCCGCGAGAGACTGGGAGAGTTATGAAAAAAGACGCCGCACGTTCTTTGACCGGACGGTGGCGGCGTATCTGTTAAATCCGCTGAAGGGGGAGTATCCCTACGAGGATGTGGCAAAGGATTATCTGGGCCTGATGATCCCTTCGCAGGCGGACCTTTTGGGAAAGCAGGGCATTGCGGATGCGCTTAAAAACCCGGAGAGCGAACAGGCGGCGCTTAAAGCAGCGTGCTATGAGAGCTACACGGCGTGGGCAGTAATGCCGATGCTCAAGGAGCAGCTGGAGAAACAGGGCATGTATTCCCTCTTTGCGGAGATTGAAATGCCTCTTACCTTTGTGCTCCACGATATGGAGCATCAGGGAATCTGTATGGACAGCGATGCCCTGACGGAGTACGGCAGTCAGCTCGCGGTGTCCATCGGGGAACTGGAACAGAAGATCTATGATCAGGCGGGGGAGGAATTTAATATCAACTCGCCGAAACAGCTCGGGGCAATTTTGTTCGAGAAACTGAAACTGCCGAACGGAAAGAAGACGAAAACGGGATTTTCGACCTCCGCTGAGGTGCTCGAAAAACTGGCGGGAGAGTATCCTGTGGTGTCGGATATTTTAGAATACCGGCAGCTCACAAAGCTTAAGTCCACCTATGCGGATGGGCTGGTCAGCTTCGCGGACGCATCGGGAAAGATCCACACGAGCTTTAACCAGACGATTACTGCTACGGGCCGCCTGAGCAGTACTGACCCGAATTTGCAGAATATTCCGATCCGGATTGAGCTCGGAAGGCTGATCCGCAAGGTATTCCATCCCGCAGAGGGCAATCTTTTCGTGGATTCCGACTACTCGCAGATCGAACTGCGGCTGCTCGCGCATATGTCGGGGGATGAGAATCTGATTGCAGCATTCCGGAATCATCAGGACATTCACAGAAGCACGGCAGCACTGGTTTTTCATACGCCCTTTGACGAGGTGACTTCGCAGCAGCGCCGGAATGCCAAGGCGGTGAATTTCGGCATTGTGTACGGAATCAGCGCGTTCGGGCTGAGCCAGGATCTGGACATCAGCCAGACAGAGGCGAAGGAATATATTGAAAGCTATTTTGAGACATACCCGAAGATCAAGGCGTTTCTGGACAAAGCAGTAGAGGATGCGAGGAAGAACGGTTTCACGAGAACGCTCTATGGGCGGATTCGGCCGATTCCTGAGCTCTCGTCCGGCAATTTCATGCAGCGGCAGTTCGGTGAGCGTGTGGCGATGAATGCTCCGATCCAGGGAACGGCGGCGGACATTATCAAGATCGCGATGATCCGCGTGCATGACCGTCTGATCCGGGAGGGTTATGGGGCAAGGCTGATTCTTCAGGTGCACGACGAGCTGCTGATCGAGACGCCTGCGGCGGAAAAGGATGCCGTCATTGCACTCCTCGAGGAGGAGATGGGGAAGGCGGCCGATCTGTCGGTGGAGCTGGAGGTCGGGACGGAGTCCGGGATTAATTGGTATGAGGCACATTAACATGCATTTTATCGGAATTACCGGCGGCGTTGGCGCCGGAAAATCAGAGATTATCCGTTACCTGGAGCGAAGGCCGGACACGAGGGTCATGCTGGCGGATGAGATCGCCCATGTTCTGATGGAGCCAGGAACCGCGTGCTATGAGGCACTGCGTGAGATGTTTTCCGGAGAAGACATTTTCCTGCCGGAGGGAGGTTTTGACCGGGGACGGCTTGCGGCCGTTATTTTCGCGGATGACGAAAAGCGGGCAAGGTTAAACGGCATCGTCCATCCGGCCGTGAAGGAATATGTAAAAGAACAGGCGGCACAGGAGCGAGAGCGGGGAGCGCTTGCATGGCTGTTTCTGGAGGCGGCGCTGCTGATTGAAGAACATTATGATGAAATTTGCGACGAACTCTGGTATATTGATACCTGTGAGGACGTGCGGAGGGCACGGCTGAAGCAGTCCAGAGGATATACGGATGAAAAAATCGATCGGATTCTCGCAAGCCAGCTGGGGGAGGAAACCTTTCGGAGCGCCTGCAGGGTGACGATCGACAACAGCGGAGCGATAGAGAGAGCGATAGAGCAGATAGAGGGAGCTTTGAGGAGAAAAGCAGATGGATAACGTATTTGGTTTGGATATCGGAACGCGAAATGTGGTGGGAACCGTGGGTTACCGCACGGACGACGACGAGTTTATTGTGGTGGCGCAGCACGTCCGGCAGCATGAAACCCGCTCGATGCTCGACGGGCAGATTCACGACATTGGGCGCGTGGCGCGGACAATTGCCGCGGTGAAGGCGGAGCTGGAGGCGCAAACCGGGGAGCCCTTGGAGGAAGTGTGTATCGCGGCCGCCGGGCGTGTGCTCAAGACGGTGACGACGCATGTGGAATATGAGTACGCGGAGGAGAGCGTGGTGACCGGCGAGGATGTGCACACGCTGAGCCTCTTAGGCATAGAACAGGCCCAGAAAGCGCTCGTCGAGCAGAATGACACAAGGTATAAGTTTTATTGTGTGGGATATGCGGTGGTCAAATACTTCTTAAATGATGAGGTGTTTATCAGCATTGAGGGGCATAAGGCAAACAAAATCGGCGAGGACATCATTGTGACCTTTCTTCCGGAGGATGTCGTGGACGGGCTTTATTCTGCGGTAGGACAGGCAGGACTCTCCGTCGCAAATATGACGCTGGAGCCGATTGCTGCCATCAATGTGGCGATTCCGGAAAATTACCGGATGCTGAATCTGGCACTGGTCGATGTGGGGGCAGGAACCTCCGATATCTCCATCACGAGGGAGGGAAGTATCATCGCTTTCGGAATGATCCCCTATGCGGGGGACGAGCTGACGGAGGTGATTGTCCAGAAGTATCTTGTGGATTTTAAAACCGCGGAGGCGATGAAGGTGGCATCCACCACGGAGGATGAGATCACCTATGAGGATATCATGAGCATTCCACACACAATTCCCTCGAAGGAGCTGTGGGAGCTGGTGGAGCCGGTCGTGGACAGGATCACGACAGAGGTCGCAGACAAGATTATGGAGCTGAACGGCGGAAATCCGGTCAGCGCCTGCTTTGTGGTGGGCGGCGGCGGAAAGATCCACGGCTTTACGGAAATGCTGGCGGGATATCTGGATCTGCCGAATGAGCGCGTGGCGCTCCGGGGCGAGGAGGTCTTAAAGGAAGTGACCTTCGAGCAGAGAGATATCCGAAAAGATCCGCTTCTCGTGACTCCGATCGGGATCTGCTTAAATTATTATGAACAGAAAAATAATTTTATCATGGTGCGGTTTAACGGAGAGCGCTTAAAGCTGTATGACAACAATCATCTTACGATTGTGGACGCGGCGCTGCAGGCCGGATTTCCGAACGACCAACTCTTCCCGCAGAGGGGAATGCCGATCAATTTCACGGTCAATGGCTCCGCGAGGATTGCCCGCGGCGAGGCGGGAGAACCGGCCATCGTCACGATGAACGGCCGCCAGACCAACCTCAACGCTGCGCTCGAGCCGAACAGCGAGATCACGATTGAGCCCTCAACCGCGGGGAGCGACGCGGTGTACCGGATCGAACAGCTGGACGAGTATTCGACTGCCACGGTAACGTTTATCATCAACGGAAAAACAGTGGTCTGCCCGAAATTTGTGGAGGTGAACGGAAGCCTTGAACCCGCTTCCTACGAGATCAAAGAGGGCGATGTCATCGAAACCCGCAGCTTTTACACGGTTGGGCAGGTGGCGGAGTTTATGGATGTCGAGGTAGACATGGACCGCGATATTCTGGTGAACAACCGTCCGGCGGATTTTGACACGCTGGTGTACGAGAATTTCACGATTGAGTGGAGCACGATCAACTATGCGACGGCTGCAATGCCGGAGAAGACGCCGATGCAGGAGGCTGAGAATACACAGCCGCAGGGAGCGCAGGAGACACAACTGCCGGCGTCGGAGGAGACGCAGCCGAAGGAGCCGAAGGAGCCGGAGGAAACACAGCCGCAGGGAACTGACGAGGCACAGCCGAAGGAGCCGGAGGAGACGCGGTCGCAGGCAGATGAAGGAGTCGCTGAGAGGGAAGTCCCTGCGGGAGAAACGGCGGGTGTGCAGCAAAGTGTTTCGGAGGCAGAGCCGGAAGCTGTGCAGGAGCTTTTCCTGCCCTGTACGGTGACGGTCAACGGTGAGACCGTGTGCATGCAGGGGAAGGAAACCTATATTTTTGTGGATGTTTTTGACTGGATCACGTTTGATTTGAACGCGGGAGAGGGTAAGGCGATTATCACTCTGATCAACGGAGAAAATGCGGAGTACTCGCAGGTACTGAATGACGGGGACCGCATCGAATTATTTTGGAAAGAGAATTAGATGAAATGTTAGAATTGTGCAGTATTGCCAGCGGCAGCAGCGGGAATTGTATCTGCGTGGGGTCCGGGGCGCATCATGTGTTGATTGATGCAGGGATCAGCGGCAAGCGGATTGAGGCCGGATTAAATTCCATCGACTTAAAGAGCGGGGATATGGAGGGAATTCTGATCACTCATGAGCATATTGACCACATTGCGGGGCTCGGTGTCATGGCGAGGAGATACGGCTTGCCGATGTATGCTACCGCGGGGACGATCGCGGCGATCCAACGGACTTCCTCCGTCGGGAAGATCGACGAGAGCCTGTTTCATGTGATCCGGCCGGAGGAGTCGTTCGTAATCGGAGATCTGGAATTTACCCCCATCTCAATTTCTCACGACGCGGCGGACCCGGTGGCCTACCGGTTTTCCTGCGGAAATAGGAGTTTTGCGGTGGTGACGGATCTGGGAACCTACGATGAAGCGCTGGTCGAGAAACTGAAGGGGCTGGATGCACTGCTCCTGGAGTCAAACCACGACATACATATGCTGGAGACGGGGATTTACCCCTATCCGCTCAAACAGCGAATTTTGGGCGACCGGGGGCATCTGTCCAACGAGCGGAGCGGGCAGCTGCTCTGCGAGCTCTTGCACGACGGCTTCGGAGCGGTCATGCTGGGGCATCTGAGCAAGGAAAACAATTACGAGGAACTGGCTTACGAGGCGGTTCGGATGGAGATTGCGATGGGAGATAACCCGTACAGTGCGGAGGATTTTCCGATCTATGTGGCGAAGAGAGATGTCGTGTCCACGGTGATTCGAGCGATGTCCTAAGCGGCGGTGAAACAGGCAGACTTCTTGGAAACCATGAAAAAAGAGGATGGAGGGAAAAGAGATGGAAAAGTCAATGGACAGAGTCATTATTACCGTGGTGGGAAAGGATACCGTCGGAATCATTGCAAAGGTGTGCACCTATCTGTCAGAGTGCGGCGTGAACGTGCTTGACATCTCACAGACGATCGTGTCAGACTTTTTTAATATGATGATGATTGTCGATATGAGCGCTTCTAACCAGTCATTTGCGGAGGTGTCTGCGAAACTGGATGAGATCGGGGAGGCGATCGGCGTGAGCATCAAGTGCCAGAAGGAAGAAATATTTGAGAAAATGCATCGCATTTAGTATGGGGGCTGCTATGATTAATATCGGTGAAGTGATAGAGACAAATAAGATGGTCGAGAAGGAGAATCTGGACGTGAGGACGATCACGCTGGGAATCAGCCTTCTGGACTGTGTGGACTCCGATCTGGAGCGGCTCAACGAGAAGATCTACCGCAAGATCACGACGCTTGCAAAGGATCTTGTGGCGGTGGGAAAAGATATTGAGAACAACTACTGCATTCCGATTGTCAACAAGCGGATTTCCGTGACTCCGATCGCGCTGGTGGGGGCTTCAGCATGCAAGAGCCCGGAGGATTTTGTGACGGTCGCCAAGACCTTAAACCGTGCGGCAAAGCAGGTCGGCGTGAATTTTATCGGCGGGTATTCCGCGCTGGTATCGAAGGGGATGACGCAGGCGGACGAGCAGCTGATCCGCTCCATACCGCAGGCGCTGGCCCA
>CAZWRT010000058.1:0-16132 GCA_964636375.1 uncultured Lachnobacterium sp. | reverse complement strand
CCCGTAGGAGTTTGGGCCGTGTCTCAGTCCCAATGTGGCCGGTCACCCTCTCAGGTCGGCTACTGATCGTCGCCTTGGTGGGCCGCTGCCCCGCCAACCAGCTAATCAGACGCGGGCCCATCCCATACCACCGGAGTTTTTCACACTTCACCATGCGATGCTGTGCGCTTATGCGGTATTAGCAGCCGTTTCCGGCTGTTATCCCCCGGTATGGGGCAGGTTGCCCACGCGTTACTCACCCGTCCGCCACTAAGACATGTATCACTAGGTTTCAACATGTCCCCGTTCGACTTGCATGTGTTAGGCACGCCGCCAGCGTTCATCCTGAGCCAGGATCAAACTCTCATGTTATGAAGTTTATTCTGAAAGAATAGACAAGCTTAGTCATAAGGAATCTTCCCACTTCGTGGGCCCCTCCTTGTGACATTGCGCATCCATCCGCGCAGCGGATTTTATATATGCGCACATCCCGTCACTCCCTCAAAAATTCTCCGTTTAATGTCTGATCTAGTCAGTTAAACTGGCTATTTCTTTTCTGTTTTACCAGAATTTACTGTTTGGTCTCTTTTAGGAAATTGACCTGATGACGATTACTCGTCATCTACATGTTTTTAAATCTTTCAAGGTTTTCACTGTTCAGTTATCAAGGTACTGCTGAACGAGTCAGCTCGATTATAATATCACGCCATTTTTGTAAAGTCAACACCTAATTTGTCAAATATTAGATTTTTTTAAATGATTCGTTTCTGCTCACAGTCTCTGTACCGCATTCAGCGCCTCTCTCACATTTCCGACTCCGACCAGGCGGATTCCGTCGACCTGCTTTAACACATCCGCGCAGACCTGCGGCAGAATGCAAACCTCAAACCCGAGCTTTTTTGCCTCCTGCACCCGCTGCTCCGCCATGCAGACACCGCGCACCTCACCGCTTAGGCCCACCTCGCCGAAACAGATCGTGTGCTCGTCGATAATCAGATCCATCTTGCTTGAGAGCAGCGCCAGAACGATCCCCAGATCGATCGCCGGTTCCGTCATCCGAATGCCTCCTGCAATATTCACATAGGCATCACAGTCCGAAAGCTGAATGCCCAGACGCTTCTCCAGCACTGCCATGAGCAGGTTGACGCGGTTGTAGTCTGCCCCGGTCGCCGTGCGCCTCGGGTTGTTAAAAAAGCTGTGGCTCACGAGTGCCTGGATTTCCAGAAGAATCGGCCTTGTACCCTCCATGGAGCAGGCGACCACGGATCCGGAGGCATCCTTCGGCTTTCCGCTCAGCATGTACTCCGACGGATTCTCCACTTCCACCAGTCCCTCCGTGCGCATCTCGAACACTCCGATCTCGTTCGTGGAACCGAAGCGGTTCTTAACCCCCCGCAGAATGCGGTAGCTCTCGTGCCGGTCGCCCTCGAAATAGAGAACCGTGTCCACCATGTGCTCTAGCACGCGCGGTCCGGCGACCACGCCTTCCTTTGTCACATGGCCGACAATAAACACCGAGAGTCCCATGCCCTTCGCAATACGAAGGAGTACTCCCGTAGTCTCCCTCACCTGTGATACGCTGCCCGGCGCGGCGCCCACCGCATCGCTGAACATGGTCTGGATACTGTCCACGACCACCACCTCCGGTTTCAGCTGCTCAATCACACCCTGTATCAGTTCCAGATTCGTCTCGCACAAAAGCTTGAGGGAATCGTTAAAAACGCCGATGCGCTCCGCGCGCAGCTTAATCTGCTGCAGGGATTCCTCGCCGGAAATATACAGAACAAAACGCCCCTCTGCGGAGAGATTCCGGCATACCTGCAGAAGGAGCGTGGACTTGCCAATACCCGGATCTCCGCCTACAAGCACAAGAGAGTCCCTCACAATCCCACCGCCAAGCACGCGGTCCAATTCCGGCATTCCGGTACTCATCCGCACGCCGTCCTCTGCATGTATTGCTGACAAAGGCAGCGGTGTAAGCTCCGCTGCCTGTTTCATCTTTCCGGCGCTGTTCGCGCTCTTTTTTTCTACGACCTCCTCGACAAAGGAGTTCCACTCCTTACAGCCCGGGCACTGCCCCATCCACTTGGCCGATTCAAATCCACAGTTCTGACAGAAAAAAATACTTTTTTTCACTATTTGCGCTCCACTTTGATTGCCACCTGCTTCGATCCTTCCAGCTCTACGGAAAGACTCAGCTTGCCTCCCAGATTCGTCTTCATCACCCCGGAGGATTTGCCGTCCACGGTAATTTCATACTCGGTCTCTGCGGCAAGCTCAAGCGTAATCTGCGCGTCCTCTGCCCCCTCGACAACAAATTCTACAGTGTCCGCCGTCTGAGCAAAACCGGTCACCGCCGTGCCCGGAACCGACTCATAGACGAAGAGCCCGTTGCGCTCAAGCTTTGTGATTTCCTTGAAAGTCTTCACCTTGTAGATATCCCCGTCAAACTCGTAGTTGTCCAATTTTTCCTTTGTTGCCAACGCATAATTGCCAAAGCTGATGGTCCCGTTGTCTTCGGTGCGGATTAATTCACTGATTGCAGCCATTTTTTATTCTCCTTTGTATTATAGTGGACATATTCCTGCCATTAAATTATAACATTCTTTCACGCCTTTGTCACGACGATTTTCTTGTCCTTTGTCGTGACAACCGCCTTATCCCCGGCGGCCAGATTGCCCTGTATGATCTCCTCCGCCAGCCGGTCCTCGACCTCCTCCTGCAGCTTCCTGCGAAGCGGTCTCGCGCCGTATTTGCGGTCATAAGCCTGTTCCACAATCCACGCCTTCGCCGCATCGCGCACAGTCAGTTCAATGCCGAGCTGACTGCTGCAGCGGTTCTCGATATTCTTCACAAGCAGGGCAACGATCTGTTTGAGATCCTCCTTGTTCAATGAGCGGAACACGATGGTTTCGTCAATCCGGTTTAAAAACTCCGGCCGGAAAATGTGGCGAACCTCCTCCATCACACTGCCCTTCATCCGCTCATGATCGAGTTTTTCGTCGTCCTTCGCGCCAAATCCGAGCTTTTTGGGCTCAACAATCGCCTGCGCGCCGGCATTGCTCGTCATGATGATGATCGTGTTCTTGAAATCGACCTTGCGTCCCTGCGAGTCAGTGATATGACCCTCGTCGAGCACCTGAAGAAGCACGTTAAAGACGTCCGCGTGAGCCTTCTCAATCTCGTCGAACAGCACAACCGAGTACGGATTGCGCCGCACCTTCTCGCTGAGCTGGCCTCCCTCCTCGTGCCCCACATAACCAGGCGGAGATCCTATCATCTTGGAGACACTGTGTTTCTCCATATACTCGGACATATCGACTCTGATCATGGACTCCTCGCTGCCGAAAACAGCCTCCGCCAGTGCCTTGGACACCTCCGTTTTGCCGACTCCGGTGGGTCCTAAAAACAGGAAGGAGCCGATCGGCCTCCTGGGGTCCTTCAGCCCGACGCGCCCTCTGCGGACGGCTTTCGCCACCGCCGATACTGCCTCTGTCTGCCCGATGACTCGCCGGTGAAGAATGCTCTCCAGCTTTTGCAGCCGCGACGCCTCGTTCTCCGTCAGACGGTTCACCGGAATCTTCGTCCAGCCCGCCACCACGTCCGCCACCTCGTTCTCTCCTACAACCGGAGGTTTATTCGGCACACGGTAAACCTTTTTCGCCTGTTTCACCATCTTGAAAAAGAGCGCTTCTCTCTGCTCCTTCTTCTCTCTGGCCAGATCAATGTCTCCGGCCTTTAAGGCATCCTCAACCTCCAGCTCGAGTCTGCGCAGCTCCTCACGCTGTTCCTCGCGGCCTTTATCCTGCACCTGCATGAGCCGCACGCGCGCGGCGGCCTCATCCAGAAGATCGATTGCCTTATCCGGCAGAAAACGGTCTCCCACATAGCGCGCCGACATCCGCACGGCAGCCTCCACCCCTTCGTCCGTAATCTGAACAAAGTGGTGCTTTTCATACAGCCCCTTCAATCCCTGAAGAATCTCGACGGACTCCTCCTCTGACGGCTCCTCGACCATCACCGGCTGAAAGCGCCTCTCCAGCGCCGCGTCCTTCTCCACATATTTGCGGTACTCTTCAACGGTGGTCGCACCAATGACCTGAACTTCCCCGCGCGCCAGCGCCGGCTTCAGGATATTCGACGCGTCCAGTGAGCCCTCCGCTCCGCCTGCGCCGATAATCGTGTGCAGCTCGTCGATGAACAAAAGCACATTGCCCGCCGCCGACACCTCATTGATGACGCGCTTGATGCGCTCCTCAAATTCACCGCGGTACTTGGACTTTGCCACCAGTCCGGACATATCAAGCGACACCAGGCGCTTGCCCGCAAGGATATCCGGAACCGTCCCGTTCACAAGGCTCTGCGCCAGCCCCTCCACAATTGCCGTCTTGCCCACGCCCGGTTCTCCGATCAGGCAGGGATTATTCTTCCCCCTGCGGCAGAGAATCTGCATAAGGCGGCCGGTCTCCGCTTTTCTTCCGATCACCGGGTCCAAAAGCCCCATCTCCGCCATAGCGGTCAAATCTCTGGAATACTGATCCAGCGTCGGTGTAGATGCCGCCGCCTCCATTCTTCCCCGGATAATTTCATCCCGGTACCTCGCCGGGTCCTCTCCCATTGCCGAGAGAAGTTCCACGAGGAGCTTGTGCGGGTGGAGGCCGATGGTGTTTAACAGGCGGGCCGCTGCGCAGTCCCCCTCCTTGACCATCGCCATCAGCAGATGCTCCGTGCCGATTTCCCCACAGTCAAAATGAGCCGCCTCATCCTCTGCCCGCTCCAGTATCATCTGGGCGCGGGGAGTGTATCCGTCCCGCTCCTCTACCGCGCCGCTGGGTCCCGGCGTAATCAGCTGCTCGATCATCTCAAGCAGTTTCGAAAGCTCCACTCCTGCCGCCGTAAGCACCTCCGCCGCGACGCCGGTGCCCTCCTTCATAAGCCCCGCCAAAATATGCTCGGTTCCCACATAGTTGCAGCCCATAGATCTGGACAGACGGTTTGCATAGTTCAATGCCTTCTTCGCCTTGTCAGTATATGGTTTCAAGTTCATGCTCCTCCTGTCTTAGTTGTCTTTAAAAATATTGATAAATTCCAGATCTTCGTCTTTCCGCTCCGCCCGTTTTCCGCGCTGCAGGATCAGAAATGCGATCACGATCAAAAGCATGATAACAATAATCGCCGCAATTCCAATAATCAGAGCATTCTGCGTCTTCAGCCGGTTGATCTCCGTCCGGCTGTCATCCGTCTGTGCGGGTTTCTCATTCGAAGGCTTTCCAGTTTCCTCCTGCTGGACATAGCGCATGTAAGTCAGCTCCTTCTTATCGAGCCGATACCATCCGCCCGCGCCCGCCTGGTTCACTCCGTAAAAGATCGGGAAATCTTTCTCTTCCCCCGCATACCACACATCAATGCTGCCTTTTTCCTCGAGCGCACACGTCTCCATCGCGTAGCTTTTCGGTGCGCCTCCCTCGCCTTCCGGCAGCGCTATCACAAAACCGTTCTCGGAACGCAGGTTCACAAAATCATAAATTTTCTCCTCGCTGCTGTCTGAAAGCAGATACAGACGGCCGTCCGTACCGTTTACATCTGTCAGATACAACAGGCGCATTTTCCCGCCCGCAAACGTGTCTGCAAGGCAGGGATAACTCTGTCCTCCCAGCGTCGTCTCGGATGCAGTAAAGCCTGCCGGAATCACGGCGGCCGGGATTTCAGCTGTCATATACAGCTTTTTGCCGTCCTTCTCAAAGCTCTTTCCTGTCGGATCGACCGGCTGGGGATCGATCGGCTGAGGGTTATCCGGAGGATTGTTCTGGCCTTCATTGGGATCGGCCGCCTCCGCTTTCCGGGTTACCGTAATGGTGTAGACGGCAACCACGCCATTCTCCGCCTGCACGGAAATGCGGATTTTATTCTCGCCTACCTTCAGGTTCTCACCGCCTTCCACGGAGGTGATGGTCGCTTTTGCATTACTTGTCCTGGCATTGACAGCCACAGAAGTCACGCTGTGTTCCACCGTTGCCGTATAGTTGACTGTGTTGTACTTAAATTCCGGTGAGAGCGTTCCAGAGGAAAGCTCCAGCACCCTCAGGGAATTGTCTGCAGATTTTCTCGTCGTGTTGCCGCCCCCGCTGCTTTCGCCGGTATTGTTTCCGTTTCCGCCGTTTCCACCGTTTCCTCCATTTCCACCATTTCCGCCGTTTCCGGTCGGAGGCTCGTTCGATTCATTCTGGATCGTGACGGTTGCTCTTGCGCCGTCAAGCGCCACCTGATCGCCTTCCTGATTGCCTGCCACCGGGGCGGTCACCGAAAATTGGGCTGTCCCCGCGGTCTTTGCCTCAAAGGTCACGGTGCCGGTGGTCGGCGTGTTCGTGCCGCCATACCCGCCCAGCGTCATAGACACGGTGCCGCCGTTGGCATTTGCCGTCTCGGACGCCGATTCAAATTCCAACAGGTTACCGGAATAAACAAGATTTACCGTTGCAGAAATCCCTCCGGGCACCGTGATGGACACGGTGACTTTGTCTCCGATCTTGACCGAGGATTTATTCACAGAGAGCGCCAGACTCTCCGCGTAAACCATATCGGTCGGAATGACCAGGATAGCCAACGCCAGAATCAGCGCAAGCACCGGCGCGATCCGTCGAATTCCCCTGACCTTACTATATATATTCCTCTGGATTTTATTCATGTCCCCATCCTTTCCCCTGTATACACAGGTTCTTACTCCTGCACGTCCTCAATGAATCCCTGCGCAATTTCTGCCAGTCCCAGCGCATGCCTGTTAATATGTATCATGTCCAGCACATTCACGCCGTCTCCGCGGCGATTGGCATCCGCAGCTTCCAGATAACAGCCTTCAAGCTTTGAAAGCTCCAGAATGTGCCGGTTAACCTTGATCATATCCAGCACATTAATCAGCCCGTCGCCATTGGTATCCCCATAAATGACAATCTTATAGGTAATGAAAAGCGCCCCGCTGGTGTCATAGAGCTCAATCCGGTTGCCGGACGCAAGCCTCCCTGTGACCTCCGCATCGTCTGCACCGACAAGCTTTAACGTGGCATTCTCCACCTTCAGGTTTTTTATAAATTCTTCCGCATTCACGCCGGGACTCACTCCAGTGATATATTCACTGCCGATGTGATATTGGTCGGTGGTCAGCTCCGGGAGCTTCGGCTCCGGTGGCCCTGGCGGCACCGGCGGCTCCGGCGGTTTCGGTACTCCCTGCCGCACAACGGTCAGCGTATAGGCTCTGGGCTGACCGCTACCCGAAATACATAGAATCACCACCGTGTTCGTGCCAACCTCCAGCGGAATTTCACCCACGCCGGTCACCACGGATGTCGATGCCACCGGAGAGGCCGAGACAGTGATTGATTCCACCTCTGATTCCACAAATACCGAATACTTGTCTGTCGCTCCGTCAAAGTTCGGAGTCAGCGGATATCCCGCTATCTCAAGAGTTTTCAGATAGTTGTTCGGATTTCCGGTCGCCAGAAACGCCACTGCCGCATCCGGCATATTATTGTACACAGGAATCCGAAACACGAAGACCTGCTGCTTATCCTCATACCCCTCGCCGAGCTTCTTCCCCTCGGTGATCGCAGCCGTCACATTTCCCATGTACTGGTGGGAATACAGCGCCTGCGTATAGACCACGTTAAATTTCTGAAAATACAGAGTATCCTGCCCCCGGGCGATATAGTTCTTCGCAATGAGCTGAGAGCCTCCCAAAAGTGATTTGTATCGGGTGTCCCAGCCCGCTTTCTTCGCATATGCGAGGCCGTTCTGGATCACCAGCGTGTTGGTCACTCCGGCCGCTCCGAAGTTAAAATAATTGTAATAGCCCTCATAGCCCTTGTAAGTGCCGGAAATCAGGGAGCTCGTGCCTCTCGTCCCCTGCTCCTGCCGCACGCGGGACGCAAGATGGTAAGGGCTTACACCGGTCTTTTGACCGATCCTCATGAAGGCCTCCGCATAGCTGATCATCTCTGTGGTCTTCTGCCCGCCGGACTGTGTATCCCCTTCCGTGTTCTCTTCTGTACTCTCTTCCGTGTCTCCTTCCCCGTCCGGGTTTGTAACCGCGGGAATCTCCACCTCCGCCTCGATCAGGTTTTCTTCCATGAAGGTTCCCCGGAGGATGGAATCCAGGCCTTCCTTTGTCTGCGTGTCGCTGTAGCTCAGGCGCTCAAACTGGAAGATGTCTTTTTCATTTAAAAAATTTCTCGGGTCCATGCAGTAGGCAATATAATCGGTATGCGCCCCGACCCACGCGGAACCGTCATAGATGGTCCACGTGTTATTATACCAGTCATAGGCGCCGTCTGCCGTGGATTTTCGCGCGTCATCCCCGCTTTTTGGCACAAGGTTCCAGCCGTTTCTGCTCTCCTTCTCAATGACCGTACTCCACTCGAGTCCCGTGTGCACCGGCTCGAACCGCCATAGCGGGTACTTCTCGTGCAGCTGCACAAGCTCGGAGATATAACTGATCGGAAATCCCGCCTCCTGCAGCTGCTGAGAATAGTCCGCCTCCGACTGTGTTTCGGTTTCGGTCTGGCTCTCGATCTCCGTTCCGACCTTTACCGCTTTCACATATGTGCCTGGTCCGAGGACGCTGCTTATGAACATCAGCATTGCAGTCGCTGCACATGCTCTTTTGTGTCTCCTCATGTATCCTCCGCTCCTTTTATTTCCCTTTTTTCACCTTCTTGGATTCGCGGTTATGAATATTGTATTTCATCGCATATTCCTCAAAACAGGAGAGATAATTTTCATTCTTCATTTCCCTGACACTGCGCAGATACTCGTGCGTGTCAAAATCGGCCGTCTCCAGCTCGATCATGGCGACTGCCACATTCGAACAGTGGGCCCCGATTCTCTCTAAATTTGTCAGCAGATCGTTGAACGCAAATCCCTGCTTGATCTCACATTTGCCCTCGCGCAGCCGCTTCACATGCTGGTTTTTCAGGTCGTTACAGAGAATGCCGATCAGCTCTCTCAAAGGCTCCACCTTTGCCGCCGTTTTCAGGTCATCCCTGCAGAAGGCATCGACGGTCAGATCTACGACCTCCTTCACTGCATTTTCCAGAACTCCCAGCTCATACTGCGCGGAATCGGAGAATGCGACCTTCTTCTCGTCCAGCTCCATTCCAACCTTCGAAATGTTCACCGCATGATCTCCCAAGCGCTCAAAATCACTGATGGTATGCAAAAATTTAGACACCTGCTTGGTCTGGGACATAGACATCTCATGACCGGTCAGCTGCATGAGGTACGTCCCGAGCTTGTCCTCGTATTTATCGATCAGCTGTTCCTTCTCCTGCACCTTTTCGTACCGCTCCGGCGAATAATCCCCAAGCAAAGACAGCGAGCGGAAAATATTCTTCCTGGCTTTTTTTGCCATGCCGTTCATGGCCGTGTGGCTCTGCGTGATGGCAAGAGCAGGATACTGAAGGAAACGCTCCTCCAGAAGATCGAAATCCGCCTGCTCCTCTATATCCTCCGGAGAATCCTTCACCAGCCGGTAAACAAGTTTCTCAATCTGCCGGATGAACGGAATCAGAAGGAGGATCGTCGCCAGACGAAATCCCGAGTTCATCAGCGCGATCGTCACAGGGCTCATCACATAATCCATAAATGTAAAATTGACAAAAGCATTCACCGTATAGAATACCAGAGACCAGATCAGCATGCCGAACAGGTCATTCAACAGATAGATAAGCGCTGTGCGCCTGCCGTTCTTGTTTGTCCCGATGGAGGACAAAAGCACCGGGCATGCCGCGCCCACGCCGATTCCCATGGTAATCGGAAGAGCCGCCGCAAAGGAGATGCTCCCCGTCACGGAAAGCGCCTGAAGGATACCCACCGACGCCGAGGCGCTCTGAAGCACCGCCGTGAACAAAATACCTACGAGAATGCCCATGAAGGGATTCCTGAACACGGTCAGCATGTTGACAAAATGCTCGTTCTCCTTCAGGGGAGAGACCGCACCGCTCATGGTCTGCATTCCCACCATGAGGATCGCAAATCCCAGCATAATATCTCCCACATTCCGATAGACAGACCTCTTGGCAAATGTTTTAAAAATAATTCCGACAATCGCCACCAGCGCAGATATCGTCGCCGTGGATAAGAGCTGCGCAACTCCTTCGCTTCCGTCAATGTATGACAGACACAGAATCCACCCGGTCACACTTGTGCCGATGTTGGCGCCCATGATGATTCCGATAGCCTGCGCGACTTTCATCATACCGGAATTTACAAAACCCACCACCATGACGGTGGTCGCCGAAGACGACTGGATGATCGCAGTGACGACAGTCCCCAAAAGCACCCCCTTTATGGGATTGTTTGTCAGCTTGTACAGCACCAGTTCCAGCTTATTTCCCGCCACCCTCTTGAGACCGTCACCCATCAGGGACATTCCATAGAGGAAAAGTGCGACCCCTGAGAGCAGTGACAGAATAATTGCAAAGCCACTCATAATATATAATCCTCCCGGCTCTATTCGTAAATATATCGGATCGAAAAAGCTCCGTCTTTCAGCTCCGCCGATGCCAACGCCCCGCAGATGACAGGCATCATCGGCGGCAGATGGCCGATATCCAGATCCATGATAACTGGCACCTCATACTCCTTAAGCAGCGCAGTCACTGCCTCATACTGATCGATGCCAAACATTTCCTGCCCGAAGCAGAGCGGCCTTCCGAAAAGAAACCCCTTCACATGGGCAAACCAGCCCGCATGCTTCATCTGCCAGATTGCGCGGCGGATGGACATGATATTTAGATCACATGCCTCCAAAAACCAAATAATCCCGTCTTCTGCATAGCGGTCGGTAAATTCCTTCACCCTGTCAAACCCGGTGCCCAAAAGAGTGACCAGACAGTCCATGCAGCCGCCGAGCAGCCGCCCCCGCAGATGTAAATTTCCATCCGGGACAGAACGGATCACAACCGGCTCCGTCACGTTGTAGGGTGCAAGCGGCGCCTCCGCCGACTTGCAGCTCTCCCGTTCCCAGCGGTCATAGCTGTGAAAGCTGTCCCGTTCCCCGCACAGAAGGGCAAATGCATCCTGCACCGCCGGATGCCAAGGCTCCATGCCGAAAGCTCCGGCGCAGGGGCCGTAAATCGCCGCCGTGTCACAGAGTGTCGCGGACAGGAACGTAAAGTTCGTGTTGTCGGAGTAGCCCATGTACCACTTGGGCTCGGCCGCTGCGATCGCTGCAAAATCGATATACGGCAATACCTCACACATCAGCTCACCTCCGCCGCAGGAAATGATCACATCATTCTCTCTGCTGAGATAGCTCTCGTTCAGCTCTCTGCCGCACAGCTCGGGCAGATTGCTGATGCCGACTCCTTTGTCCGCAAAGCAGTTGGAACCGAGCCGGATTCCATAGCCCATCTCACGAAAGCGGTCAAGGGCATGCATAAACGCAGAATAATAGGGCTCTGTGGCACACCCAAAGGCGGGCGCTGCAAAACCGATTGTTCCGTTCTCGTGCAGAAATCGTGGATAACGCATCACAGCCTCCTTCTTCTCCACTTTCCATAGTAAACGAAAACGATCAATACTGCAAGAAGGACTTGCTAAAAAATTTCAAAACAGAATTTACTTGCACTTCCCGAAAAAAACATCTACAATAAAGGTATTTCCAAATAAACAAGGAGCAGCGAACACCTATGATGATGACAGAGAGAAAATCAAAGAAATCAGGAATGCCGCGCGCCTTTGCGTTCCTTTTAGGTCTCACGGGCTCTGCCCTGCTGGGCGGATATTTCGGCGGAGCATACTATTACAGCAACCATTATTTCCCAAATACCATGGTCGGCGGAATTTCCTGCGGCAATAAGACGTCAGATTACGTTGAAACCCGGAACATGCAGACCGGCAGCGACTATCTGCTCACAGTGCTCGACCGCAAGGGAGGCCGATTCCACATCGCGGGCATGGATTTCGACTATACATATCTGGCAAAGGGTGAGGAGGCAGCAATTTTAAAGGCTCAGAACTCCTTCGCGTGGCCCGTGGAAATCTTCCGAAGCCACTTTAAGGAGCTCGACCGCTCCTTTTCCTACGATTCTCTGAAATTAATGAAGCAGGTCAGCCGTCTGGATCTGTTTTCCGAGAGCTATATTGAAGCGCCCGAAAACGCCTATCTTGACATATCTGCCGATGGCTACCGCATCGTTGAGGACACCCCCGGCTGCACACCTATTGCCGATGAGGTTTATGCCAAGATCTCGGAGGCTGTCGACTCTCAGGAAACCACGGTCATTCTCTCCGACCGCTGCTATGTGCCGCCGGAGATTACTGCGGACAACCAGGAACTGCAGGACAGACTTGCAAAGCTCGACGCCTACGCGGCAGTATCCGTTCATTACGAGATTGACGGAGTAGACGAGAATCTGACCCCGGACAAAATTTTTTCCATGCTGGACTTTGAGGAAGACGGCACAATCTCCGTCAATGAGCGCAAGCTCGAGCGCTATGTTCAGTACCTCGCCAGCACCTACAATACCTACGGGGATGTCCGCGAGTTCAAAACCTCCAACGGAGACGTCGTGCGGATCGGCGGCGGCGACTACGGCTGGGTCATTAACAAAGCGAAAGAAAAAGAGCAGCTTCTGGAGGATTTCGCAGGCGGCAAAGCTGTGAGCCGCGAACCAGTCTTCTCGCAGCGCGCTGTCAAAAGCGGGCTGGACGACATCGCCGACACCTACATAGAAATCGACTACACCAACCAGCACATGTGGTACTACAAGGAAGGATCGCTGGTTGTCGATACGGACATTGTTTCCGGCAATATCAACCGTGGCAACGGTTCGCCGGACGGCGTCTTTAAGATTGCCTACTGTCAGCGCAATGCCACGCTGGTCGGCGAGGATTACGCCTCCAAGGTCAAATATTTCATGCCGTTCGCCTACAACGTCGGAATCCACGACGCGGACTGGCGCAATACCTTCGGAGGGGAAATCTATAAAAGAAACGGCTCCCACGGATGCATCAACGCACCCGAGGAAGCCGCCAGGACAATCATCGACACGGTGGACATCGGGACTCCGGTAATCGCCTACTATCGCGAACCGGTCCAGCTTACCGCGGAAAACACCCGGATTTCAAACGCGTTCTCCTACGTCGATCCTGAGACGCTGCGGAAGACAGAGACCGCACCCGAGTCGGATTCCCCTGCGGAACCCGCGCAATAAGCAGGTGCAGCCTAGGACGCAAACTGGCTGTTGTACAGATTCGCGTAAAACCCGTTCTGCGCAAGCAGAACCTCGTGGCTGCCCTGCTCAATGATTTTGCCGCCCTTCATCACGAGGATGACATCCGCCTCGCGGATCGTGGACAGCCGATGGGCGACAATGAAGCTCGTCCGCCCCTCCATCATCGTCAGGAAAGCCTTCTGAATCCGGATTTCCGTGCGGGTATCGATGGACGAGGTCGCCTCGTCCAATATCAGCATCGGAGGCAGGCAGATCATCACGCGTGCGATGCACAAAAGCTGTTTCTGCCCCTGTGACAGACTGCCGCCATCTTCCCCGATCAGTGTGTCATACCCCTGCGGAAGACGCTTGATAAAGCTGTGCGCATGTGCCGCCTTCGCTGCGGCAATGACCTCCTCGTCCGTTGCCTGCGGCCGTCCCATACAGATATTCTCCCGGATCGTTCCCTTTTTCAACCATGTCTCCTGCAAAACCATCCCGTAATTCTCTCGCAGGCTTCTGCGCGTCATATGCCTGATATCTTCCCCGCTCACCTCGATTTTCCCGGAATTCACATCATAAAAACGCATCAGCAGATTGATGAGCGTCGTCTTACCGCAGCCGGTCGGCCCGACTATGGCTATCCGCTGTCCCGGCTTTACCTGCAGGTTGAAATCCTCGATCAGCCTCTGCTCCGGCACATAGGAAAAATACACGTGCTCCACTTCCACGCTGCCGTCAGCCTGTGCAAGCTCCACCGCATCCTCTGCGTCCGCGATCTCGGACGGCTCCTCGATCAGCTCAAAGATGCGCGCCGCACACGCCAGCGCGTTCTGCAGCTCCGTCACAACACCGGAAATCTCATTGAAAGGCTTTGTATACTGGTTCGCATAGGACAGAAAGCAGGAAAGATTTCCCACGGAAAAAACTCCGCCTGTCCGGATGACAAACACCGCTCCCACAATGCCGACCGCCGCATAAACCAGCGAGTTGATAAAACGCGTGCAGGGATTCACAAGGCTGGAAAAAAAGATCGCAGACAGGGAACAGCTCTTCAGCCGCTCGTTAATTCCGTCGAATTTGTCGATCGCCTCATCCTCGTGCCCGTATGCCTGCACGATCCTTTGTCCGCCGATCATCTCCTCCACCAGCGCCGTCTGCTCGCCCCGGGTCTTTGACTGCAATTGAAACATCGAGTAGGTCTTTTTCGCGATGAAGCTCGCCACAAAGAGCGAAAGCGGGGTGAGCACCACGACCACCAGCGTTATCGTCCCGTCAATGGTCAACATGAAGATCAGCGTCCCAACGATCGTCGCGACGCCTGTAAAGAGCTGGGTAAAGCCCATGAGAAGCCCCTCCGCGAACGTATCCACATCCGCAATCATCCGGCTGACAATATCGCCGTGCGAATGGCTGTCAATATAGGCAAGCGGCAGGTGCTCCACCTTCTCAAACGCCTCCCTGCGGATGTCCCGCACGATGCAGTAAGTCATACGGTTGTTGCACATGTTCATGATCCACTGTGCAGCAGCCGTCCCCGCGATCACGGCGATCCCCTGCATCACGATCGCACGGATACCGTCAAAATCGACAAATCCCTCCTCGATGATAAGGTCGATCGCCCGCCCGGTCAGAATCGGGAAATACAGTGTCAGCCCCACGGTGAGCGTCGCGAGCAGGATTGAGAATATAAGGAGCGGAATATAGCGCTTCATATAGTGAAACACTTTTCCAAGCGTTGCGATCTGCCCGCGCATGTTCTTTTGTTTCGCCTTTTTATCCGACATGTCCCGCACCTCCCTGCTTTTCGATATCCTCTCTCTTAAACTGAGACTCGTAAATCTCCCGGTAGACTCCGCAGCTTTGCAAAAGCTCCTCGTGCGTGCCGATGCCCGCCGTCCGCCCGTCATCCAGCACAATAATCTTGTCCGCAAACTGGATGGAGCTCGTCCGCTGGGAGACAATGAAAATTGTTTTATCCTTCCCGAGCTGCCTGAGCGCCGCCCGAAGCTTTGCGTCCGTTGCAAAATCGAGCGCCGAGGCGCTGTCGTCCAAAATCAGAATTTCCGGGTCTCTCACGATCGCCCGCGCGATTGTCAGCCTCTGCCGCTGGCCTCCGGAAAGATTCCTTCCCCCCTGCTCGATCCGGCTCTTAAGGTCGTCCTTCACCATGTCCGTTGCCTGCGCGACCTCGATCGCATGCCACAGTTCCTCCTCCGTCGCATCCGGCTTACCCCAGCGCAGGTTCTCCTCAATAGTCCCTGCAAAAAGGATCGCCTTCTGCATGACGATGCCGATTTTGCCGCGCAGCTCGCTTGGCTCATAGTCGCGCACATCGCGGCCGTTTACAAGCACCGCGCCCGAAGACACATCGTAAAACCTCGGGATCAGATGCACCACAGAGGATTTTCCGGAGCCGGTTCCCCCGATGATTCCGATCGTCTGCCCCCGCTCTGCCACAAAATCAATGTCCGAAAGTGCCTCCTCCGAGGCGCCCCGGTAGGTCATGCACACATGCGAAAATGCCACAGTCGGCGCATGTTCCGAAGCATGTGCCTCCTTCGCCCCTTCGCCGTTTCGTATGGACGGCTGTACCTCAAAAATCTCCTGAATGCGGTTGCCGCAGGCGAGCGCCTTGTTAATCAGTATGATGAGGTTTGCAAGCTTCACGAGTTCCACCAGAATCTGTGACATATAATTGACGAGCGCCACGACCTCTCCCCGTGTGATCACGCCGAAATACACCTCTTTCCCGCCGACCCAGATGACGGCGAGCGTCGCCGCATTGACGATGATGTAAGTCAACGGATTCATCAGCGTGGACACACGTCCAACCGCCATCTGCAGATCCGCCAGCCGCTCGTTGCTGCCGTTGAACTCCGCCGTCTCCTCCGCCTCCTTATTAAAGGCGCGGATCACCCGCGCACCCGAGAGATTTTCCCGCG
>CAZWRT010000057.1:0-16974 GCA_964636375.1 uncultured Lachnobacterium sp. | reverse complement strand
CATAGCAGGCAGCTTGTCCTTTAACTGCATCTCTTTGTACAGTAATCCGCTTGTATTAAAAAATTTCTTAAGCGGTAAACCGCTTTTTTCATACCACTGTTTTAATTCATCATAAGTGGGATTATCCTCTACAATATGACGGTCTGTATACATAATATTATGTGCATCCAGCCACTTTTTAGCCTTCTGGCAAGTGGAGCACTTGGGGTATTGTATAAATAACATAAACTTTCTCCTCTCCTTACATTTTTAGATTTACGCCATAGAGGGCTCCTTTATTATTTTATCGTCCTTTCATCAGAAACTATATGTTCAATTTCCTTACTAAAATTGATGAGCTTCTTCTGTAAAAACGCTGGAAATACCTTATATTCATCCAATTTATCAATCGGCAGCCAACACATATTTTCATTTCCGCCCATCATTCCCACGCCCGCATGATTGCCATCCAATTTCCTTGTTCCTCTTGGCTTCATAAGATAATAGAATTCGACTCCATGACATTCTTTTCCCTCGAGTGAACCCTTCCCATAAAATAAGCATTCATTCACAAACGCAAGGTGATCCACTTCATAATGTACACCTGTTTCTTCAAGAACTTCACGAATCACCGCCTGCTCCGATGTTTCCCCAAGATGAACGCCTCCACCTATGCTGTAATAAAAATCATCTATGTCATTTCCTGCCAGTAGCACAGCGCCATCCTCTATGATAATCGCCGCGGCACGGTATCTAAAAGAGTATTGGTTTCTTGTAAAGCCACAATCCAATTCTTTCTGAAAATCATGTTCTACAAATTCACGCAACCGTTCTCTGAATCCGTTCACATACTGATCTGAGTAAAAAATCTCCCGAAATTCCTGTTTATTTACCCAGCGAAAAGCAATGGTTTCTCCTTTTTGAAGTTTTACATGATCTTTGGGAATATCGGTCACACATAGATATCCCCGGTATATTACTTTATCCGATACAACATAGTACAGGCTCTCCAGCGCATCATCCGCAGAAATTCCCGTCTCTTCCAACAGTTCTCTCCTGGCTGCGTCTATAACGCGTTCTCCCTTGAGTACAGAACCGCCTGCGCTGCTTTCCCAGAATCCCGGATAATTCGGTTTATCAAAATCTCTCTGCATCAGAAGAATCGTCCCATCCTTATGCATGACAAAAACTTCCGCCACAACATGCCTCAATCCGGCTGGGATTTTTTCGCCTCGAATCAGGTCACATCCGGCTAATGTGCCATCCGGGTAATAGGCATCCCACAGCTCAATGTTTTGCTTATCATCCATGATTTTCCCCTTTATTTTGCCTCTATGATACCACGAATTGTTCCCGCAATTCTACACATACCTCCACCTAACTCTCATTGGCACACCCGCTCCTCCAGCACCTCAAAATAGTTCTCAAATGTTTTTTTGCAGCACATTGGATTCTCAATCACGATTCCGGGTGCCACAAGCCCGGGAATCGCAAAGGCCATGGCAACCCGGTGGTCGTCATAGGTCTCGATCCTGCACGCGCGCGGCGTTCCCGGATGGATCACAATGCTGTCTTCCGTCTGCTGCTCTGCAGTAATCCCCATCGCCTCTAAATTTCTACGAATCGCCTGCAGCCGGTCGCACTCCTGATAGCGGATGTGCCCGATCCCGCGGATGGTGACCGCGCTGTCCGCAAAGCAGGCGATTGCCGCCAGCGTCAGTGCCTGATCAGAAAAAGAGGACAGGTCAAAGGAACCACCCCGCAGTTTTCCGTCCGGCGGAGGCAGTATCGCGATCCCTTCCGGTGTGTCCTCGCGGACACAGCCCATCTGCTCAAGCACCTGCAAAAACCGGATATCCCCCTGAAGGCTCTGTCCATTTACATGTTTCACATGTGCGCGCACGCCCAGCACCGGGCTCATGGCATAGAAATAAGAGGCCGCCGACACATCCGGCTCGATCCGGTACTCCATTGCCCGATACTGCGCGTCTCCCGGAATGCGAAAGTCCGCAGTGCCCTCGCGGATCACCGTCACCCCAAACTGCGCCATCATCGCGATTGTCATATCCACATAAGCCATCCCGTGGTTCCCGGTCACATGGATCACAAAATCCTCATCCGACAGAACCGATGCAATCAAAAGTGCGCTCAAAAACTGGCTGCTCTTGTCCACATCGACCGTCACTTCATGCCTTGTCACTCCAGGATTTCCGATCACAAACGGGAAATGGTATTCCTCCTCCTTATACTCCGTCTGCGCCCCCAGCGACTCCAGTGCCGAGAGGAGCTCCTGCATCGGACGCCGCCGCATCTGCTCCGAGGAATTCATATGATATCTCCCCGGCGACAAGCCCAGATACGCCGCGAGGAAGCGCGCCGCTGTCCCCGCGCTGCCCACATCAATCAATGCGTCTTTTCTGGGTATTTCTCCGCCAAAACCTGTGACTGTCACCCGCGCATGCGCCTCGTCCACATCCACCGGAAAGCCGAGATCTGCGAGTGCCTGAATAAAATGCCTGCTGTCGTCGGAAAACAGCACGCCGTGCAGCACGCTCGTCCCCTCACAGAGCGCAGAAATCAGAAGCGCACGGTTTGTTATGCTCTTCGACCCCGGCACCTCCATCTCAATCGGCAGCCGTTTTGCCTGCCGGACTGTATAGGTCTGTTCCATAATTTCACCTCAAAAAAGGGGGCTGCACAAGCCCCCTTTCCTTCCTACAACTCATTGAACATCTGGTAAATATCAATCTTCAGCGCATCCGTGTCCGTCATGCCGATGAACGACGCGCCATACTGGTACAGATCTCCTTTTTTTTCACACCTGACGATCTCCAGCACCACTTCCAATACCTCTTTCGTCCAAATCTGGATCTTGGTGTCGTAATAACTCCCTTTCGCCAGCTCCCTCGCGCAGATAAAACCCATGCCGCTTCGGGAAAGATCCGTCACGTCAACATGTACATACTTTAATGTGGTAACCCCCGCCTCGTCCAGACGCTCCAACTGGATATTCACGTCCAGATCCAGCCTCTTATGCCTTCTCTTCTCTTCCATATTCTTCTCCCTGTCAAATCGAACCGTCGTCGATTGGTTCCGTGTAATATAAAACTATTGTATTACACTTTTCATCGTTTGACAAGAGTAATTGAAAAATCCTTCCTATAGCAACAGCGGGTTGCTTGATTTTTTGATCCGGGAATGGCATCATATACAGGAACAGGCAAAACCGTAAGATTTACGGTACAATAATTATAAGGTGGTGATTTATATGAATACAAAGGATGTTATTTTGGAACTCCGAACCAAAAACGGATTCTCTCAGGATGATCTTGCGGAAAAAATCCATGTTACCCGACAAGCGATATCCCGTTGGGAAACGGGCGAAACCGTGCCAAATGTGGAAACACTGAAATTGCTGTCAAAGCTGTTTGATGTTTCGATCAATACCCTTCTGGGCTCTCCCCGGCAGTTGATTTGCCAATGCTGCGGTATGCCTCTGGAGGATTCTTCCATCAGCAAAGAAAAAGATGGCACATTCAATGAAGAATACTGTAAGTACTGCTACGCTGACGGGAAATTCGTTTACACAAGCCTTGAGGAATTGACGGATTTTCTTGTCGGTCATATGTCAAACGAACAATGGCCTCCTGAACAGGCGCGGGCTTATTTTGAAGCGCAGCTGCCAAAGCTGAATTACTGGCGGCAATCAATGAAATAAATTCCTGACATCCTGTCATTCAGTTCGATTCACCGCTTTACAGAATAAAGCGGTGACGCCTCCTGAAATAAGTATGATCAAAATATCGACGGGGGCAAGTACGAGCCTTCCGATTCCGTCAAAAAAGAAGCCAGCCCCATAGCGGTATAAGTTTCCATTTAAGAGGATCATTTCACCTATGTACATTGCAAGTGTTATAAAAGCCGATATGGACGCCGGAAACAGTATAGACGTCCTGCGATTCATCCCCAATGTAAATGAACCGACAAAAACCCCCGCAGTAACACCCATCAAAGCAAAGAATGCGGCCATCAATACCGCTGATATGGCGGAAACAGTAATTTCACCCGTACGGTAAAAAGACGTAAAGCAAGCCCAGATGCACATTCCGAGAAAAGCTAAACTTGTAGCACTCTGTATGGTCAATGCCTTTTTTCTTGTGTAATCTCCGAGACGAATCATTTTGGCAAAGCCGTAAACGCAGTTGAGCAATGACAGAATGAGAATCACCGAAATCAGGTAAAAATGGAGCTTGAAGGCGGGACTGTATCCTCCCAGCAAAACATCTACCGCTTCCCAGGTTCTGGTCTGATACTGTTCAGGCGGGACGTAGCACAGTGACATCTGCCAGCTCTCAAGGAAAACGATTTCTTTTGACTGAACAAGTATTTTTGTCTCCATCAGCCTCTCGACCACAAAAAAAATTCCTGTCGAAAAAACTGCGCCGCATAGAAAGCTCCACTTTTCAGACAGCTTTTGAAAAGCGGGAACCAGCAGCACTCCAAGAATAAGCGATACTGCAATCGGAGTATAAGGAATCACATATTTCGGATAACTTTCCAGCGGAACTGATCCGTTTCGCAGCATCTCTCCCACAACCCGCATGCCCATATATATAGGATAAGCAGATGCAATTACAACACTTATTAAAGAAAAAATATAAAATTTAGAGTAATTTTTTCTATTCATTGTTATTTTCCTTTTTCACCGAAGTTCTTTTGTCTCTGGTATCTAAATAATAGCTTATCGTTTCATTTCTTGTCAATCCCTTCTATTCCGTGAAACATCACAGCGCTGCCGGTTCAGACAATCTCCATCGGTCCGGCGATCACCTCGCGATTCACATACAGCGCCATGCTCGCACGCCCCGCCTTGCACGCCGCATTTATATCCGTCCCCATGGTCCACCGCACAAGAGTCGCCCGCATATGTTCGATCTCGATGCAGGTGACTCCGGAGGGATGGACGCAGCTGCCCGTGTTCATGTATCCCTCCCCCTCCTCCGGCAGCCTCGGCCGGTGGGAATGTCCCGCCACCAGATAGGCATTGTTCTCGATGGTCCAGTTCTTTAAGCATTTCTCGTAGTGCTCCGTCTTGTGGTAATTGCGCGCTGCGCTGGTGGGGTCGTTGATCCCGGTATGTTCTAAGGGTTTCCACAGATAGCGCACCATAAAACGGGACAGCCGCCAGAACACCGAGTTGAAAAAATCAGCCTGATGTCCATGGATCATGCAGATATCCCTGCCGCCCTCTTCGTTCTGCAAAATCACCGCAGGCGGAAGTTCATCCTTTAATTCCATGTCATGATTCCCGTATATTTTTAAAAACCGGTTGCGGCACCGATAGCAATCCAATATCCGATACGTCCGCTCATGGTAGGACATGATCCGCCGGATACAGCGGTTTTCCCACAGCTCCTCCCCATCCCCCAGCTCGATGTAGAAGAAACCTTTTCTCAGATAGTATTCTGCCGCCGCAAGGTACAGGTGCTGGTTCTTCAAAAAGTTGTCATTGTGCGTACCCTCTCCCCTGTGACAGTCACTGAACAATACATAGCGGCTGTTTGCGCAAAGAGGGAGCCTTACGGCTCCCTCCAGTGCCCGCTGTACCCTTTTTTTACAGCTCATGGCAGGCACGCTCCTTTGACTTTTTCTTTTTCTTATAATGGTTCCGGTCAAAACCAAGGAGCATTTTCAAGCCGCCCGGAAGCTGCTCATACAGAAACAGCACACGATCCAGACTGGTCGTAAAAGGCCGCGTCACAAACAGGAATACCCGCACCCAGAATCGGTTCCACATCTGTGCCCACGCCCGGTGCAGACGGGCAAGAACAGACACTTTTGGACTGCAGTCCATCCGTACATACACACGATTTCCGCAGTGCTCATATCTCCCGCACCCGGGATGATGCCTTAGCCCCTCGCAGAACGCAGCTCCCATGGCGGGATCGTCAAAGCTGAACTCGGTGCTAAGCACAAGCTGGCTTGGTTTCGAGAAACGCCCCATGGCGAATCCTGTCAGCCACCAGTGTTTCATCTCGTAAGCATAAAGCGTCTCGCTCCCGCGCGTCAGCTTGGACCGGATCCATGGCATCTCGTCATCCCCCACCGCGTCGAAATGGGCAAACCGGTACTGATGAGGAGGAATGATATGATCCGCGTGGTACACTCCCACCTCCCCGCCGGAATTAATGCCATACTGGCCTTTCCAGAATTCGATCAGCCAGGTTCTTCCCTTATAGTTAAAATACACCGGCCACACATCCATGACCATATGGACCGCCGGAGCGGCCGCGTCAAACAGCGCCTCATAGCCCATCGGCCGCTGCCATGCGTCCTTTAACGTAGAGAAAATATCCCAGTCCTTCACATAGAAAAAGCCGAAGGGCCCAGCCAGAGCATTGATCTTCTTAAGCTTTTCGCACGTCGGCATCTTCAGTATTTTATGTTTACTTTTTTTCCGCTTCAGCCACACTGCAGCTATCAGTAGTGCAAATAGAACAATTACGGCTGTTAACAGCACAGCCTTCCATACATCTAATGGTTCCACAACAGGTCCTCCCGACAAAATATCTGTTTTTCGGCTATTTTTCGCCTAATACATGATATGTGCGGGAAGTGCCTGCGGTGACATTGTTCAAAAGCAGCATCTTAAACAATATGTGCCTTATCCTCCTGCAACGGTACTACTGCCAAAGTTTTTCCTAATGCAGCCAAGACTTTTAGCACTGTATCTATCTGCGGGCTTGTATTTCCTTTCTCCATGCGGGCTATAACAGGCTGTTTCACTCCACTTAGTTCCTCTAATTTCTTCTGGCTTATTCCCTGCTCCTGTCGCGCTTTAACAATCTCACCTATAATCGCCACCCGTAAATCACTCTCCGCTATTTCTTCTGGTGTAAGAATTCTATTCATAAATTCCAGAACATCCCCGCCGACAGCGTCCGCCCCGCGTTCATTCAAATCTGCCAGATTCTCTTTTGCCTGCGCTATAGCCTGCGAATATTCTTTATTCTCCTTCATCGTGCTTACTCCTCTCCTGATACTCGGTTAAATTCCGCTTTGCTCGTTCTATTTCCCGCTGTGGGGTTTTCTGTGTCCGCTTCATAAAGACATGAAGCAGAACAAAACCGCTGCCATTCCATGCTGCAAATAAAATTCTATCCCTCAACGGTCTTAATTCCCATATAGCACCGTCAAGATATTTTATATATGGTTCTCCTGCCCGTGTTCCATATTCACTAAGAACTTTCACATAATCCATTATCTTATTCAGTTTTATCCGGCTATCTTTGTCTTTCTTCTGTAACAGTTCTTTCAGATATTCCAAAACAGGCTCATTACCGCTTTTATCCTTGTAAAAGTATATCTTGAACAAATTATTATTCCTCCTGCTGTTATATATAATACCTAAAAGTTATTAACGTGTCAATAACTTTTGAGTTATTATCTACATAAAAGCAACGAAATCACTCCTGGCTTCCTGCATTATTCTATTGGACCACCATATAAAGAAGAACCCCCAAACTGTGGTGCAACACAGTTCGGGGATTCGTCCTTTGTCCGAAGGGATATGCGATATTAAGGCTAATAAATAAACATCGCATCCCCGAACGAAAAGAACCGGTACCGCTCGTGCACTGCCTCGCGGTACGCATCCAGCACATGCTCCTGCCCGGCAAAGGCGGAGACGAGCATGATCAGCGTGGACTGAGGCAGATGGAAATTCGTGATCAGCCCGTCAATCACCTTGAACTCGTAGCCCGGATAGATAAAAATATCCGTCCAGCCGCTCTTCTCGCGCAATAAGCCGTTCTCGTCCGCAGCGGACTCGAGCGTGCGCGTGCTCGTGGTTCCCACGGAAATCACCCGGTGCCCCTCGCGTTTCGCGCGGTTGATTTTCTCCGCCGCCTCGGCGGATACCCGGTAAAACTCCGAGTGCATGTGGTGGTCCAGCACATTCTCCGCCTTCACCGGGCGGAAAGTGCCAAGCCCGACATGCAGCGTCACCTCCGCGATCTCCACACCATTGTCGCGCACCTTCCGCAGCAGCTCCTCCGTGAAGTGAAGCCCCGCCGTGGGCGCCGCGGCGGAACCGTCATACTTGGCGTAGACCGTCTGATAACGGTTTTTGTCCCGCAGTTCATGCGTAATATAGGGCGGCAGAGGCATCTGCCCAAGGCGGTCCAAAATCTCCTCAAAAATGCCCTCGTAATAAAAACGCACCAGACGGTTGCCCTCCTCCACGATGTCCACAATCTCCCCGGTGAGAATTCCATCACCGAACAGCACGCGGGCGCCCGGTTTTAATTTTTTTCCGGGGCGCACCAGCGTCTCCCAGATATCGTTTTCCCTGCGCTTCAGCAGGAGCACCTCGACCTGTGCCAGCGTATCCTCCTTCACGCCGTAAAGTCTCGCCGGAATCACGCGCGTATTGTTGACGACAAGGCAGTCTCCCGGCGCAAGGTAGTCCGGAATGTCCGTAAACCGTTTATGTTCCACCGCCCCTGCGCCCCGGTGCAAAACCATGAGCCTGGAATCCGAGCGGTTTTCGAGCGGGTCCTGCGCGATCAGCTCCTCGGGCAGCTCGTAATCAAAATCACTGACCTTCATCGCTCTATGCCCTCAGCGTGACGCCGAGATCGCGCTCTAAGTGTTTTAAGATCTTCTTGACATAACTCTCCACGATCTCAGCGGTAAACTCCTCGTCCTTCGGTGTAAATACCACGGAGAACGCCATACTCTTTTTGTCTGCGCCGAGCTGGACGCCCTCGTAGACATCGAAGAGATGAACGTCCGTTACATAGCTGCAGGACTCGCAAATCGCCATCTCAATCTGTGCACACGTGATTCCCTTGTCCGCAACAAACGCAAAGTCTCTCTTCTCCTCCGCATATTTCGGGAGCGGCACGAAGACCTGCGGCTTTCCGTACCACTGGGAGAGCTTCTTTAAATCCATCTCCAGCAGGTATGCCGGCACGCGCATATCCATCTCATCCGCAATCTCGTAGGCGAGCGTGCCAAGATAGCCGACATTTTCACCCTCGCAGAAAATCTCCGCAGTCTGATACGGATGCAGGAAAGACCTTGTGCCCGCCTCGTAGGTGAAGGTGAGACCCAGCGTCTGGGCAACCGTCTGGGCAAAGCCTTTTAACGTGAAGAAAGACTCCTCTTTTCCGAAAACGCCGACGCAAAGCGTCTCCCGCTCGTCCGGATACTCAGTCAGCGGCAGAGACTTCGGAATGAAACGTTTGCCCATCTCGAAGATACGCCCCTCGAGGATTCCGCGTTTCTGGTTTCTCGCAATCGCGTGAAGCATCTGCGGTGCAAGCGTCGTGCGCAGCAGCGACAGGTCGACGTTAATCGGGTTCAAAAGCTCGATCGTGTTCCGCTCCGGCGCATCCTGCGGCAGGCGCAAAAGATTTAAATCCGACGGCGAGAAGAAGGAATAGTGCATGCCCTCGCACGCCCCGGCCGCGCAGAGCGCACGCTTAAGTTTCAGCTCCGTCTTCTGGCGCAGGTTCAGCCCTCCGGCAGTCACCGCTGCCGTCGGCATAAAGGTTCCCTTCACGTGCTCATAGCCGTACATGCGGATCACCTCCTCCGCCACATCCGGGTAGGACTCCATATCCTCGCGATACGCGGGAATCTGCAGGGTCAGCTCATCGCCGTTTAGCACGGGCGCAAAGTTCAGGACCTTTAAAATACGCAGGATGTCCGCATCCGGCACCTCAATGCCCAGCACACCGTTGACTTTTTTCACGCTGACGGTGAGCGGTCTCGGCTCCACGGAATTTCCGACCGACGCCTCCACATGGGTGGAGCTCACTTTTCCGCAGCCCAGCTCTTCGATCAGGTGCAGGGCACGTTTCATCGCCATTACCGTGGTGTACTCGCAGACACCCTTCACATACAGGGCGCTGGAATCCGAGGACTGCCCCAGCGCGCGGGAGGTCTTGCGGATATTGTCGTGGGCAAATTTTGCCGCCTCAAACATCACCTCCGTGGTTGTATCCAGAATCTCGGAGTTCAGGCCGCCCATGATTCCTGCGAGCGCCACGGGCTTTGCGCCGTCGCAGATCACCAGGTTCGAGGAGTTCAGCGTAAACTCCTTCTCGTCCAGCGTCACGATCTTCTCTTTGTCCTTTGCGCGGCGGACATTGATCTGATTGCCCCCGAGATAATTGTAGTCAAAGGCGTGCATCGGCTGCCCCAGCTCTTTTAAAATATAGTTCGTGATGTCCACAACATTGGAGATCGCCCCGATTCCCACAAGCGCCAGACGGCGGCGCATCCATGCGGGAGAAGGCCCGATTTTCACGTCATAGACATAGTGGCCGATGTATCGCGGGCATAAATCCTGCGCCTCCACCGTCACAGTAAAGCCTTCCTTTTTCACATCGGTCTGTGTGTAGTCCAGCGCGGGTGTCTTCACCTCTTTGCCGAGCACAGCCGCCACTTCCCGCGCAATGCCGTAAATACTCTGGCAGTCCGGACGGTTCGCCGTAACCGAAATGTCAAACATCCAGTCGTCCAGCCCCAGAATCGGCTTTACATCGGCTCCCGCCGCGGCGTCCTCCGGCAGAACCAGAAGGCCGTTGTAGCCTGCACCCGGATACAGATCCTCGGTAAGCCCGAGCTCCGTGCCGGAGCAGAGCATTCCGACGGATTCATAGCCGCGGAGCTTGCCCTTCTTGATCTGCATGACGCCCTCCACGGTTACGTGGTCTTTCGCCGTGGCATACACCTGCGCTCCCACCAGCGCCAGCGGGAATTTCCCGCCCGCCCGCACATTGTCCGCGCCGCAGCAGACCTGAAAACTGCCATGGTCCCCTGCATCCACCTGACATAAGCTCAGGTGTGTCTCCGGGATCGGCTCACAGCTTGTGACCGCGCCGACCACAACCCCGTTGATATCCTTTCCGAGCTCATACAGCTCCTCCACCTCAAAGCCGCAGGAGAACAGCTTTTCCTCCAGCTCCTTCGGCGAAACGTCAATCTCTACATATTCCTTTAACCAGCTTAACGGTACTAACATTGTTCTCCCTCCCTTAATCGTCGATCTGATCCAGCACGCGCAGATCCGACTCAAACAACAGCTTGATATTGTTGATGCCGTACTTGAGCATCGCGATACGGTCCATGCCGATTCCGAATGCGAATCCGCTATAAACATCTGTGTCGATTCCGCAGTCCTTTAAAACCCTGGTGTTTACCACGCCTGCCCCCAGCACTTCGATCCATCCGGTTCCCTTGCAGAGCTTGCAGCCCTTGCCTCCACACTGGAAACAGCTCACATCCACCTCGACCGACGGCTCTGTGAACGGGAAATACGAGGGCCGCAGGCGGGTGGTCGTCTCCTCGCCGAAAATCTTCTGTACGAACACGTCCAGAATCCCTTTCAGGTCGCAGAGCGTGATGCCCTTATCCACCACAAGCCCCTCCATCTGACAGAACATCGGCGAGTGAGTGGCGTCGTCGTCCGAGCGGAACACCTTGCCCGGGCAAATGACCTTGATCGGCGGTTTTTTCGCCTCCATGACATGGATCTGTCCGGCGGACGTCTGCGTCGTCAGCAGAAATTCCGGCGACAGATAAAACGTGTCCTGCATATCGCGGGCCGGATGCTCTTTCGGAACATTGAGCGCCGTGAAATTGTAGAAATCCGTCTCGACCTCTGTGCCCTCATAGACATCAAAGCCCATGGAACCGAAGATGTCCACCAGCTGGTTTTTCACCTGCGTCACCGGATGCAGCTTGCCCGCCGCATGCAGCTTCGCCGGCATCGTGACGTCAATCTTTTCGCTCTCATACTTGCGCCGCAGTGCCTCCGTTTCCAGCTTTTTCATTTTCTCCGCAAGCAGGTTTTCGATCGCCTCCCTCGCCTCGTTCACCCACTGGCCGACCTTCGGGCGATCCTCCGGCGCCACTTCCTTCATTCCCTTCAGGACCGCGGTCAGTTCTCCCTTCTTTCCGAGAATGGCCGAACGAACCTCGTTCAACCGCTCCAAGCCCTGCGAACTCTCGATTTCCGCGATCGCTTTTTCCCTGATTTTTTGCAATTTTTCTTTCATGCTTCTCTCCTTTTCGATAAATGCCTGCAAAATTAGTACTAATTTACTATATATTGTGGTGCCCGTGTCGGATAGGTACAATTTTTGTCGAACTTAAAAAGCAATCTCCCGTACGGCAAAAAATCCCCTGCAGTATGCATCGCATACTACAGGGGACGAAAAACTTCCGCGTTACCACCCCGATTCCCGCCTATCGTACACTCCCGATCCGCGGACACTCTCTTCTGCGTAACGTGCAGCCGACGTCACGGACTACCCTGCCGCCTGACATCCTTCGCCCAATCCGGCAGTTCCCCCGTGCAGCTCCTGTGCGAAATTCGCCTCCCAACCTGAACCTTAAGGAAACTTCCAGCCGACGATTTCCTCTCTCTGAAAGGGTATTGGGCGCTACTGAACACATTCATTGCCTTTCACTTGTGTGTCATTCTAGCACAAGATCGGGCACAGCGCAAGACAATTTTTATTTTTCGACGATCTCTACCCCCTTGTAATAAAACTTGAGAATTTCCTGCCAGCCCTTTCCCGCTTTTGCCATGCCGTCCGCGCCATACTGGCTCATGCCGATCCCGTGCCCGAATCCGCCGCCGCGCAGGAGGATTTTGCCGTCCTTCTGGCTTTCCACCTCAAAGCAGGCGCTCGGCAGGGAACCTGGCTGGCTGAGCACCTTCCCGTCTGCCAGCGTCACATTCCGCAGGTATTTGCTGAGCGCAAAACGGATATCGTTCTCCCGGTCGTAAGTGCGCTCCCCTTTCTCAAACTCAGCCGTAAAGGATAAGATATAGCCGGAGGCGCTGCGCTCATCGATCCGCACTTTTTTCAGCCTTCCATACTGCTCATCCATCCCCAGCTTTGCCGAGAGCTCCGCCGTCCAGCGATAGTAGGGGGAATCCGCGTCAAAACCGTCCGGTTTTTCCGAGATAAACGCATGAAAGCGTTTCGCGTCCGACAGATCCTTCGTCTCCTCCGACGTGTGGTTTTCCGCCACGAGATAGACCGGCGAATCGGCATTCCACACTTCGAGATTCTCCGAGTAGCCGCACCCCGTCGAGTAATAATAGCAGTCGATCAGCTCACCCTCATATGTAAGCACAAGTCCCTCTGTGTCACGCACAGCCCGGTCCGTAACCTCATACGGGCCCGCTGCGTGATAGACCTGAAAAGCGGTACTGTCATCCAGATTCGCCCCGTATGCGGCGTATATATGGCTGCGCATCTGCCGATAGGCAAAGGTGCGGGCGCACACTGCCTGCGCCTTTAATGCCTCGTAGGAGAAATATGTAGGCATCTCCGAGGGCACCACATAGCGCAGATAAGTCTCGATCGGCAGCTCATTGATGAGCACATAGCCCTCCTCTTCCTTCCGGACCAGAAAATCGCCCTCGTAGCCGTTTCCTTTGGCCGTGCCGCCCTTATCACAGAGATAGAGGAGTCCTTCGTGCGAAGTGAAGCGCACCTCATCCCCCACTGCGCTCTCCTGCATCAGCTTTTCCACATTGGTAACCTTGTGCGCCTTTTTTTCCTGCTCCCCCGCCTGATAGTCACTCTCCCCGGTAAGATAAAGATTTTTGTAGGTCTTATTCTCCCCGTTTTTGATCAGTACACGGATCGTCTCGTACACATCCTCGCGGTACTGCAGGAGCGCACATGCCTCCCCGTAAGCCACCACAAGCGTCATTTGTGAGGTCCCGACCACCAGATCCCTGAGCGATTTCTGGCTCACCGTCCCCTCCGCCAGCACATATACCGGCAGCTCGCCCGTATAGCCCAGCTTTTCGTAGCCGCTGATCTGTACCGTGCTGTCCGTGTAGCTGTCCAGCGTGCCCTCGATAGTGGCTGTCTTCGCATTCACCTGGACAATCGCCCCGTCCCTGATCTCCAGATCCGCAACCCCTGTGTAGGGTGAGTTCAGCGTCGCCTCATACTCATGCGAGCCTCCCTCATACCATACGGTAAGCACCCCCTCTTTCGAACTCTCAATATACGCATTTAGTATCCGCCCCTCCTGCACCTTGTGCTGCGTCGCCTGCGTATCACTCTCCCGTGAGGAGACTACCGCGCGCCGCGCGGCAAGGATGGCATAGATCATCGCCGAAATTGCGCAGACCGTCAGGACAATCGTCCCAACCCAGCGCATCCATTCTTTTCGTTTCATGCACGTTCTCTCCAAATTTCCGTTACGATTCACGGCCCGAGGCCACTCATAGTAACAATCCCCACCTGCGTTTGTGTCTTTCTGTACCGGAAACACACAAAATCAGGGAGCCACTCTCGTAGCTCCCTGTCTCTTTTGTACCTTACGATCTTTTGTATATCAGGAATCTTTTGTACTTTGCGATGCTTTTGTACTTTAGGTTCTTTTGTACTTCAGGATCTTTTGTACTTTAATAAATTCCTCTTTCGAAAAACCCAAGGTGCCGGTTCCTGCAATTTAGACTCCTAGCCAAAGCCAGGTGGGTAACCGCAGTCTGTCTTCTGCCTTCCACTGATACGAGGCGGCCTGACATCCAACAGCTCATATAGGAATCCCATTAAAAATAAATGTAGGTTCTAAATAACAGGATTGTCGAACATCCCAGGCTGTAGAATTGTTAAATATGTTCTGCTTTGTCTTTCGTTTCATGTTTATCTTTTGTAGCTGAGTTCATTATACTGTAAAACAATCGACAATGCAACAACAAAATTCATGTAAATTCTACCAGATCTGCCATGGAAAAATTTACAAAAAATTCCTTTATGCGAGCGCATCCACCAGCTTCTTGAGAGCAGCCAGCGCCTCGTCCGGAAGCTTGTCGTAGCCCTCCTTCTTCACGGCGAAATCCTCGACAGCCTTCACGCGGTTCTCCATCGCACCCTTTAAAGCTGCGCGGTACTCTGCATTGTTCAAATCCGGCGTAAAGTCAGCAGTCTTTCCTGACCAGTCGTACATGATCTCGATATCCTCAAACGGGCCCCACTTCTCAAACTTCGCCTTGCCCTCGACGATCGTCTCGAGAATACCCAGTGTATCAGCCGGTTTGCACTTGGTGCCCATGAAGTCGCCGGTGTTTACGATATAGCAGTCTACATCCTTCTCCTCCACCAGCTTCTTGAACTTCTCGTAATCGTTCACCAGCGGATAGGTGCGGAACGGATTTGCATAAGGAACAATGCGCAGTGCATTCAAGTCTGTTCCGGCTGCAACACGCTCTGCAGTGGATGTCTTGGTGGCAAGGGTTGCACCCATAACGGAGGCAAGCGCCGCTCCCTTCAGCTTCACAACCGGAGGAATGGACGGGTCCTTCATAATCCAGAAAATCGCGTTGACCGGAGCATCAATCTTGTCAACCCGGTTCGGCGACCACAGTTTGGACTTGATCGCGCGGCCGTTGCCGTTGCGGATATCTTCTGTCACGAGCTGGATCTTGCCGTCCTCATCCAACGTAGCGGAGCAGTTCTGGGCGGTCAGCAGATACTCGTTGTCCGGGCAGCCGGTCGGGTAATCCGCCGTCTTGTCAAAATAGGTCGGCTCCAGCGCGATAGAGGCGCAGGTGTCGGTGTTGATGATGAATGCGTCATCGTGGAGTACCTTAATGCCGCCGAACGCATCATACTTGCCGCCGTGCTTTGCATGGGTCAGGGTGGACTTGCCGGAGCCTGACAGGCCGTACACGGAAGCAACGAACTTCTTGCCGCTCTCCAGAGAATACTCCTTCTGTCCTCCATGGCAGGATGCATAGCCGTTGCGGTTTGCAAGAGCCCACGCCATGGTCAGGGTTCCCTTCTTGTGCTCACCGAAATATCTCATGCCGAGAATCGCAGCGCAGTTCTGGTTGGTGTCAAAGTAGCACAGCGTCAGCGGATCGCTGAGGCAGCTGTAGTCCACATCCGGCGCATCGTGCGGTGCCCACTGCGGATCGGAGAAGATATAGATATCCGGCTCCTTGCCGTCGCCGATCAGCTTGGAGTTCTTGTACATTTTTACATATTCATCGGACATGTACTGGAAATTCAGCATCCAGTTATAGAGGATGTTCTCCTCTCCTTCCGGGATCAGAAGATGTGCCTTCACCATAAATTCCGGATCAAGACCTATGTAGCACTCGGTATGATAGAGTGTCTTCCAGCGAGTCTCATATACCGCGTCCATCACAACCTTGTCGAGCTTCTCTGCGTCCACGCCCGGCTCGCCCTTGATGCGGCGTGCAGCGGCATAACGGCCGGTCACCGCGCCGTCGTTGAACAGAAGAACCTTAGCATCCTTCTCGAGGCCGAAGGTCTCACCGTCCTTGACCGGCATATCGGTCACGATCGTGCCCGGAGAGTTCTTAGCCAGATTGTATGCTTCCTTTAATGTGTTGACCTTCACGACATTGTTGCCGTAGAAAGCAGCCTCGATAATGGAACGGGTCTTGGAAAATCCGACCTTATCCTTACCGATCTCATTCAGCGGATAATACGCTTTTGTTGCCATGTTACATGTCCTCCTTCTATAATGATCACTGTTGAATTCTCATTCACAAATATCATACACGATGTGATATTTTTGTCAATCTGTTTTACAAAAAATGTTGAAAAATTCGAATGTATATAGTAGAATAGGTCTAGTACACGAAAAGGGAGCAGTGAATTATGCAGATTGACGACCTTAAAATTTTAATTGGTGACGACTCCATCCTTGCCCGCAAGCAGATGAAGGACATCATCAAATCCGTAGGCACCCCGACCTTCATCGAGGCAAACGACGGACAGGACGCGATTGACAAGTACAAGGAAAACCATCCGGATCTCGTTTTCCTTGATATCGTTATGCCCAAAAAAGACGGCAACGCCGCAATCCGGGAAATCATCGAATTTGATTCCAATGCGTTCATCATTGTCGCCTCCTCTGTCGGCACGCAGTCGCAGCTCAAGTGCGCGCTTGAGACCGGAGCCAAGGATTTTGTTC
>CAZWRT010000056.1:0-17714 GCA_964636375.1 uncultured Lachnobacterium sp. | reverse complement strand
ATAGGTTCTTTAAAAATCGAATTTCATATTGCTGTATTACTACTACTACCAAAAGGGGGAGGGCGCATGCTCTCTCCCTTTATCAACCAAAATTTTTTAATGTTAAATGATAATATAATAGTTTATGAAAAAACCAATATTAAGCATATCAATACTCGTGTCAGGCAGGGAGGACACCACGGAACAGTGCCTGGACTCCCTCCGTCCGCTGACCGAACAACTGAACACGGAACTGATTCTTGTGGATACCGGCTGCGGCGAATCGCTGAGAAAAAAACTGAGCAGATACACGGATCAAATCATCCCGTTTACCTGGTGCAACGATTTTGCGAAAGCAAGAAACGCCGGACTCGTGAAGGCCACGGGCGAATGGTTTCTTTTTCTGGACGACGATGAATGGTTCGAGGATGTAGGTCCTATCATCGATTTCTTTCAGTCCGGAGAGTATCGTAAATACGAACAGGCGGTTTACATTGCCAGAAATTACTCCAAGAGGGACGGCAGCGATTTTTCGGATGACTGGGTATCCCGGATGATCCGTCTGCATGAGGACACCCACTTTGAGGGGAGCGTTCACGAATCGCTGGTGCCGACAATCGGAAAATGCAAGAGAATTCCCGCGTTTGTGCACCATTATGGCTATGCCTTTGAAACTGAGGAGGCAAGGCTCAAACACTATGAGCGCAATGTGTCCATCTTAGAGCGTCTGATGCGGGAGGAGCCGGAAAATCTCCGCTGGTGGCTGCAGATCGTACCGGAGTATATTGGGATAAAAGACAGCAAACGCCTGATCGATGCCGCAGAAACCGCCCTTGACAAGATAAAAAATGTCGATACGCCCTTTCTAAATCAGTGCAGGGGAACCTTCTACAGTGCACACCTGACAGGGCTCGCCATGGAGAATCAAAATCAGGAGCTGCTGCGTTTATGCCATGAATACAGCCAGGACACCCGCAATACATACGCAGCAAATGCAAATTTGTATGTGCTCGGGATGACCGCTGCGGATCAGCTGGACCAGACGGAGGAAATGGCAGTCCTCGGAAAAAACTATTACACGGCACTGGAACAATGGCAAAACACACAACAAAATGAGCAGGAGCAGATTATCGCCGAGAGCATTTTGCTGGTCAAGGATGCCTTCTCCGAAAGCAGCCGACAGGCAATGCAGTTTTTGTACGGACAGGCGCTCGCAAAGCTTAACCGCGCAAGCGAATATCCAGCGGAATTACGTGCAGAATTAGGCAAATTTGTTTTGCGTCAGCTGAAAAACAAGGGCGATTTCCTAATCCTCCCCGACAACTACTGGGAATTGGCCATAACCGGCATTCTGCCCTTGGAGGAAACCATCCTCTCTCTTCCTCTGGAACAGTGGATGGTACAGGTATGCGTGCTGGAACAATCAAAAAACAGGGATACGTGGAAAAAACTCCGCGACTGGCTGCAGGCGATTAAGACCAGAGACGATGTGCGCTATCTCTACTTTGCCATGCACGATGCGAATGCCATGCTCACGGAACACGAGCCGGAAATGTCCGCAGCCGAAGCCGAAGTACTGCTGCGCACCTATGCCGAAACCCATCTCGCGTACGCAAAATACATCTATACAGATTTTGTATTTGAGGAAGACATGGCGTTACTGCCGGAGAACATTCGTGCCGCCGTCTGGATACAGCGAATGTTGGCCTGTGACCACTCCGCTCATGCCGACCGTGCAGAATATCTTGAAAAAAGCGTGCAGACGTATTCTCCAATCGAGTCATTGGCGCGCAGATATGTAAAATTGTTGTCATAAAAAGGAGGGAGACCGCAAGATCTCCCTCCTTTTTCAAATATTATATCATGCTTTAACAAATCTGATTTCTGTGACACTGCATGCCGGCAGCGTTGCCTTGCAGACATTGCCCTCAAGCTTGTAAGCTGTGAACTCTTTCTCCTGCACAACTTCCGGCTGCTCGAAGGTATTGTAATCCTTCATGCCCCCAGCAACGATGCGCGCCTCCTTCACCTCGTACTTGGCGCCATCCGTCAGCACGATCTCCAGCTCCTTCGCCTCGGTTGCGGAGAGATTGTTGACCGTCGCCGTGATAATGCCGTCCTTCTCAGACACAGACTCGGTGATCTCAGGCACAGTGTTCTCTTTTGTCCCCGTAAATCCGGAATCCGTGAGGTAGCTGTCCAGCAGCTGCGCGCCCTGATGATGCCGATACATATGGAACACATGGTAGGTCGGCGTCTTGATCATCTTCTCACCCTCAGTGAGGATGACCGCCTGCAGTACATTCACCATCTGCGCGATGCAGGCAAGACGGACACGGTCACAGTGCTTGTTGAAGATGTTGAGCGTGACTCCCGCCACCAACGCGTCCCTTATGGTGTTCTGCTGATACAAAAATCCCGGATTTGTTCCCGGCTCACAGTCGAACCAGTTACCCCACTCATCGACAGAGAGACCGATGCGTTTCTGCGGATCATAGCGATCAATGATCGTGCAATGGCGCTTGATCAGCTCCTCCATATACAGTGCTTTTCCTAACGTCTTATACCATTCGGATTCATCAAAGTCCGTCGCGCTGCCCTTTTTCCCCCAGTTCCCAGGTATCGTATAATAGTGCAGGGAAATCAAATCCATGAATCCGTGAAATTCCTCCGGCAGATGATCAAAGCAGACCCTCATCACCTCCTCAGTCCAGTGATAATCGTTCACATTCGGGCCGCCGCAGATCTTCTTGATCGGCTTTTCCGGATCATAGTTTCTCACGTAGGTCTGATATCTGCGGTACAAGTTGGCATAATATTCCGGCGTCATATTGCCGCCGCAGCCCCAGTTTTCATTGCCCACACCGAAATAATCGACCTTCCAGGGCTCCTCATGACCATTCTGCTTTCTCAGGTCTGCCATCGGAGACACGCCGTTGAATGTCATGTACTCCACCCATTCAGACATCTCCTGCACCGTACCGCTGCCAACATTGCCGTTGACATAGGTCTTGCAGCCGAGCTGGCGGCATAACTCCATGAACTCGTGTGTTCCGAAGCTGTTATCCTCCACCACGCCGCCCCAGTGCGTGTTAATCATCTTCTTTCTGCTCTCCTTCGGACCAATTCCGTCCATCCAGTGATACTCATCCGCGAAACATCCGCCCGGCCAGCGCAGCAGCGGAATGTCAATTTCCCTGAGTGCAGAAACCACATCGGTCCGCATGCCGTTCACATTCGGAATGTCCGAGTTTTCCCCCACATAGAGTCCCTCGTAAATGCATCGTCCCAGATGCTCGGAAAAATGCCCGTACACCTCCGGCTCAATTTTTCCGCATTGCCTGTTGTTGATTACTAGTTTTGCCATTCTTTTTCTCCTTTTACCATAATTTATACGGACACCGGCTCTCTGTGCCGAGTGCCCGAAGTTCCACATAACAGCCACACGCGCTGCAGGTTCCGCTGTTTAGGCGCTCACAATTCTTGCAGACGGAAAGCCGTCTCTCATACTCCTCTGCGAGCACCCTGTCCTCCTCGCGGATCGCCTCCCGATAGCGCGCAATCTTTGCCTGATCCTGCTCTGCCATTTCGCGCAACAGACAGCGTTTACAGACATTACTCATAATTCCTCCAACTGCCGGGACAATTCTTCCCAGACCTCCATATCCGCCGCCACAGCCTCCTCCATAGCGTCGATCTGTCCCTGGATCTCCGTGAGCTTAGAGTAGCTGGACTGATATTCCGGCCGCAAAAGCTCTTCACGCAGCGCCGCGAGCTCCTCCTCCTTCGCCGCAAGCTCCTCCTCAACCCTTTGAACCTTACGCTCCAGCTTCGAGCGCTCCTTGCCCGGATTGTAGTAAGGCTTTTTGCCGTCAGCGTTCCCGGCGTCTTCACGCTCCTTCGCACCATTCTGGCTGATAAGCCCTCCCAGCGCGGGAGATGTATTCCGCTCGACACGCGGCTTAGCGGCCTCTCGATCGAGTTTCTCCTGATATTCTTCGTATCCGAAACGGTACTGGCGAGCCGTGCCATCCTCAAATACCAAAAGGCGGTTCGCCACCTTCTTAACAAAATAACGATCGTGCGACACAAAGATCAGCGTGCCCGCAAAATCCTTCAGCATACTCTCGAGCGTTTCCTTGCCCACAATATCCATGTGATTGGTCGGCTCGTCCAAAATCAGGACGTTCGGCCTGCGCTTTAAAATTTTACACAGCGCAAGGCGCACCTTCTCACCGCCGGAGAGCATGTCAATGGTCTTAAATACGTCCTCTCCGGTAAACAGAAACGCTCCGAGCGCACTGCGCGCTTCTGTCTCGGTCAAATTCGGGAACTCGTCCCAGTAATCCTCCAGCACGGTTCGGCCGCCGGAATACATCGCCATCTGCTGGTCAAAGTATCCGATCTGTACATGTACGCCGTAATGGAACTCGCCGGACAAGGGCGGAATCTTTTTCACCAGCGTCTTGAGTAAAGTGGACTTTCCAAGTCCGTTTCCGCCTAATATTCCAAGCTTGTCTCCTCTTTTTAAATCAAGATTTATTATCGAAAGTGGGTGGTCATAACCGATCGCCAGCTCATGCGCCGTCAGCACATCGTTCCCGGTTTCCTGCTCCGGCTGAAAATTTGCGTGAAAGGTCTTCGTGTCAAAGCGGTCGGGCGCCTCTATTTTAACCATATGCTCGATCGCCTTCTCCTTGGAGTGTGCCATCGATACCTTGGTTGGCTTACTCTTGAAACGATCCACCATGCGCTGCAGCCGGGCAATCTCCTTCTGCTGCGCGTTGTAGTCCTTCATCAGCTTGTCGTAGTTCTCTTTCTTGCGGAGCATGAAGTTCGTGTAGTTGCCCGGATAGCGCTTTGCCGTGCCGTACTCAATCTCATACACCACATCCGCTACATGGTCCAGAAACATCCGGTCGTGTGACACGACCACCACCGCCTTCGGGTAACTCTTCAGATAGGTTTCCAGCCACTCAATCGTTGCGACGTCCAGATGATTGGTCGGTTCGTCTAAAAGCAGGATGTCCGGTTTCGACAGTAGAAGTTTGATGAATGCAATCTTGGTCTGCTGCCCTCCGGAAAAGTCCGCAAGCGGCTTTTTTCGCTCCTGTTCCGAGAACCCGAATTTTTTAATCAGGACTTCATATTCCTTCTCGAAGTAGTAACCACCGTCTTCTTTGAACTTTTCCTCCATAGCGGTATACTTTTCCACCATTGTCTCGGAGTGATCGTGCTCCAAAGCCGCCGCCAGCGCCTCCAGTTCACGCTTGCGCGTCTCGATCGGAGCAAAAACCTTGCGGATCTCCTGCTCGAGAGAGATGGACGGGTCTTCAAATGCTATCTGTTTCAGATATCCGATCTCGGGATTGCCCGCCTTCGCAATAAAGACATCCTCGTCACTGTCGCGCTTTTCCAGCGCCAGCTCACCATTGATAAGTCTCAGAAGGGTGGTCTTGCCGCAGCCGTTTCGCCCTACCACAGCAATTTTCTCGGTATTTCGGATTTCAAAATTGATATCGTATAATACTGCGTCGTCCCCAAAGGTGACGCATCCATGGGAAATCTGATAAAGCATGGTATTTCCTCTTAATTAATTCTAAATTTAACTTTACAAACCTTGACATGTACTGAAGCAAACGGCAGGTTTTCCGTCCCTCCCTACCTGTTTTGAATCGCAGATATATGCGTTACAAATTGCTCCGCTGTCCTCCCGGAAATCCCGCCGTGGCTCAACTCCCACTTGTTCGCCTCCGCCATGAGCTCCTCGTCACTCATCGTCATGCCTGCGCGGTGCGCGAGGTGGAGCACAATGTCAAAATACTCCTTCTGCGTTGGCTTGGAGTAATTGATCGTGACACCGAAACGACTCACCAGGGACAGTTTCTCTTCCACCGTGTCCGAGTGGTGCCGGTCGTTGGAGTTGTCCTGATCGTTGCGGTCATTCCAGCTCTCCTTGATCAGATGCCTCCGATTCGAGGTCGCATAAATCAGAATGTTATCCGGCTTCGTCTCCACTCCACCCTCAATGACCGCCTTCAAGAACTTGTACTCGATCTCAAACTCCTCGAAGGACAAATCGTCCATGTAGATTATAAATTTATAATTGCGGTTCTTGATGTCCGCGATCACCGTGGACAGATACTTGAACTGATGCTTGTAGATCTCGATCATCCTCAGCCCGTCCTTGTAATACTGGTTCACAATCGCCTTGATGCTCGTGGATTTGCCGGTTCCGCTGTCGCCGAACAAGAGGACATTGTTCGCCTTCCTGCCCTGCACAAAAGCCTCCGTGTTGTCCGTGAGCTTCTTCTTCTGGATCTCATAGCCGACAAGGTCGTCCAACATGACCATATCCATATTGTTGATCGGGCGGAACTCAATGCCGCCCTGCGGTTTCTCATCAATCCGAAACGCTTTGTTCAGACCGAACATGCCCACGCCATAATCCCTGTAAAAACCGGTAACCGCGTCAAAAAACTGCTGCTCGTCCACTGCTGCTTCCAGCCTTTTACTCAGGGCGCGCACCTTCTCGCTGACATTCGTATTGTACATCCGATCCTTTTTGTGGATGGCCTTATAATCGGAAATCATAGAAAAACAGTTGATGCCGAGATCCCGCTCAATCGGGGCAAAATCATAGTCAAACAGCTTTTTAAAAATGCGAAAATCACCGCGGACAAGCGCATTCACGCTCCCCTCGCTCGCCCCCACCTTCTCGCAGGTAATACTGAAGGGGTTTTCGCTCATCATCAGCACGAACGTGAGGTAGTTGTGCCACAGATTGTCGTCAAAGCCATAGTCCGTCCCCAGCTGCAGGATGCGCTTTACCTGAGTGTTAATGTCGCGCACCAGCGACAGTGAGTTCTCGCCGCTCTCATAGCGCGCGAAAATCTCTCCCATCCGGGCGAGAATACTGTCCGGCTCCAAGTCCCCGTACATGAGTAGCTGTGCAATCTGTTCATACATGCGTGTCACCTGCCTTCTTGTCTATTCCAGTAAAGTATGCCATAAAATCCTTATTTTGTAAATACGGCTTATCGCTATGAATTTAACCTTCCATCTCCTGTTCATGCAGTCTTGCCGTCTCTTCCAGCTCCTCCTCATGTCCGGTCAGCGCTGCAAACGGTGCAAACTGCGCCGCCCGCTCCCGCATCGTCATATGCGGACGGTCAGCGGACTGATGGTGGGGAAGATCGATTATGTCGTCATACCTATGCGGGTCCTTGTAATATTCTCCCATATCTGTCTCCTCCCGGTCCTACGCCTTGTGCCCGCCGATCTGGTTGTTTCTCTCGATCGTTGTGCCGCCCTCTTGCAGATTCATGCCCTTGACCACGGCGTTTTTTCCGTATTTTTTCTTAATGTCCAGCACGGCCTGCTGCATTCTCTTCTCCCGCGCGAGGGCCTCCTCCTGCTCTCTCTGCTGCTGTTCAATCGCCCCGTAATCGGTGAAGAGGTCCAGCTGAGTGTATTCCTCCTTCGGTTTTTTCTCCTCCTCCGGCACCACATGGCACGCCGTGACAGTCACCCGCCTGACGGTCAGGTCCGGATTGATGATTCGGTCAAAGAGCTCCATGACCGCCTCCATGATTCTTCTGGTCGATGCGGTTCGCTCCGGGAGATTGATGGTTCCATGCGCATGTTTGGGGACCTGCCTGCCGTACCGGTCATATGTCACCTGTCCGTGATATTTTTTCCGGATCTCCGGATTCATGAGGTTCTCAACATCATACCCAATCGTCAGAACCATCTGATCCGTCACCAGCCTCTTGTCCACCAGATCCAGCACCAGAAGATCCGTCATCTCCTTGACAATCAGGCGTGCTTTTTCACACGGATAAGCGCACTGGAGGACCTGTCCGGAGCTGAGGCTGTTATTCCTTGGCTCATACGCGTGGATCTCGGCGATGGTCGCCGGCTCCCAGCCCCATGCATGGTCAATCAAGAGCTCCGCATTAACCCCAAACAAACGGTACAAAAGAGCCTCATTGTGAAAATCGTTCGGTTTTCCAACGGAGCAGCGCGCGATGTCCCCCATCGTGTACAGGCCAGACTCCTGAAGCTTTTTCGCGTAGCCGCGCCCCACTCGCCAGAAATCCGTCAGCGGTACATGGTTCCACAGCAGTCTGCGGTAGGACATCTCATTAAGCTCAGCAATTCGCACGCCGTCCGGGTCTGCAGGCATTTTTTTTGCCAGAATGTCCATTGCTATCTTGCTCAAATACAAATTCGTGCCGATGCCCGCAGTGGCAGTCACGCCGGTTTGGCGCAGCACATCGCGGATCATCGTGATCGCCAGCTCATGCGCCGTCATTTTGTACGTGGCAAGATAATCCGTCACATCCAGAAACACCTCGTCCACGGAATAGACATGCATATCCTCCGGCGCAATATATTTCAGGTAAATATCATAAATTTTCCTGCTGTATTCCATATAGAGCGCCATCCGCGGTTTTGCCGTGATGTACGCAATCTCCAGTTCCGGTGAATCCGCGAGTTCCGTGGATCGGACGCTCGAACCGACAAGACGCCTGCCCGGTGCCCGGCGCCGCCGCTCGCCATTGACCTCCTTCACCCTCTGCACAACCTCAAACAGCCGCGGCCTGCCCGGAATCCCGAGCGCCTTGAGCGACGGGGAAACCGCCAGACAGATCGTCTTCTCCGTGCGGGAACTATCCGCCACGACCAAATTTGTAGTCAGCGGGTCCAGCCCCAGCTCCACGCACTCCACGGAAGCATAAAAGGATTTCAGGTCGATCGCAACATAGGTTCGTTCCATGCGTGTGCCTTCTTCTTTCATAAATATGATAAAAAACCCCACGGCAATACTGCCCGTGGGGTGTCAGTCACAACTCAGATGTCAATACAGCCCGATCGGCCGATCAGGCACTCATCATATTGGCGCTGTACGCTTCCAATGCGCGTCTCATTTGATAAGAAATCCCATCCGCCTGCCCGCGCGGCATACGCACGACATCGTTCTGCGATTTCTCCCCCCGAGATGCGGTCTCCGCCGGTGCTGCAGCCTCTGCCGGTCTCATAACACGCGCCGCATTCCTGCGGCCCTCATTCATCTGCTTCTCCAGCATATCGGCAAAATTCAATGTTTCGCCCGGTTTCAACGGATTCTCGTTCTGTTTTGGCAATTCAGGCTTATCCTCGACAAGCCCAGTAAAGTCTGTCTTGGAGGACAGCAGATCCTCCTCAATCGGCTTAACCTTGGAAAGGCTGTTGCGATTCAGCCGGTTTGTATTGTAAATATACGGATGATAAGAATAACTGCCAATCGGCTCAATTCTCATAATGACACCCCTCTCTTTACTCTTTGTACCTTTACTATAATCCTTTTCTTTTAAATCGTCAATGCCTAATTAACCTGGTTTTGCGACCTTTTGCGCCTATGTTCGCTACACGGTTGTTCTTTTCGAAATGGTCTGGTATAATATGCGCTAAAGGGCAGAGTCGCAGGTTTTACGGGTCTCTGCCCATAACCTATAGAAATATAAAAAGGGGAGATCTCCATGGAAACAAACGTAAACGGTTTCCGATACGACACACATCTGCACACCTCCGAAGGCAGTGCCTGCGCGCGCAGCACCGGAGCGGAGATGGCGCGCGCATACGCGGATGCCGGATATACCGGGATCATCGTCACCGATCATTTTGTATACGGCAACACCGCAGTGGACCGCAGTCTTCCATGGAGCGAGTGGGTTGAGCTGTTCTGCCTGGGATTCGAGCACGCCAAGGCGGAGGGCAACCGGCTGGGCCTTCAGGTCTTCTTCGGCTGGGAGTCGAACTATCAGGCAACGGAATTCCTCGTGTACGGACTGGACAAACAATGGCTGCTCGCTCATCCTGAAATCAAGGACGCGACCATCCCGGAGCAATTGACCCTCGTACATGAGGGAGGCGGCATGATCAGCCAGGCCCACCCGTACCGCGAAGCCTTTTACATCAATGAAATCCGTCTCTTTCCGGAGTACGTGGACGCAGTAGAAGGAGTCAATGCGTCCCACACCAGCTATACCGCAGCACAGAGGCACCCGGAATACAACGATCGCGCCCTCTCCTATGCAAAAAAATACAATCTCCCTCTGACTGCAGGCTCTGACCAGCACAGCGCCACAATGCTCTGGGGCGGCATGGTTTTCCCCAGAAAGCTAAAAAATATCGGTGATTTCATCCGAGCTGTGAAAACCTGGGAAACCACCGAATTATTAGATGGGAGCAAGCCGCTCTCTTTCCGCTAAAAGTCTACAATAACCGCACTACACTGCCGTCCTGCTCCATTCGTTTTCTCTGCATCATCAGGCGGTAATCCTGCAGCGTCTTGTTCTTCTTCTGCTCCGAAATAGCCGCCGGGTAATCCAGATCCTCAATACGGCTTCTGGAGGCCGTCTGCTGCAACGCCGCGTTGGCGTTGTAATTAAATGCATGCTCGAGCCCGTTCGTAGAAGCTCCAAGCTTGCTCCTCGCCTCGGTAACTTTGCTGATGGCACTGTCGATCGCGTCAAGATCAATCTTTCCGCCCATCACACTGTAGCCCTCAATGCCGAGCGCCCCAAGCGTGCCGTCCACCATCCTGATCTTCATGCCGGAACCATTCGCATTTGCGGCAATATTCATATCCGCCATACTGCCGTTCAACAGATTCTTCGTGTTAAACTGCGTGTTCTTTGCCATCTGGTTGATTCCGTCCAGATACCCGTTAATCTCATTCTGAATGGCCTGCCGGTCCGAATCCGAATAAAGCCCGTTCATCGCCTGTATGCTCAGCTCGCGGATACTCTGCAGATAATCCGTCATCCCGGACATCGCCCCATCCGCCACATTCAATGCGGAAATCCCCGTCTTGATATTCCGGCTCCCTGTATTTAAGCCGTTCTCTTCACTCAGAATCTTCTGTGCGATCGCCAGACCCGCCGCGTCGTCCTTCGCAGCATTGATCCGCTTGCCGGAAGCAAACTTACCGTATTCAACTTTGTTCCGGTAACTGTTGATACCACTTACGCCGTTCATACTGCTCCCTCCCTCTGGGTGTTTGATTCAATCCCCTCTTGTTATGAAACATTATATCATGTCAAAAATCATGATGCAAATATTTTTTATGTAAAATATTCCTTAATCAGAACTGCATACAATGCGGTCCCGTCCGCTGCGCTTTCCGATATAGAGGTTCGTATCCGCCTCATTGATCCGCGCCTCATGCGTCCTTCCCAGATCCGAGTTCTCGATTCCAAACGTCATCGTAACCGCTATCTGCTTATCCGCATAGGTAAATGCATGTTCCCGGATTCTGTCCCGCAGCTCCTTCACCTTCTCCTGCGCCTCCTTCGAATCCATCTCATAGATCAGAAGGAACTCCTCACCGCCCCAGCGGCTGGCAAAACCGCAATCCTTAACGCTCTCCGCCAGCATCTCGGCGATCGTGACCAGAACATAGTCCCCCGCAGCATGTCCAAACTCGTCATTGATCTTCTTAAACCAGTCAATATCGCACATCGCAATCGTGTAGTTCTTCTTCTCCACCTCCAAAAGCGAGAGCTTACGGTTGCAGCTGCGCCGGTTATACAGTGAGGTGAGCGGGTCCGTCTCAATCAGCTTCTGGAGATCCCCCTGCATCTTCGCCGCGTTACGTCCTATCTCGCCGATCTCATCCTTCCGTTTAATAATCTCCTCGTCCAACGCCACGGTAAGATTTCCGTTCGAGATAGATTTGATGAAACCGTTGATTGCGTCAATCGCTAAGAGCATCCTCTTCGAATAAACTTTGGCCAGATAAAATGCAATCATTGCAGAAATCACCGCGAGCGCAACGAACCAGAGAAGAATCGTCGCCACATGCTCATACACGGACTTTCTGCTTTTGCCGGCAAAAACCATTCCAACAACAGTACCGTCACTGTTCATTAAAGGCATGTAATAGCCGGTATAGCTGACCCCGTTAATGTTCAGCCTGTTGGAGTAGTAGTTCTCCCCGTTCCGACAAACGCTCTCAACCACCTTTTCCTCTGCCTTCGTGCCGATTGCGGAAGCTCCGGACTTGACCTTTAAGGTCGTCATGATACGCGTGTCCCCCCAAAAAATAGTGGTATCAATGTCCGATATCTCCTTGATTCGCTGAAACATGGCAGAATGAGTCAGGTCGAACTCCCCTTTCCGAAGGATTCCGTCCTCATAGGAATAATCTCCTTCCATTGCAAAATCAAGGCTGTCCAGCATGACACCAGTAGTGGAGATCAACTCTTTTTGAATACTTTTTGTATAAAATTCTGAAATCAATATCATGCCCCAGACAATAATTGCAATTCCCAACAGAATAATCGGGAGCAGGGTCACGAGTAAAAGATTTCTGCGAATACCTCTTACTTTATGCTTTGACATAGGTTTTCCTCAGTGTGCTGTTCTGAATACTCTTAATTATATAGAATAATAGTAAAAAAATCAACTTAAAACACATCTCGTTGCTTTTGCACGCACATTCCGCTATAATAAACAGAGCATTTGTAACCTTATTATCATCAAGCGGGAGAATACATTAATTATGAATGAGAAGAAAAGAAGCAATTTTACAGGTTCCATCGGTTTTGTGCTCGCAGCGGCAGGCAGCGCAGTCGGTCTCGGAAACATCTGGAGATTCCCTTACCTCGCGGCAAAAGATCACGGCGGGGTTTTCATCCTCTGCTATATTATACTGGCGCTCACATTCGGCTTTACCCTTCTGACCACAGAGATTGCCATCGGCAGAAAGACAGCCCAGAACCCCCTGACCGCATATGAAAAAATCAACCCCCACTGGGGCAAGCTCGGCATCCTTGCCTGCCTCGTCCCGGTCATCATTCTCCCCTACTACTGCACAATCGGAGGGTGGGTCATAAAATATTTTTTCAATTTCGCCACCGGCCAGATCAAAACATCTGCCGCCGACGGCTACTTCGGGGAATATATCTCACAGACCGGCTCCCCGATCCTGTTTATGTGCATCTTTCTTTTCCTAACCTTTTTTGTCGTGTATCGCGGCGTTGACAAGGGCATTGAACAATTCAGCAAAATCCTCATGCCCATCCTTCTGCTGCTGATCATTGGCATCTCCGTCTATGCCCTGACATTAAGCCATACTGATGCTGCAGGCGTCACCCGAACCGGTCTTGAAGGGCTCAAGGCCTATCTCGTCCCCGATTTCACCGGCATGACGCTGCGTGAGTTCGCAATCATCGTAATGGATGCCATGGGACAGCTCTTCTTTTCCATCAGCGTCTCCATGGGAATTATGATTACATATGGCTCCTACGTGAAAAAAGACACCAACCTGATGAAATCCATCAACCAGATAGAGCTGTTCGACACGATTGTTGCCCTTCTTGCCGGGCTGATGATCATCCCCGCCGTGTATGTATTTATGGGAACCGAGGGTATGTCCGCCGGTCCCGGGCTCATGTTTATCTCGCTCCCCAAGATCTTTAACCAGATGGGAAACACCGGCGTAGTCCTTGGCTTCCTGTTCTTCCTGATGGTAATCTTTGCGGCGATCACCTCCTCAGTCTCCATCATGGAGGCGATCGTCTCAAGTATCATGGACCAGTTTCACCTGTCCCGCCAAAAGAGCACCGTGCTCGTGTCCATCTATGGTTTAATCGGCGGTCTGGTCGTCTGCCTCGGATACAATCTCCTGTATTTTGAACTGCCGCTGCCCAATGGAACCATCGGACAGATCCTCGACCTCCTTGACTACATCAGCAACAGCTGCCTGATGCCGCTCGTCGCGCTTCTGACCTGCATTTTGATCGGCTGGGTAGCCAAACCCAAAACCGTGATCGACGAAGTGGAACAGGGCGGAGTCAAATTCGGAAGACGCATTCTGTATGTCCTCATGATCTGCTGTGTTGCTCCGATCATGCTGTTCTTACTGATATTACAGGCATTCGGAGGAATCTTTTAGCCCTCACCATCAGGCAGCTATTCAATTGCATTCACCTGATCACATTTTTTAATTGTGTCGATGGAGCCGTCCGGATTGTACTGGAATTCCGCGACACAGACCGAGCGGTGGAACAAACTTCCTCCCGGCAGCTGCTCCGTGTGATAGAACAAATAAGAATGACCCTTAAAGTCAATAACGCCCGGATGGTTCGTGAAGGTTCCGCCTTCCTCGGTCATCAGGACGCCGCCATAACACCACGGACCGGTCGGTGAATCTGCGGTGGAGTAAGCAAGGTGTTCGCTTCCCTTGCCCTCGCCAAATGCCGCGTACACCATATAGTAAATGCCGTTTCTCTTATAGAACCACGGTCCCTCCGCATAGGTCGTACCGGTCGGCTGGGAGCCCTTCCCAAAGGACTCCTCGGTCATCGGAACCTTCACAATTCCGACAGCCTTGTCATAAGAAATCATGTCCTCCTTCAAAAGAACATATCTGAGTTCCGGATTTCCGAAATAGAGATAAGCCTGCCCGTCATCGTCAACAAAAACCGTGGGATCAATGTCGTTCCAGTCGCCCTCATTCACGACCGGAAAAAGCGTATCCTTAAAAGGTCCCGTCGGGCTGTCCGATACGCCGACCGCAATCGCCATTCCACCATATTTCTTATGTACCGGGCAGTAGAGATAAAATTTTCCGTTTCGCTCTACGGCCTGCGGCGCCCATGCCCGGTCATCCGCCCACACGATATCGTCCAGCGAAAAAACCACTCCATGGTCTTTCCAGTTGACCATATCCTGGGTGGAATAGCAGCGCCAGTCGCGCATCGTGTAAAAACCGTCTACCAGCTCATCTTCATCGTGTGAGGTATAGAGATACAGGGTATCCCCCACGACCATCGGCGCCGGGTCTGCGGTATAGACCGAGGTGACGATCGGATTTTTCCCGTCATTCGTAAACGGTGTTCCTTCGTTCACGATAATTTCCGGCGCAGTATTCTCCGAGTTATCCGTGCTTTCCTGTCCCTCGCTCTCCGTATCTCCCTGCTTATCCGTACCTTGTACACTCTCCGATTCTCCGGGCTGTGACTCCGTTTTTTTCGGCTCCGCCTGGCATCCGCAGATCACAAGGCTCAGGCAAAGGATGGCTCCTAACAGCCATCTCCTCCTCATTTTTTTACACATGAACGGTCTCCTCCTCATATGCCGATCTACTCAACGGCATTAATATGGCTGCACTTTGGAACAGTATCAATGGAACCGTCCGGATTGTACTGAAATTCCGCAACGCAGACCGAGCGATGGAACAGGCTTCCGCCCGGCAGCTCCCCGGTGTGGTAAAACAGATAGGAGTGCCCCTTAAAATCCGCAATGCCCGGATGGTTCGTGAAAACTCCGCCTTCCTCTGTCATCAGAACTCCGCCGTATACCCATGGTCCCGTCGGAGATTTCGAGGTGGAGTAGGCAAGGTGTTCGCTTTGCTTGCCCTCTCCGAAAGCCGCATACACCATGTAGTAAATGTTGTTTCTCTTATAAAACCACGGTCCCTCCCCGTAGGTCGTTCCCGTCATGTGGCTGCCCTTCGCAAAGGATTCCACGGTCATCGGAATCTTCACGACACCGACAGTTTTGTCATAGGAAACCATATCCTCGTTTAAAAGAACATATCTGAGCTCCGGGTTTCCAAAGTAGAGATATGCCTGCCCGTCATCATCGATGAAGACCGTCGGATCAATATCGTTCCAGTCGCCCTCATCCACCAGCGGCTCCCCGATATCTTTAAACGGTCCCGTCGGACTGTCCGATACGCCGACCGCAATCGCCATTCCGCCGTCCTTTTTATGTACCGGGCAATAGAGATAGAATTTTCCGTTCCGCTCGATCGCCTGCGGCGCCCACGCCCGGTCATCCGCCCACTCGATATCGTCCAGCGAGAAAATCACTCCGTGGTCCGTCCAGTTTACCATGTCCTTTGTGGAAAAACAGCGCCAGTCAAACATCGTGTAGAAATCGTTGATGAGCTGATCCTCGTCGTGGGTGGTATAGAGATACAGCGTGTCGCCCAATACCATCGGCGCCGGGTCAGCAGTGTAGATCGAGGTAATGATCGGGTTCGTCCCAATCTTTTTGTTCTCGCTCTGTTTCATCTCATTGCTCATAAATTATCCTCCTTTTATTAAACATATTTAAATCTCAGGTGATATCCGACCGCTCCTGCAGGATGCTGTGTATGATCTCCAGAATAACCTGCGGCATGAACGGCTTGATGATATAGTCCTCAATTCCCATGTCGCTCGCCTTCTGGATCGTGTCGTACTCTTTGTCAGCAGTGATGAATACGATCGGGACATCAGAAGACTTGCGTATCTCGGTGTAAACCGCAAAGCCGTCCATATCGGGCATCCGGATATCCAAAAGGATGAGATCCACTTGCATCTGTTCAAACAGCCTGAGCGCCCCTCTCCCCGATCTTTCCTTGTACACTTTGTACCCCGGCTCATTTTCGATGATCGAGCAGATCACATCCAGGTTGATCTCTTCGTCGTCCACGACAAGAATATTTTTCGTGATGTCGGACTGCTGCCGCAATTCATAATTCGTATCTGCGTCGATCAGTTCAAGCATAATATCCGCGATCTGCGGGTCGAACTGTGTGCCCCTGCCTTTTTCAATTTCATTGCGCACCTTATCCTGCGGCATGACGCTGCGGTAGCTCCGGGTGGATGACATGGCGTCATAGGCATCCGCCACTCCGATGATCCTTGCGATCTCCGGGATATTTTCCCCTGAGAGACCATTCGGATAGCCGTTTCCGTCAAAACGCTCATGATGCCACTTCGCGCCGGGCGCGATCAGCGAATTCGCTTTGATGTCCTTTAAAATGTAATACCCCGCCACCGGGTGCAGCTTGATGTAGGCGAACTCTTCGTCAGTCAGACGGGACGGCTTATTGATGATCGTGTCGGGGACATGAATTTTTCCGACGTCGTGAAGCAGCGCCGCAAAGTAGATATCCCGCTGTTCCTGTTCGTCCTTTCCCATCTTTTTCGCCAGCTCCAGCGAATATTTTGCCACCCGCTGGGAATGTCCGTTCGTGTACCGGTCTTTCGCGTCGATTGCCCGGGCGAGCGTGCGCATAACCGTCAGGTTCATCTGCTCCAGATTGCTGCGGCTCTCCTCTGCATTTTTCATATGGAGTCCGATCTTTCGGAACGCCATCGTACAGAAGTAAGTAATCAGCGCAAACACAACAAGACAGACAACCGCATTCTGGATCAGGATACCGCGGATTTCGTGAAAAAGCTTGGTGTTGCTGATGATCATCGCTACGTACCAGTCGTTCATCACGTTTGACACGAAGACCATGCATTTCTCTCCGTTAATTTCCGCCGAGAAGGAACTGCCTTTCTTCTCATACATCTGTCCGACCAGATCTTTCATCTGCTCTTCTTCGTTATAGTTTTTGCCCTTTTCCCCCTCGTCGGTGTGGGCGACTACCAACCCCTCTTTATCAACGATGAAACCATATCCCATCTTATCCAGATTGATGTCCTCTGTAATAATCTGGACTTCATCCAACACAATATCCAGCGAAATCACACTGTCATGATCATAAAGCATCTGGCTGACGGATATCATGATCGTATTCGTCTGCGCGTCCAGATACGGCGAGACAACCACCGGCTTCCCGCCCGCTTTTTCCGCCGCGAGATACCACTCCCGTTCCTTAGGCACATAATCCGAATCCGGAACCCAGCCGATCCCATCAATATAGACGTCATTGAATACTCCGTAAATTCCCGTAAAATTTA
>CAZWRT010000055.1:0-18882 GCA_964636375.1 uncultured Lachnobacterium sp. | reverse complement strand
GATTTTTTTTCAAATCCCCTCCTACTCGATTCATACAGGAAAGTTCTACCAACTGTCGTAGGTACATTCTTTTTACAGAAAATTGTGTTTTGAGGAGCGTTATGCCACAAAATATAGGAAAAAGGCACTAATTTTGCAAGAGAATATCGAAAAAATGAAAAACTTGAAAGAAAAGTTGCAAAAAAATCTTCATTCGTGGAGGGTTTTCCTTTGGTTTCGAGTGTGTTAAAATATAGAAAATTGCAACCGAACGATGGGAGGCATACGAACATGCGAATGAGAGATACCCTGTGGAAGGAAAAAACCGGCCAGCGCAGCCGGAAGTGGTGCGCTTTGGCGTTAATCCTGGCACTCCTTGTGGGGTGTGGCAGTCAGGGAGATACACCGGATGCGAAGGATTCGACCGATCAGACCGAGTCCGTGCCGGAGACGACCGATTCGACCGGTCAGACCGAGTCTGTGTCGGAGACGGACGGAGCGGAAAATGCCGGGACGGACAGTCCGGGGACAGAGAGCGAAAAGACGGAGGCTCCGAAAAAGGAGAAGGGCGCATTAAATCCTCTGCCATCAAAATACTGGCTGCCGAATGAGAATGCGGGCACGGTGGTCAGGGTGGACTATGAGACGGATGCCTACGGAAGTTCTATCTCAAAATATGCCTATGTGTATCTGCCCTACGGTTATGATGAGAACAAACAGTATGATGTCCTGTACTGCCTTCATGGCGGGGGAGGAGAGATCGACGTTTATTTTAATACGTCGGCAAAGCCGGCACAGACCAAGATTTTGCTCGACAATATGATCGCGAACGGAGACATTGACCCGATCATTGCGGTATCCCCGACCTACTACGGCGGAAGCGGTTCGGCGGACGATCAGGTTAATACATTCAGCGAGGATGAACTGGTAAATGACCTGATTCCGGCGGTGGAGGGAGCTTACAGCACCTATGCTGAAAGCACCGATCCGGAAGGGATAAAGGCTTCCCGGGAGCACCGTGCCTACAGCGGTTTTTCGTTGGGGGCGCTGTCCACCTGGTATACCTTTATCCACTGTCTGGACTATTTCTATTATTACATTCCCATCAGCGGTGACTGCTGGGTCAACGGCACGCATAATGCCGTCGGAGGTGCGATTTTGCTGGAAAATGCGTGCAAAGAATCGGGCTATGGCGCGGACGATTTCTTCATCTATGCGGTGACCGGCGACAATGACATGGCATATTCGCCGATGCAGGAGCAAATGGAGGCGATGAAAACCAACTCGCCATCTTTCCACTTTGTGACTGAGGACAATGCCAAGGGCAATATCAGTTTCCGCGTTCAGCCGAAGGCCAGGCATGATTATTACTATATGCCGCTGTATTATTACAATGCGCTTCCAACGCTCTGGAGGGGCGGGCCCGTGTACGACGAGTAGATTTGCGGAAGAGGCATCTCTTGCATTTTTATATAAATAGGAGTAGAATAGCCAATGCAATGATAGAAACAGACAAGGAGTGGGATTAAGATGACTAAGATTGATATTATTTCCGGATTCCTCGGAGCCGGGAAGACTACCTTTATCAAGAAAATGATCGACGAAGCGTTTTCGGGCGAGCAGATCGTTCTGATAGAGAATGAGTTTGGCGAGGTGGGAATTGACGGAGGATTTTTAAAGGACGCAGGAATTGAAATCACGGAGATGAACAGCGGCTGTATCTGCTGCTCGCTGGTGGGGGATTTCGGAAAGAATCTGCATGAGGTGATCTCAAAGTATCATCCGGATCGTATCCTGATCGAGCCATCCGGCGTGGGAAAACTCTCTGATGTCATGAAGTCGGTCATTGATATCGAGAAGGAAGAGGATGTGAAGCTGAACGCGCTGGTGACGATCGTCAATGCGCTCAAGGCGGGCAAGCAGATGGAGGCATTCGGGTAGTTCTTCAGCAACCAGATCGAGCAGTCGACAACCGTTATTCTGAGCCGAAGCCAGAACGCTGCGCCGGAGCAGCTGGAGTTTTGTGTAAACCAAATCCGTGAGCTGAACCCCAATGCGGCGGTAATCACAACAGACTGGAGTTCCTTAAAGGGAGAGCAGATCTTAAAGGTGATCGAGGGGCAGGACAACCTGGAGATGAAGGCACTCGCTGAGCTGCACCATGAGCATGATGAGGCGGAACATGAACATCATCACCATGAGCATGACCATGAGGGACATGAGCATCATCATGAGCACGAGGAACATGAACATCATCATGAACATGAAGGGCATGAGCATGAGGAACATGAACATCATCATGAACATGAAGGGCATGAGCATCATCATGACCACGAGGGACATGAACATCATCATGAACATGGAGGACATGAGCACCATCACGAGCACGACGAGCACTGCACCTGCGGATGCCACGACCATGATCATGAGCATCATCACCATCACGCGGACGACATCTTTACCAGCTGGGGTAAGGAGACGCCGCACAGATTTGAGCGCGCGCGGATCGAGGAGATCTTAAAGGGCTTTGCGGAGTCCGACAACATTCTCCGCGCCAAGGGCATGGTAGAGAGTGTGGATGGCGGCTGGATCTATTTTGACATGGTTCCCGGCGAGTATGAGCTGCGCGAGGGCGAGCCGGACTACACCGGACGCATCGTCGTCATCGGAACAGAGATCCACGAGCATGAGCTGGAGGAGCTGTTCGGTTTGGCATAGAGGGAGGATGATTATGGCACAGGAAATTCCGGTTTATGTGTTTACTGGCTTTATGGACAGCGGAAAGACCTCCCTTGTGGAGGAGACGCTATTTCAAAATGAATTCGCCGAAGGGGCAAAGGGCGTCATCATCATGTGTGAGGACGGTGAGGTGGAGTACGACGAGAAGAAGCTTGCAACGGTGAATTTCAAGCTGGCCGGCATTGAGGATGAGGAGGACTTCACAGCAGAACGGCTGGCGCAGATCAACCTCGAGTATCGGCCGGAGCAGGTGTTTATCGAGTACAACGGCACCTGGGGCATGGACAGGCTATTGGAGACAAAGCTGCCCGATGGCTGGGTGATCGTGCAGTCACTGGCCACGGTGGACTCGACGACCTTTGACCTGTATCTGAACAATATGCGCGCCATGATGCAGGAGCAGGTTTTTGCCAGTGATGTGGTGATTTTCAACCGGACGGACGACGACACGGACCGGGGGCACTTAAGACGCCAGATCAAGGCGATCAACCGCAAGGCGCAGATTGTATACGAGCGCAAGGACGGCACGATCGACGAGCGGCCGGAGGAGCTGCCATTTGACATCAATCAGGATGTGATCGAGCTGAGCGACGCGGATTACGCCATATGGTATATGGATGCGATGGAAAACTATAAGAAGTACGAGGGCAAAAAGGTGAAATTCCTTGCTCTGGTATACAACCCTGAGAAGCTGAAAAAGGGCGTGTTTGTGCCGGGGCGTTTTGCCATGACCTGCTGCATCGAGGATGTGACCTTCGTCGGCTTTAAATGCCGATATGACGCCGAGGAGGAGCTGCCGCACCGCTCATGGATCGAGATTACGGCGGAGATTCATGTGGAGTTTGCCAAGGAGTACAAGGGCAAAGGGCCGGTTCTGTATCCAATCTCAATTGTGAAGGCTGAGAAGCCGGAGGACGAGCTGGTTTATTTTTCATAAATCGGAATGAAATGAGATATTGATTTCGCGGATATAATCCGCTACAATGATGAAGGTATCACCAGAGTACAGGATAGCTAGGAGGAGAACTATGTATCCAATTGTTCGAAGAGAAAAACTGGCAGACAACATCATTCTGATGGATGTCAAGGCGCCCCGTGTGGCGAAGGAGTGTCTGCCGGGACAGTTTATTATTGCAAAGACAGATGAGACGGGAGAGAGGATCCCCCTGACGATCTGTGACTATGACCGGGGGGCTGAGACCGTCACCATCGTTGTTCAGACCATCGGCGCGGGGACGGAGCGTATGATGGCGCTGCAGGAGGGCGACTCGCTCGAGGATTTTGTCGGCCCGCTCGGCTGTCCCTCAGAGCTCTGCATGGAGGAGAATCTGGAAGAGACGAAGAAGAAGAGCATTGTGTTTATCGCGGGAGGTCTCGGAACCGCTCCGGTGTATCCGCAGGTGAAGTGGCTGCACGAGCACGGAGTGGAGGTTGATGTGGTCATGGGCTTCCGCAGTAAGGATATCGTATTTTATGAGGATGAGATGAAGGCAGTGGCAAAGAATGTGTATGTGTGTACCGATGACGGCTCCTACGCATTCCACGGGAACGGCAGCCAGCAGCTTGAGGCACTGGTGAACGACGGAAAACACTATGATGTCGCGGTTGCCATCGGTCCGATGATCATGATGAAGTTTACCTGCCTTTTGACAAAGAAACTGGAGATCCCGACCGTAGTGTCCATGAATCCGATCATGGTGGACGGTACCGGCATGTGCGGCGCCTGCCGCCTGATGGTCGGCGGAGAAGTGAAGTTCGCCTGCGTGGACGGACCGGAGTTCGACGGGCATCTGGTGGATTTTGATCAGGCGATGAAACGTCAGCAGCAATATAAGACCGAGGAGGGGCGTGCAAAGCTTGCCTACGAGGAGGGCAGCACGCACCATGGCGGATGCGGTCAGTGTGGAGGTGATAAATAATGCAGGGTTTAGAGAGAGTACCGGTGCGCGAGCAGGATCCGAAGGTGCGCGCCACTAATTTTGAGGAAGTATGCTACGGTTACAACGAGGAGGAGGCGGTAGCGGAGGCAACCCGCTGCCTGAACTGTAAAAATGCACAGTGCATGAAGGGCTGCCCGGTGTCCATCGACATTCCGGCCTTCATCCAGAAGGTGAAGGAGCACGATTTTGCAACAGCTTTTGAGATTCTTTCCGAGTCCTCCGCACTCCCGGCAGTTTGCGGGCGCGTGTGCCCCCAGGAGAGCCAGTGCGAGGGCAAATGTATCCGCGGGGTCAAGGGTGATCCCATCGCCATCGGTAAGCTGGAGCGTTTCGTGGCGGACTGGGCAAGAGAGCAGGGCTTAAAGCCCAAGAAAGCAGAAAAGATGAACGGCCGCAAGGTGGCTGTGATCGGCTCCGGACCTGCGGGACTGACCTGCGCCGGCGATCTGGCAAGATTGGGCTACGATGTGACAATTTTTGAGGCACTGCACAAGGCCGGCGGCGTGCTCAGCTACGGAATTCCGGAGTTCAGACTTCCAAAGGACGAAGTCGTGGCGAAGGAAGTGGAGAATGTGAAATCCCTGGGCGTAAAGATTGAGACGAATGTCGTGATCGGAAAGTCCGTAAAGATTGACGAACTGATGGAGGAGGAAGGCTTTGAGGCAGTATTTATAGGCTCCGGCGCCGGACTTCCGCGTTTCATGGGAATCCCGGGCGAGCAGGCAAACGGCGTGTTCTCCGCGAACGAGTTTTTGACCAGAAACAATCTGATGAAGGCCTTCGAGGATGGGTATGAGACCCCGATTTCCCGCGGGAAAAAGGTAGTGGTTGTCGGCGGAGGCAACGTTGCGATGGATGCGGCGAGAACCGCACTCCGGCTGGGCGCAGAGACGCACATTGTCTATCGGCGCAGCGAGGAAGAGCTTCCGGCGAGACGCGAGGAAGTGCACCACGCGAAGGAGGAGGGCATCATCTTCGACCTACTGCAGAACCCCACAGAGATCCTTGTGGATGACAACGGCTGGGTCAAGGGCATCCGCCTCATCAAGATGGAGCTGGGCGAGCCCGACGAGAGCGGACGCCGCAGTCCGGTGGAGATTCCCGGTTCCGAGTACGAGATCGAGTGCGACACGGTGATTATGTCACTTGGCACCTCACCGAACCCGCTGATTTCTTCCACAACAAAGGGGCTTGACACCAACCGCCGCAAGTGTATCGTGGCGACTGAGGAGACCGGCGCTACCAGCAAGGACGGCGTGTTCGCGGGCGGCGATGCCGTGACCGGAGCAGCCACCGTAATTCTTGCAATGGGCGCGGGGAAGGCTGCCGCGAAGGGAATTCACGAATATCTTTCGGCGAAATAACGGATGATAGGAGAAGGCACAATGGATATTAAAGAAAAAATCAACGAGGTAGTTGAAAAGGTTACGAAGGACAAGTCTTTGCAGGAGCAGTTTCAGAAGGAACCCGTCAAGACGGTGGAGAAAGTGCTGGGCGTGGATCTGCCGGATGACGTGATCGAAAAGATCGTTGAGGGCGTAAAAGGAAAAATTTCCGTTGACAAAATTTCAGGAGCGCTTGGTTCTCTGAAAAAATTGTTCTAACGATTTACATGGTATCCGTAGTTCGGGACATACTCATGTTATAATGAGGTGAACCTATGGATATTGTGCAGAAACAACCGTTACAGGAAAACAATGAAAAAACGCAGCAGACGGAGCAGATGCATCCGTCTGTTTCGCGTGTGGAGGCCGATCCCGCGGTCGGGCTGACCGCAGATCAGGTGCAGGAGCGATTTGCGGCGCATGCGGACAACCGCAGAGTGCGCGCGGCCACAAAGAGTATCTCGGAGATCGTGAAGTCGAATCTGTTCACCTATTTCAACCTTGTGTTTGCTGTCATCGCGGTGCTCCTCTCGCTGGTCGGCGCATGGCGGGATATGTTGTTTCTGCCGGTGATCATCGCAAATACCTGCATCGGTATCGTGCAGGAGATCCACTCGAAAAAGGTACTGGATAAGCTGTCCATATTAAATGCCCCGAAGTGTGTGGCCGTGCGGGACGGGCAGGAGACGGAGCTGACCGCGGAGGAGCTGGTATTGGACGATATCGTCAGGTTCTCGGCGGGCAGCCAGATTCCGGCGGACGCTGTGGTCATCGATGGGGAACTGCAGGTGAATGAAGCGCTGATTACCGGGGAGGCGGACGAGATCGGCAAGCATGCGGGCGATGCGCTTCTCTCAGGAAGCTTTGTCGTGTCGGGAAATGCCTGCGCGAGGCTGGAAAAGGTTGGAAGGGATTCCTATATCTCGCAATTGACCCTCCAGGCAACGAAAGCCAAAAAGGGCGAGCAGTCGGAGATGATCCGCTCGCTCAATTATCTGATTATGGTGATGGGAGTGATTATCATTCCCATCGGGATCGCGCTGTTTGTCCAGTCCTTTGTCTTCAATCAGGGGACCCTGCATGATTCCATCACCGGCATGGTTGCCGCTATCATCGGCATGATCCCGGAAGGGCTCTACCTGCTTGCGAGTGTCGCCATGGCGGTCTCCGTCATCCGCCTCGCCAAAAAGCAGGTCCTGATCCACGATATGAAGTGCATTGAGGCGCTGGCGCGCGTGGATGTGCTGTGTGTGGACAAGACCGGGACGATCACGGAGCCGGGCATGAGTGTGTACGGATTTGATGTCACGGACGGGCTGAATGAGAGCGAGGTATTCGTGCAGATGTCCGACCTCGTCCAGTCGCAGGCCGCAGACAATGCGACGATGGAGGCGCTTAAGGCACATTTTGCGAGAGTTTCGGGCGCAAAGGCGGACGAAGTGTTCCCCTTCTCCTCGGAGACAAAGTTCTCCGGGGCGCGTTTTGGTGAGAAATCCTACGTGATCGGGGCACCTGAGTTTGTTTTAATGCAGCAGATCGAGAGCTTTCGGGAGCTGATCGAGGGTTACAGCGGCAAAGGCTACCGCGTGCTCGTGTTCGGGGAGTACGGCGGAACGCTCGCGCAGGCCCCGCTGACGGAGCCGATCCATCCGCTCGGCTTTGTCATGCTTGCAAATCCGATCCGCAAGGGTGCGAAAGAAACTTTTTCCTATTTTGTCGAGAACGGCGTTGAGATCAAGGTAATATCCGGAGACAGCCCGCTGACCGTCTCCGTCATTGCGAAGGAGGCTGGGATTGCAAACGCGGACCGCTATGTGGATGCCTCTACCTTAAAGACCGAGGCGGATTTTGACCGGGCAGTGGGAGAGTTCACAGTGTTCGGCCGGGTGACGCCGGATCAGAAGCGCCAGCTCGTGCGGGCGTTAAAATCGCACAAAAAGACGGTGGCAATGACGGGGGACGGGGTGAACGACGTGCTGGCGCTGCGGGATGCGGACTGCAGTGTGGCTATGGCGAGCGGGAGCGACGCCGCCTCCAATGTGTCCCAGCTCGTGCTGATGGACTCGGATTTTTCCAAAATGCCCGCGGTGGTGGCAGAGGGGCGCCGGGTGGTCAACAATATCCAGCGGACAGCCTCCCTCTACATCGTCAAAAACATATTTTCCATGCTGCTGGCGATTTTCTCCGTGATTCTGATGCTGGGCTATCCGCTCGAGCCCTCGCAGGTGACGCTGATCAGTCTCTTTACTATCGGCCTACCATCCTTTGTGCTGGCGCTGGAGCCAAACCGTGACAAAATCAGCGGGCATTTCCTCACAAACGTGCTCGTCAAAGCGCTCCCGGCAGGATTGACGGACTTTCTCGTGGTGAGTGCGCTGGTGCTGTTCTGCCGGGAGTTTGCGGTCGATCCGGAGTGCCTGTCCACCTCCTGCACCGTGTTGGTGGCGATCGTCGGCTTCATGATCCTCTACCGCATTATCCGTCCTCTGAAAAAATGGCATGCGGTTATGCTGACGGCTCTGATCGCCGGATGGCTGTTCTGCATGCTGTGCGTCAATCATCTGTTTGCAATCACCGGAATTTCCAAGCAGTGCGCAATGCTGATGGCCGTCTTTGCGATCGTCACGGAGCCTGCACTGCGGTATCTCTCCCTCATCGTGGAGTGGATTTATGCAGGGTTTCTGCGGATGTGTGAAAAATTTGCGTCACAGGACTAGGCATCGCTTGCAAGCGGAAGGGTTTTAGCATATAATGAGAAAGTAAATTAATTTACAAAAGAGCAGGTAGGTAAGGTGCGTAAACGAATCAGACAGATTGCCGTAGGCAAGTTTGAGTACGAAAAGCCGCTGCTTTCCATCCGGGAGGAGCTTGTGTTCTCCGTTGCCGAGGGGCAGGAGTACACCGGAGACTTCTCGATCAGGAGTGAAAACCATGTGCCGGTGCGGGGGATTGTCTATTCCACCAATCCGAGGATGGAATGCCTGACCCCGCAGTTTGAGGGTGAGGAAGTGCGGATTCGTTTCCAGTTTCATAGCCGGGGACTCGTGGAGGGTGACGTTGCAAAGGGCAGCTTTGTCATGCTCTGTAATCAGTGCGAGCACAGCCTTTCTTTTTGTGTGTCCGTCACGAAACTGAGCGCGGACAGCTCCGCCGGCCCCATCAAGAACCTGCGCGATTTCACCGAGCTGGCGCAGGAGAAGTGGAGCGAGGCTTACCGGCTGTTCTATCACAAGGGTTTTTCCAATATTTTAAGCGAAAAAGAATACCGGGAGTCCATGATCTATAAGGGCATCGCGGGCGCGAAGCCCTCGCCCCAGAACATGGAGGAATTCCTGATCAGTGCCGGCAAAAAAAAGGCGGTCAGCTTTCAGCTTGAGAGGACGAGCTGCCGTTTTCCCAATGTCGCCGAGATCTCCCAGCAGGTCGTGGAGATCAAAAAGGACGAGTGGGGCTATCTCTCAATCGCGGTGAGCTCAGACGCAGAGTTTCTGCGGCTGACAGAGAATGTTGTCACGACCGAGGATTTTCTCGGCAGTGTTTATCCCTTCAAGTATCTGATCGACAGTGAGAAGATGCATGACGGCTGGAATTTTGGCAGGATCACGTTCGCGACTGCGCGCGAGACCCAGTGCCTTGAGATCACGGCACACAAGGGACCGCAGACGGAGCGCGCGGGGAGCACTCGCATACAGATTATGGAGGCGCGTGCCGGTATCATGGAGCTCTATCAGGCCTACCGTTTAAAGCGCATAGTCACCGGCGTGTGGGCGAATGAGACGATTGATATTTTAAACCATCTGCACGCGCTGGACGCGGAGGAACCCATGTATCCGCTGATGAAGGCCCAGGCGTTTCTCATCAACCGCCAGAGGCAGGAGGCAGAGTGGATTCTGGACGATTTCCGGCGTGACTGGCATGACAAAAAGGCGCCGGTCTGGGGATACTATCTCTATCTGATGACGCTCATGGAGCGCGAGCCTTCCTATGTAGACCGGATCACGCGGGAGATTGAGGGCATTTTTCGCGAAAATCCGGACTCTGTGCTCTTGTTTTGGGTGCTTTCCTTCCTGAGCGAGGAGTATTACAACAACAGCGCCCACAAGCTCAAGATGATTGAGTACTGGGTGATGAGGGGAGTATCGACTCCGTATCTGTATCTGGAGGCCTATTACCTTTACTGCCAGGACCCTTATCTGCTCACGAAGCTCGGCGCGTTTGAAGTGCGTATTCTCCGCTGGGCGGTCCGCCGTCAGGCACTGAATAAGGATCTCGCCGCACAGATCTTTCAGGTTGTAGAGGTTAACAAGGGCTATGATGCGGTCCATTATGGGCTCATGGTGGCCGCTTACCATGTGGACCCGAGGCCGGAGTTTGTGGGCATGATCTGCAGCTATCTCATCCGCGCGCAGCGTTTTGACAAGCAGTACCACCACTGGTTTGAGATGGGGATTGAACTGGAGCTGCGGATCACGAGCCTGTACGAGGCGTTTCTGCTTTCCTTTGACGAGCGAGGAATCGCTCCGGTGCCGAAGATCATACAGATGTATTTCCAGTATGAGAGCAACCTCTCTTACCGGAAACTGGCTATTCTCTATAACAATATCATTGCCGACCGGGAGAACAATCCCGAGGTGTATGAAAAATACCGGCGGGCCATGGGGCGCTTTGCGATGGAACAGGTGGAGCAGGAGCACATGGACGACAATCTCGCCGTCCTCTATGAGGAGATGCTGGACCTCGGCTTTGTGAATGAGGATATTGCGCACCATCTGGCCCGCATCCTGTTCACGCACAAGCTGATTGTGTTTGATTCCCGAATGATGCGCGCTGTCATCTACCACAAACAGTTAAAAGAGCCCCAGATCGTTCCGATCGTGGATCAGTCCGCCTACTTCCAGCTCTACACGGAGGACTATGTGATTCTCTTCGAGGACGAGAAGGGCAGGCGATACTCCGACAGCGTGTCCTGCCGTCTGCAGAAGCTGATGGAGCCGGAGCGCTATCTGGCGAAGTGCATGGAGCTGGCACCGGATGAGCTGCCGTACCTCCTGCCGTATTTTGACAAGAAAAGGAACCACCATGATTTTGTCCCGGAGGATAAGCGTTTCTTTTCGCGCATGCTCTACGCGAAGGAGCTGGACCCTGTGTATCAGGCACAGCTTGCAATGGAGATTCTGCTTTTCTGCCGGATGCTCGAATATGACGGGACCGTGCCCGAATACCTCGAACAGGCGGACTACACGAAAATGCCCCAGACGATTCGCCGGTTCATGCTCGATGCGCTCGTTGAAAATCATAAATACGAGCTGGCGTATGAGCTGGTGAAAGAGTACGGGATGGATCAGATCGGCTATGCTTCCCGCGTGTCGCTCGCGAGCTGCATGATCAAACAGCAGGAGCGGGAGAATGGGGAAGAGCCGGACGAGTATCTGCTTTCGCTCACCGAAAGTACCTTCTTCCGAAAGAAGTACAACGATGTCATGTTATGCTATATGTGCCGGTTCTACAGCGGACCGACGGAGCGGATGTGCATGCTCTGGCGGGCGGCAAGGCAGTACGGGATCGACACCTTTGAACTCGAGGAGCGGATTCTTGACCAGATCATCTACGCGGAGCTTATGCCGCGCGAGGGAGGAGACATCTTTGAGAGCTACTACAACGCGGGCGGCAGGGAACTGGAGATCCTGGCATACCTGACCATCTGTGCACAGGCGTACCTCGTGAAAAATGCCTCGATTGAGCCGGATCTTCTTCGGCTGATCAAAGTGCGGTTTCTCACGCATCAGGACACAAACGACGCCTGCAGGCTGGCTCTCTTAAAGTCGTTTGCCGAGGGAGCTTCCGAAGTGGATCTTGCGGTCGAGGAGGAGCTGCTCGCAGAGTTTACGCAGAGAAACATGAATTTTTCCTTTTACCGCAAGCTTGATAAGGCACTGATAAGAAAATATCATCTCTATGACAAGATTTTTCTCGAGTACCACGCAGACCCCAGAAGTCATGTCACGCTCCATTACAGCCGGGACGAGGACGGGGAGAATTTTGTGGCGGAGGACATGACAGATGTATACTACGGCATTTTTGTGAAACCGTTCGTCCTGTTCTTCGGCGAGAGTGTGCAGTATTATATTACCGTCGAAAAAAGCAATCAGGTGGAGGTCACGGAGAGCAGCCGGATCACGGACAGCGAGATCTATACCGGGGAGGAGAACAGCCGCTACGGGCTGATTAACCAGATGACGATGTCAGAGACGCTTCTTGACGACAGAGCGCTCAAGAAGGGGATGGAGCAGTATGCGGAGTATGACAGTCTGACAAAAAGCCTGTTTGGACTATTGTAGAGTTAAAGATGGAAGAACAGAGGATAACCTATGACCTTGGCATCGACTTAAACGACGAATATGCCATGGTCAGCTATTTCCAATCGAATATGGGGGAGCCGGATACGGTGAGCACGACCGCGGGAAGTGAGATATACCAGATTCCCGCTGTGCTTGCAAAGCGGCAGAACTTAAGCGTCTGGTATTACGGCGATGAGGCACGAAGGATGGCAAAGACCAGCGAAGTGGTCTGCGTAGACGCCCTGTTAAGCCGTGCCTTTCACCGTGAGGTGATTGCCATCGGCGGTGAAAATTACGAGGCGGTCGAGCTCTTGGCGCTCTTTCTGCGTAAGATGATCGAGCTGCCGCAAAAGCTCGGCGGAATCGGTGTGATGAACCGCCTGATCCTGACCGTGGAGCGTCTGAACGCGGAGAATATGAAGATGTTCTGGAAGGTGGCGTCTTTACTTGGAATCCCGACGGACAAATTTCTGGTGATTGACCACAAGGAGAGCTTTTACTACTATGCGCTCTCCCAGCAGCCGGAGCTGTGGCTTCACGATATCTTTCTGTTCGAGGCTTCGGCGGATGCGGTGTGCTTCTATGAGCTGAAGCGCGACCGGCGCACGACGCCTCAGGTTGTGTCGATCCGCGAGAGCCAAAAGCACGCGCTTGCAGGAGAGCAGAGAGACGAGCAGTTTCTGGCGATCCTGCAAAAGGCGTTCGAGGGGAAAATCATTTCCTCCGTCTATCTGGTCGGGGACGGCTTTGACGGTGACTGGATGAAACAGTCCCTGAGCTATGTCTGCCGCGGGCGCCGGGCGTTTTCCGGGAAAAACCTCTTTTCCAAGGGCGCCTGCTATGCGGGAGCCGTGCGGGGGACGAGCACCTGGCCCTGTATCTACATGGGCGAGAATGAGATGAAGTTCAACCTGAGCCTCAAGGTGAGGGATAAGGGTTCGATGGCTTTTTACCACCTGATCACGGCCGGTCGCAACTGGTTTGAGGCTAAGGGAGAGTGCGAGGTGATTTTTTCGGGGACAAGCTCTGTGGATTTCTGGAAACAGCTGCCGAACAGCCGGGAGGCAAAAATTGAGACGCTGGAGCTGACAGATCTTCCGGCAAGGCCCGACAGGACAACACGCCTGCGGATTCTGGCAAAGCCGGTCTCAGACGAAAAGGTTGAGATCACGATCCGCGATCTGGGCTTCGGGGAATTCTTCCGAAGCTCGGACAAGACCTGGAAATACACAATGTCATTGTAGGAGAGAGGGTATGGGAGAACTCTTATTTTGCCATGAACCGATCGCGGCCCTGCCGTATTATGTGGAAGGTGCGGGCGTCAATCTGTATTCGATGGAGGAGCTGTGCTACTATATTGCGGGCAACACCTATCTTCTGGACGAATCCTTTATGAGCGAGGAGCTGTGCACATGGGTGGAGCATCAGATGGGGCTTTTCGCGCTTGCCGCACAGCTTCGCGATATCCGAAGCCTCTCACAGTATGTGCAGACGATTTTAGTCCAGACCGGCTACCATACGCCAAAAGAAACCGAGGAGATAGTGCTCACAGTCCGGCAGATGGAGGAAAAGACGGATTTTGAGTGCCGCAAGCTTCGGGCGGACCGCCTTATGGAAAACGGTAAATACATCGGCAGTATTCACGAGTACCGCAGACTGTTAAACACCGAGGAAGCCAAGCACGCGGGTCCTGTCGTTGGCGCTATCTGGCACAATCTCGGAACTGCCCACGCCCGCCTGTTTCTGTTTCAGGAAGCGGCAGGCTGCTACGACATGGCGTACTCGCTGGCACATTCCAAGGACTCGTTAAAGTGCAGCCTGATGTGCCATCTCTGCCTGCACGATGAGAAGGGCTTTGCGGAGAAGGTGCGGGCACATCATCTGGACGAAGCTGAAGCGGAGGAGTACAAAAAGGCATTTGCCGCCGCGGAAAATGACGAGAATATGCGGGCATTCTCCGGCAGACTGGAGCAGATCAAAAAGCTGGAGGGCGAAGGGGAGAAGGCACAGGCGAAACAGGCCGTCCGTGAGATGATATTTCAGTGGAAAGAAGATTACCGAAAGAGTTGCAGGATGTAGATTATGGGATTATTAAAAAGGCTTTTCAGACGAAACAGAAGATATGAGCGCGACGAATATGACGAGGAAGCGGCAAGCACCCGTTACGCGAACCTGGATGAGGAAAAACCCCGCATGACAGAGCCTGAGCCGCTCCGGCGGATCTGGCGGCCTGGGGACAGCCAGTATGATGTTGTGGATCTGTGCGAGCAGATGATTGATATTTCAAGGGAACTCGAGGACACACGCTCGGAATATCAGCTTGTGACCAACTATCTCAACGATATCCAGGTTATTGAGAATCTGACGAAGGAGGAGAAGGCGCCTCTCATCGACTACGCCACCAAGATGACAAGTCTGGAGAAGGAGCGCTCAGAATTCCTAAAGACCGAAAAACGGCTCTCGGAAACCCAGTTTGCCCAGCTGCAGGCGGAGGAGGACGAGCTGCCGGGAATCATCAAGCGCCTGCAGGCCAACGAAACCTATCTGGACACCATCAAAAAAGATATGAGCTATCTGGAGGGAGAGAAGCTGCAGTGGTCGATGCAGCGCTCGGAAGGCAGGGCACAGGTGCGGCTGATGCGCAAATTTTCGGTTTATCTGCTTGCCATATACGCGACGCTCTCGGCACTCTTTCTGATTCTGGGACTTGTCACCGGGCACAGCTCAAAAGTCCCGATGCTGGTCGGCACGGCGTTAGCCGCCGTTTTGGGCGTTTTTATTCTGGTGCGCTATCAGGATGCCGTCAAGGACGTCCGGCAGGCGGAGGTCAACAAAAACCGTGCGGTCACGCTGGAGAACCACGTAAAGATCAAGTATGTAAACATTAAAAATGCCGTGGACTACGCCTGTGAGAAGTATCATACCAAGGGTTCGAGGGATCTCACGCATCTGTATGATCTGTATCTGGAGGAGATGCAGGAGAGAGAGCGGCAGCGCCAGAACAACGACCGGCTGGAGGAGAATACGAGAGCACTGATCGCATATCTGCAGGATCGTCATCTCTATGACCCGAAGGTCTGGGAAAACCATGCAATCGCAATTATAGACCCGCGGGAGATGGTCGAATTAAAGCATGATCTCATCACGCGCAGACAGAAGCTGCGGGAGCGGATCGAATACAATATCAATACTCTTTCTGACATGAAGAAGGAGATTCTCGGCAATATGGACCAGCTCGGAGCAAACGGCCCGTATGTCTGGGACATCCTCCGCAAACTGGAAGATATCAGCGCGTCCTTTTAATTAATTAAGGACGCGTTTTTTTCACCAAAACGGATTCCTTTCATATGATATATTGTATCGAAAAAGAAAGGAATCAAGCGAATTATGATGGATTATGACATGAATAGGTCCACATGCTGCAACAACATGTCCCAAAAATCCGAGAATATGACGGATTTTTCGGATTTTCCGGTTGGCATGTGCTATGTGCCATGGCAGAAGTTCGGTCAGGTGTATGATCCAAAACGCGCCCTGATGATAGGGACGATTTTCCCGGAGTTAGATAAGCCGTTCACAGGCAAATGCAGAGGGGGTAGACAGAGATGATGAATATGAATATGCAGAAAAAGTCGATGCCCGATATGCAGTGCAGAAATGACATGAGCGAAAATATGCAGTGCAGAAATGACATGAGCGAAAATATGAACAGGAACGAGCTGGACAATTGGCTGTCGATGCTGAAGTTCTGCTCGATCGACATGATGCTTTATCTGGATACCCACCCGGATGACCGGGAAGCACTTGAGTACTTTAACCAGTGTACCGAACTCTACCAGTCGGCCAGGAAGACCTATGAAAAGCGGTACGGTCAGCTGAGTGCATTTTCCGGCGGACCGCTGGATTGCTGGGATTGGAACGCGGCTCCGATGCCGTGGGAAGGGGGAAGATAGTCTATGTGGAGCTATGAGAAGAGGTTAGAGTATCCAATCAATATCACGACACCGAACGCAAGGCTGGCTTCCTATATCATCAGCCAGTATGGAGGTCCTGACGGGGAGATCGGCGCGTCGCTGCGCTATCTGTCCCAGCGCTATTCCGCCTATAATCCAAGAGTTGCGGGACTTTTGACCGACATCGGCACCGAGGAGCTGGCACATCTGGAGATGGTCGCGACGATCGTGCGCCAGCTGACCAAGGGGCTTTCCGCAAAAGAGCTGGAAGCCGCAGGCTTTGCCCCCTACTATATCGACCACACGGCGGGCATCTGGCCACAGGCGGCGGGCGGAATCCCGTTCAACGCATGTGAGTTCCAGTGCTCCGGTGATGCGATCACCGACCTTGTTGAGGATATGGCAGCGGAGCAGAAAGCGAGAAAGACCTATGACAACATTCTGCGTCTGGCTACCGACGCTGAGGTCGCCGATCCGATCCGCTTCCTGCGTGAGCGCGAAATCGTGCATTTCCAGAGGTTTGGTGAAGCAAACCGGGAACATTGTAGTAAATCGTAACTCACAAAATACAATCACTAAGACGCATACCCACATTTCCTCAAAGCTACGATTTAGGCTTTTGCACCCAAAGAAAGGACAAGTTTACTATTCCTTTCCTATCCGTTCTTTGACTGATAATCAGATTTTTCCTATCATGGGAAAGGAATGGAAGGGAAAAAGAATGTAGACAACATAGTTATTCATTTATGCCTTAATTACCCCTTATCAATGGCAGACAGCCAAGTCAAGGATTTACCGCTTTAGCGGCGTTTACGTCCTTGACTTGGCTGTTTGACATTGATAGTCTGGAAAAGGCATAAAAAGAATTTGCCGGGCTTGTGTTTTTTCCTGCTGAAGATATGGAGTAATGAAAAAGCCGGGGAGTGGCAGTATATAAACTGTTATTCCCCGGTATCTTTTTTTTGCCCTTGTGAACGCTTAGAAGCCGTTTTACGGATAACAATATAGTTTTTACTGTCTTATTTTTATCCCTTTATTCTGCGTAAAATTGACATTACTTTTTCTGACATATATACTTGTTTTCTATTATCTAAAAAAGAGGAAATATCTAAATGCAATGGATAAGCGAGGTAATAAACATGGGAAAAATGATAATAATAACATTTAAGGATCATGAGGAAGCAGTTTTTCAGAAAGCAGTTTCCCTCTTAACTAATGAATTTCAGATTGAAGTCGTACAACCCACTAATTCGTCTATTTTATCTTTTCAAGGTTTAGAAATATTGCAACATCAACGTCGGGTATTACGGGATAGTAAAGATGTTCGCCTTACCCGTCTTGAATATGCAACTCTTGTCTTTCTTGCTTCCAGTCCGAACAGGGTATTCACGCAGTCGCAAATCTTTGAAGCTGTTTGGAGCATGGAAAGCGATAGCCGTAATTCAAGTGTTGTCAATGTGATTTACAACCTGCGGAAAAAGATAGAGCCGGACAGCAAAAATCCATTTTATCTGAAAACAGTATTAGGCATTGGTTATAAATTCAGTGTTGACAGTGTAGGGAATTGATACTTTCTTAATGTTTTGTCTGTCTGCTGTTGAATAAAAAATAGCGGTAAATCTGTAATAGGTTTACCGCTGTTTGGTTCATGACAATTATTTAATTTGAAATAGACAAACGGGAATTTTATTCTTCATTTTGTTTCAAAATTGCCCCATTTTCAAAAAAGAAATAAGGTCTGTTTCCGATGACCTCCATATCCTCACCATTTACAAAAAGTGTTACTTCTTCCGGCAAAGCCACGACTTTTCTATGTTTTGATACCTCCAACAGGTATTGCCTGCTTTCCTCATCTTTTTCAGCGGTTCGATTTGTATAATGACATAAAATCGATGTTCCATTTAATACATCAAATCCATCTATATCACTCAAATTCACTTCATTTGTATCATCAAGTCTGCAAGCTTCCAAATCTTTTCCAAAGATTATTGCACCTGCGCTTCCGCCAAAAACAACTCCTTCACCACTCAAATATTCCTTTATCTTTTCAAACGCTCCACTTATTTTTAAATCATGTAACAATTTGAATGTATTACCTCCGCCAATGAATATTACGCCAAAATCATTCATATTTTTAGCTGCCAATTCATCTGCACTGTTTACCATTTCAATATAAGGAATATCAACATTTTTTAATTCATCTTTTATCCATTCATAGCAGTCAGCATACATTCTCTGTTCCATTGCTAATGGTACATACAAGCAAGGTTTTGAATGGTCAATTACCTCATTTAATCTTTTATTTGCTTCAATCGTTTGAATACCTGCTCCGCCACCACATAAAAAAACTTTCATAAAATAAAGTTACCTCCTAATACTTGCAAATCCCGATTTGTCGCTGTCAACAACACTGAAATTATAGCACACAACCGACTGAATTAAAATCATATATTTTGCCCTTTTGACTTCTCCTTTCCCCGTTCCGGCTGCTTTGCCTGCCGCAAGATACTGTCTACATTCTGCTTGATTGTGTCGTACTGCTTCACTT
>CAZWRT010000054.1:0-19014 GCA_964636375.1 uncultured Lachnobacterium sp. | reverse complement strand
TCATGAAAATATGTGATAGGAAAAACTGATGCGTCGTGAGTTATTTGCTCTCGCAACTGATGATCAATTGTTACAGGCATAATCTACCTCTCCTATGTGCAATGCGTGTTCTATAACAGTCTAAGATTTTATCAGATTCAAATTCCGATTGCAAGGACTGTATCCCTGCTTACCACTGTTTCTCTGATACCTCATTCTTTCTGTGCTATGTGAATGGTTCCTGCAAATAAAAAGGTGGCTGATTTTCCATTAGGATAAACCGCCACCAAAAAACACCGATATTCAGTTTATTTTATCCATCATATTCATGTTTTTTCTGCTTCTTTACCGTATATGAGCATTCCTTCACGGAACCCCGCCATTCTTCCCCTTATCTAATTAACTACTCTCGTCACGAATTTCCCGATGCGCGGGAATTTCAAAGCCTACATGAACGGCTTCTCCAGAACGCTTTTGATCACTCCGTCCTCCACAGTGAAGAACAACGGCATCCCCGGCTGTCCGTCGGTGTAGGTGTCCACATAGCGGTGAAATTCATCCAGGCTCATCGTGCAGTAAAATCCCGGATAGGGCGAACCGGTAAAATCCCCGGCCCAGTCGATGAAGGTGTAGCTCGCAGATTTATCGCAGGTCCACACGGTCAGCTCCTCCTCCGGATTATTGAAATAATATCCGTCCAGCATATCGTCCTCCGTGAGACCCAGCTCCGCTATGCGATCCGTATCCAGCTCTGAGATATACTCTATGATATCCACGGTGATCCGGTCGCCCGAAAAATCCTTTATGAAGGCGGCAACCATTCCCTCAAATGCCTCTTCCCGAACCGAGATCCTTGCCGGTATCTCTCCGCAGGTCACGAAGCGGATGTTGGGAATCTCCGATGTCATCTGCAGATAGAGGCCAAGCGTCTCCTTTGTATACTGCACGTCCGTCACCGGGTACAGCAGGTAAGTCTCATCCACCGTCGCCGAGATATAGTCACAGGAGACGGCAACATCCCACTCTCCACCGGCCTTAAATTCCTCCTCGGTCAGCGGCTCGTTCCAGCGCACGATATAGCAGAGTATGCCGTCCATATCCCCGGCTTCACGCGTCTGAGTGCTGTAAATGGCATAGCTGTCCTCCGACTGCCGCTCCACTCCGTAACGGCCCTTCCAGTTGTCCGGAAAGATCAGCGAGAGACTGAAATCCTCCAGCGCCACGATCTCGTCACCTACCGGGGTTCCGGCTGCGCCCTGCCTTGCCTGCACCACCATCCCCGTCATAAAGCTCGTCACCATCAGTGCCAGCGCCGCCGCGCATGCTGCCAGCCTCTTGAGCCCTCTCACGCGGTGCTGTTTCTGATAATTTGGGATATTTTCCGCCTGCTGCACGAGCCTGTCGTCTATGTTTCCGATTCGTTCTGATAATTGTTCTTTATTCATAGTGTAAATCCTTCCCTTTCCAAGTATTGTTTCAACTTTTGACGCATTTCAAACAGTATGGACTTCACCTTGCTCGGGTGGAATCCGGTCCGTCTGCAGATACTATCGATGGACTCAAAGTACCAGTACCTCCTGATAAAGACATTGCGCTTTTCTTCCCCCTGCTGCCAGAGAAAATCGTCGATGGCATGCTCAATCTGCTTATGCTCGATCTCCGACTCCACGCTGTCCGTTCCCGAAACCACATCTCCCAGTTCTTCGATAGATATGACTGCCTCGGGATTCCGTTTCACCGCAGTAACGTATTCGTACTTTTTCAGAGCCAGATTCCTCGTGATCTTCCCGATAAATGCCGAAAAACGGTTGGGACGCTTCGAGGGGATTGCCGTCCACACGGTATAGTAGGTGTCGTTAACGCATTCCTCGCAATCCTCTTTATTTGCGAGAATGTTATTTGCAATATAGGCACACAGTTTCCCGTATTTCGCCATCGTTTCCCTGATAGCGCCTTCGTCCCTGGCCCAGTATAGATCAACAATTTTCTGATCGTCCATTCGATACCTCTTTTCTGCTGCAATATTGTGAAAGCCGCCTTCACCATATAAGTACGGTTTTTTGGAAAAAGGTTGTAAAAAAATTTCAATTTTTTAAAAAAGCAGGAAAGAAATGCCTTTCCTGCTTTCGTCGATCCATGTTTAATTCTCGTTCATCTTCGCCAGCTTTGCTGCCTGAGCCGCGGTATTGCACGCGTCTATAATCTCCTGAATATCGCCGTCCAATATTTTATCCAGCTTATACAGAGTCAGATTGATGCGGTGGTCCGTGACGCGCCCCTGCGGAAAGTTGTAGGTGCGGATCTTCTCCGCCCGGTCTCCGGTACCGATCTGGCTGCGGCGCTCCTCCGCCTCGGCGTCCTGCTTTTTCTGGAGCTCTAAGTCATACAGCTTCGCCCTAAGGAGTGCAAACGCTTTATCCTTGTTCTGGATCTGGGACTTTTCCGTCTGGCTGTAGATCACAATCCCCGTAGGATAGTGGGTCAGACGCACTGCGGAGTCCGTCGTATTCACACACTGTCCTCCATTTCCGGAAGCTCTCATGACGTCTATCCGAATATCCTTTTCGTCGATCTGGATATCCACATCCTCCGCCTCCGGCATCACCGCCACCGAGCAGGTCGAGGTCTGAATCCGCCCCTGCGACTCCGTCTCCGGCACGCGCTGTACCCGGTGTACGCCGGACTCATATTTGAGCACCGAGTATGCACCATCCCCGGTCACCATGAAATTCACCGACTTCATGCCGCCGATTCCCGTCTCGTCCACCTCCAGCGTCTCCACCTTCCAGCGGCGGCTCTCCGCGTAATGGACATACATGCGATAAATTTCTGCGGCAAACAGCGCCGCTTCCTCGCCGCCGGCGCCCGCACGGATTTCCACGATCACATTCTTATCATCGTTCGGGTCCTTCGGGAGAAGCAGTATTTTGAGCTGCCCCTCTAGTTCCTCCAGCCGCGCCTTGGAAGCATTCATCTCCTCCTTGGCAAGCTCCCGCATTTCCTCGTCGGATTCCTCATCCAAAATCGCAAGGGAATCCTCAATATTCTGTTTGGACTGCTTATACTCTTTATAAGCCTCCACGATGGGCAGCAGATCGCTCTGCTCCTTCATCAACCTGCGAAAACGCGCCGGATCATTCGCCACGTCCGGCTCGCTCAGCGTATTCATCAGCTCCTCGTAATGGTGAAGCAGATCTTCTAATTTATCAAACATTTGTCATCATCCTCCCTGTCAGCACTGTCAGTCATTCTCTGCCGGATTTTGCTGACCACCCTGAAAACAAGCCGTGACTACCCGGTCTTTATGGGCCAGATCCTGCATGATACGGACATCCACATACCCTGCTTCCATCAGCATTGCAGAGACCGCTTCTCCCTGATTATAGCCGATCTCAAAGAACACATATCCATCCGGTTTCAGATAATCCGCACACCGCCGAATCAGTTCCCTGTAAAAGTACAGCCCGTCCTCATGTCCGTCCAGTGCGGTCACCGGCTCAAACTGAGACACCTCCGGCATCAATGTCAAAATTTCATCTGTGGGAATATAGGGCGGATTGGCAACAATCATATCAAAGCCGCGCTCCATCACATCCTCAAAGAGATTGCTCTTTTCAAATACCGCAGGCACATCGTTTAAGCGCGCATTTTCCTTCGCACACTTGAGCGCCTGCTTGGAAATGTCATAGCCAAAGCCCGTGACGCCATGGGAATGCTTCAGAATACTAATCAACACACATCCTGACCCTGTGCACATATCCATGATCTTCATACCGGGACGAATCTGCCTCAGCACAGCCTCCACCAGTGTCTCCGTGTCCAGCCGGGGAATCAGCACATGGGAATTCACATGAAACGTAAGTCCCATGAATTCCTGCTCCCCGGTAATGTACTGCAGGGGAACCCGCTCACTGCGCTTTTTGATAACCGACTCAAACTCACGGATCTGCTCGTCGCCCATCTCCTCATCCATGTGCATGTAATAGTAGGTGTGGTCGATCCTGCACACCATGGCAAGCAAAAGCCACGCATCGTTTCTTGCATCTTCAATATTTGCCGTGGCAAGAATCTTTTCTCCCAGTTCAATTGACTCGCGATATGTCATACCTTATCCCCGTTCGGTTCTTCCGCCTCACTCTGCCATTTCTTCCAGTCAAACACCGCGTTCACCGATGCAATGCCCACCTCAATCATCTCGTCGTCCGGCTCACGCGTCGTCAGCCGCTGCATCCACAGTCCGGGCTGACTGATCAGATTTACCAGCCAATTGTCATAACGCCCCGCCAGACGAATAAACTCGTAGGAGACGCCTGCGATCACCGGAATCATAAGCAGCCGCAGCACCAGACGCAAAATCCGTGAATCCACGCGGATGAACATAAAAAACAGAATGCTGATCAGCATGACGATCAAAAGAAAGCTTGTACCGCAGCGCTTGTGCCGTCTGGAACTCACCCGAACATTCTCAACATTGAGCTCCAACCCGTTTTCAATACAGTTTATGCACTTGTGCTCCGCGCCATGGTACATAAACACCCGCCGGATGTCCGGAGTCTGCGAGATCAGGACAACATAAGCAAAGAAAATCACCAGCCGGATCACACCCTCAATCAGCGCAAGCAGCAGCTCCGACCCGATCCACCTTCGAAACAGACCGGACAGAAAATAGGGCAGTGCAAAAAAGACCGCCAGCGCAAGCACAATGGAAAAGGCAACTGCACCGCCCATCAGGACTTTCTCCTGCCTTTTCTCCTTCTGCTCGAGCGCTTTCCTCTCCTCCGCCGTCATCCTCTCCCGCTTTGCCATTGCCTTTTCCGTTTCCGCATCCTCATCCTCATAGAAGGAGGCAGAATACATCAGCGTATTCATGCCGAGATACAGAGACTCAATGAAGTTGATCACGCCACGGACAATGGGAAACTTACGAATCGCACCGTTCTTCACAACGCCCCGGTATTCGGTTTCTTTCACTTCGATTTCATGATCCGGCCTGCGCACTGCCACCGCATACCGGGAGTCGTTCTTCATCATGACCCCCTCCATGACCGCCTGCCCGCCGATTCCGGAATATCTCATGTCATACCTCATATCTGATACACAAAAAGGTTGAGGTACACAGCCTCAACCTTCTCTGAATTCCAATTCTTTTCTTACATACCGTACTTCTTGTTGAACTGTTCAATACGTCCGCGAGCCTGGTTCGCCTTCTGCTGTCCGGTGTAGAACGGATGGCATTTGGAGCAGATTTCCACGTGAATCTCCTGCTTCGTAGAACCTGTTACAAACGTATTCCCGCAGTTACAGGTAACGGTCGCCTGATAATAATCTGGATGGATCCCTTTTCTCATGATTTCACCTCTTCTATCTATCAATAATCGTTAATTGCCGTCACATCCCGATAAACAGCTTGTTTATTGTAGCACAGCCTGCATCGAAATGCAATAGAAAATTTATACAATTCTGTTTTTCTGTACCATGCGGATAAAATCCACATTGCTCTTTGTGTGTGCAAACATATTTAAAATGTTTTCCGCCGCTTCGTCGGAGCGCAGTCCGTTCAGCGCTTTTCGCATATTCTCCACGCCGATCTGCTCATCTCCGTCCAGAAGCAGGTCGTCTCTCCGCGTGCCGGACTTGACGATGTCCACTGCCGGGAAAATACGTTTTTCAGAGAGCTTTCGATCGAGCACAAGCTCCATATTGCCCGTTCCCTTGAACTCCTCGAACACCATGTCGTCCATCTTGCTTCCGGTCTCCACGAGAGCAGTTGCGAGAATCGTGAGACTTCCGCCCTCCCGCATCTTTCTCGCCGCACCGAAAAAGCGTTTCGGCATATGCAGCGCAGCCGGGTCAAGACCGCCGGACAATGTGCGCCCGCTGGGCTGAACTGTGAGGTTGTAGGCGCGCGTCAGTCTCGTGATGCTGTCTAAGAGGATCATCACATCCTGCCCGTGCTCCACCAGGCGCTTTGCGCGCTCAATAACCATCTCCGACACCCGCTTGTGGTGTTCCGCGGTTTCATCAAAGGTCGAGTAAATAACCTCCACCTTGTCCCCCACAATCGCCTCACGGATATCCGTCACCTCCTCCGGGCGCTCATCAATCAGCAGAATGAGCAGATACATCTCCGGGTTGTTGATTGTGACCGATTTCGCGATCTCCTTGAGAAGGGTTGTCTTACCTGCCTTCGGCTGGGATACGATCATACCGCGCTGTCCCTTGCCGATCGGCGCAATCACGTCAACGACGCGCATTGCCACAGACCCGCCCGGGCGTTCCATGCGCAGTCTCTGGTTGGGAAAAATCGGGGTCATATCCTCAAAGTTTCTGCGTCTCTGCGCCTCTGAGGGGTGCAGTCCATTCACGGTCGTCACATACAGAAGCGCCGCGAACTTCTCTCGTTCCGTCTTCACTTTCGTGTTGCCGCAGATGACATCTCCCGACTTTAAATTAAACCTGCGGATCTGGGACGGTGCAACATACACATCGTTCTCTCCGGGCATATAATTCTCACAGCGGATAAAGCCGAACCCGTCGGCCATCACCTCCAAAATGCCGTTCACAGTGTTGCCGCTGTCCAGGTCCACGATATCCTCTTTCACTGCTGCATAATCCACATCATCCCTGGCGGCATAGCTTTCCGTCTCGGTGCGCTCCGGCTGCTCCGCACCGTCCGTATGGGTCTGTCTCGTCCTCACTGGCTCCTCGCGCCCCGCACGGCTCATCGGCGGCCTCTCAGCTCTCTCGGTTCTCTCAGTTCTTCCTGTCCGGTAGGAACGTTCCTGCGCCCCGTGAGCAGTTTCCCGTGATAAGGAATCCCCCGCTTCGCGATCTCCGCTTCGCTCCGGCCGGCGCTGCCCGGATGTCCCCCGGCCATCCTGCGCCCCCCTCACAGAATAGACACTGCGCCTGGACGGTGCAGGTTTTTCCTCCGCCGCGGCCGCCTTTGCCTTCTCCTCAGCCTTCGCCTTGTCCTTCTCGTCCTCCTGCAGCATCAGCTCCACCAGAGCACTTTTTTTCATGGTGGAAATTCCTTTAAGACCTCTCGCCTTTGCCAGGTCTTTCAGCACCGTCAATGACAGGCTCTCATATTTTTCTCTCATATAACACTAACTCCTTGTTTTATTCGCTTAGCAGTGGGATTCTTGTCTGAAAATGACCGCAAACATATAATCTTAGAATATTATAAACGATCATCGTCCAAAAAGAAAGTCTTTTTTTCAATTCAAAGGGCTTGTCATTGTTGCCGTGAATAAAACCGACAGTGAAGACAGCCTGACCTTCAACCTTGGGGACGGAGTAACCGTAAAGGATTCGCTCGCATTCCGCACCATCGGCGCGGAGAACCGGGACGACTTCCAGTACTGGCTGGATGCGGACAAATACTCCGCGGAAGGGAACCTTCTTCCGGCTCGCGCATGCTGCTTATCATTGGCGCTATTGCCGCAGCCGTAGTATATTACAGGAAAAAGAAATAAAGCAGCACTTAATATCCCAGCGCCTCCCCGACCAGGATCACCTTGATCCGGTCCGGATTGCCGCTGCGCCTCGTGATGACAACCTGATTGCAGATGCAGTCCGGGGCCAGGCAGTCCGCACATGTGCCGGTAGAGGCGCAGGGTGTGTTCCTGTTTAAGCGGATGCAGTTGAGCGGCGTCGCCGTATGGCGCACCCGGCGCACGGCATCCTCCACGGTGGGAACCACCTTGTTCAGCCCTGTGATGATAATGACCTGATCCGGGCCATAGATTAAAGCCGCCAGACGGTTTCCGTTGCCGTCAATGTTGACCAGCTCACCGCCCTCAGTCAGCGCATTTGTGCTCATAAAATAGCAGTCTGCCGACAGCGCATCGCGAAAAATCTGTTTCATCTCCTGCGCATTTCCGGCATTGGCACGGTCAATCAGACGGATGTCCTCACGATTTTTCAGCGCCTCCAAAATGCCGGTTTCCTCTAAGGTCATGGAACCCCCGAAGGACACACTGTTTCCCTCCTTCACGAAGGACAGCGCCATGTCCCTTGCCTCCGCCGCCGATGGGCAGTAAAATGCCTCCATCTGACGCTTTTTCAGATTTCTGATCACCGTTTCAGCCAATTTTTCGTTGTACTGTTCTCTCACGCTCATGAATCAATCCTCCAGTGCATGACAAATTCACCGTTAGTTTTCCTTAATTTTTACATCAAGCTGCGGGAATGGGATCTGGATACCGTTCTCATCCAGCGCCAGCTTGATGTTCTCCAGCAGGCTCCAGCGGACAGGCCAGTAATCCCCGGTACTGACCCAGACGCGGACGCCGAGATTCACCGAGCTCTCCGCCAGCGCATCCACAAAGACATCCACCGGCTCCCCCTCCAGCACACGTCCCTCTTCCTGCACCACCGCAAGCAGCACACGCTTCGCGTCGGCAAGGTTCGTCCGGTAGTCCACGCCGACGACCAGATCCACCCGGCGCTTAGCCATGTGCGTGCAGTTCGTGATACAGTCGTTCGACAGCTTTCCGTTGGGAATGACGACCGTCTTGTTGTCCACCGTGAGCAGCCTCGTGTAAAAAGTCGTGATCTCCGACACTGTGCCCTCCTGCCCCGAACCGATGTCAATGATGTAATCCCCCACCACAAAGGGCTTGAGCAGGAGAATCAAAACGCCTCCGGCAAAGTTGGAGAGGCTTCCCTGCAGGGCAAGTCCGAGCGCCAGACCCGCAGAACCGAGCACCGCCACCACAGAACTGGCCGTCACGCCAAAGCCCGACAAAACCATCATAACCAAAATGAAATACAGCGCATACTTAAGGAGCGAGCACAGGAACGTGATGACTCCCGCCTCCGCTCTGCCCTTCTTTAAGGACTTCTCCAGCATGCGTATAGCCAGCTTGATGATCCGGCTTCCCACCAGCAGGACCAGTATCGCGATCAGAATCCGCATCAGAAAGCTTAAAAGTGACGGCATCATGCTCTCCAGATAAGTCTTAAGAATTCCCGAATCCTTCTGTACCTCCTGAATCAGAGAATCTACCGTGATCGTCTCCGTCAGCAACATCATATGTTTCATCCCCTGTCTCCTCCTGCACGAAGCATCGTCGTTACCCTTAAATTTCGTGAATAAACAGTCCGCTCCTCAGCTTCGGCTCAAACCACGTGGACTTGGGCGGCATCAAAAGTCCCGCATCCGCCACAGCAAAGAGCTCGCCGATCGACGTGGGGAACATGGCAAAGGCCACTGCGCTGTCGGTGTGGCAGCGGCGCTCCAATTCCTTCATGCCGCGGATTCCGCCGACAAAGTCGATCCGCTTGTCCGTCTTCGGATCGCCGATTCCCAGCACCGGAGCCAACAGTTGTCTCTGCAGCACCGAAACATCCAGCCCCTCAACCGGGTCATCCGGCACATGCTTCATGTGGCACAGATACCACCTGTCTGCAAGAAACATGGCAAAATCGCCCTTCTTCTTCGGGCGCACGGTCTCCTCCGGCACGTCCGAAGCCGTGAGCGTGCCATCCATAATCGGTTCAACCGCAAAGAGCTCCTTGACCTTTTTCAGAAATTCCTGTTCGCTCATGCCGTTTAAGTCGTGGACAACACGGTTGTAGTCCATGATCATCAGCTCTTCATCCGGGAACAGCACGGACAGAAAATAATTAAATTCTTCCCCGCCGGTATAATCCGGATGTTCCTTTCTTCTCTTTTCGCCCACGCGCACCGCGGATGCCGCCCGATGGTGCCCGTCCGCAATATAAATCTCCTGAATTTCTGCAAACGCGTGACTCACCGCGTCGATATCTGCGGCATTGTCGATCGCAAACACGCGGTGCCGGATTCCATCCTCCGACACGAAATCGTACAGAGGACCGTGCTCCTTCGTCTCTCTCACTACGCGGCCGATGACAGCGTTCGCCCGGTAGGCAAGGAAAATCGGTCCCGTCTGTGCGCTGCAGACATCCACATGATTGATCCGGTCCTGCTCCTTGTCCGCACGGGTATTCTCATGCTTTTTAATCACATTGTTTTTGTAGTCATCAATGCAGGCACAGCCCACGATCCCCGTCTGCGTCCGCCCGTCCATTGTCAACTCGTAGATGTAGTAGCAGGGCGCGGTATCCCGCACGAAATCGCCGCATGCAATCCACTCCTTCAGCATCGCTGCCGCCTTCTCGTACACCCTCGGATCGTAAGTGTCCACCTCGTCCCCAAACTGTGTTTCTGCACGGTCTATCGCCAGGAAAGACCTTGGATTTCGCTCTACGACCGTCTTCGCCTCCGCGCGGTCATACACATCATAAGGCAGAGCAGCGATGGTCTCTGCCATCGCTGCCGCCGGTCTCACACATATAAAAGGTTTTATCTCAGCCATAGTGTCTCCTATTTAATCACGCGCACCCGGATGACGCCCGCAATGCTCTCCAGCGCCTTCACCACATCCGCGGTAACCGGCGTCTCTACATCCAGCAGAGAATACGCATAGTCATCCTTGCCCTTGTTTGTCATGTCAGATACATTCACATCCGCGTTGCCGAGACAGGTCGTGATCTGTCCGATCATGCCCTTTTTATTCTCGTGCAGAATTCCGATGCGCCCCGCCTTCGTGCATGCCGCCATGTTGCAGTCCGGAAAATTCACGGAATGAACAATATTGCCGTTCTCCAGATAGTCGCGGATCTCGCGCACCGCCATGATGGCGCAGTTGTCCTCGGACTCCGCGGTGGACGCGCCCAGATGAGGGGTCACGATGCAGCCCTTCGCTCCGACAACTGTCGGATTCGGGAAATCAGACACATACTTCTTGATCTTTCCTGCGGCGAGAGCGTCCACCATCGCCTCCTCGTCCACCAGGAGATCCCTCGCAAAATTCAGAACAATCGCCGTCGGCTTCATCATCGCGATCGCCTTCGCGTCAATCATCTTTTTGGTGGAGTCTAAAAGCGGCACATGGATCGTGATAAAGTCACACTCGCGATAAATATCCTCCACATTGCTGATATGCTTCACGCTTCTGGAAAGATTCCATGCCGCATTCACAGAGATGTAGGGATCGTAGCCATACACGTCCATACCCATGTGTGTGGCGGCATTTGCCACCAGCACACCGATCGCGCCCAGACCGATCACCCCGAGCTTTTTGCCGGAAATCTCCGTTCCCGCAAAGTTCTTCTTCTGTTTCTCTGCGGTCTTCGCAATGTTCTCGTCATTCTGGTTTTCCAGGCACCAGTCGATTCCTCCCACAATGTCACGGGATGCATAGAGCATTCCCGCAAACACCAGCTCCTTCACACCGTTGGCATTCGCCCCCGGCGTGTTGAACACGACAATACCCTTTTTCGCACACTCCTCCAGCGGAATGTTGTTGACTCCGGCTCCGGCTCTTGCCACTGCCAGCAGAGAGTCCGGCAGCGCCATATCGTGCATCGCCGCGCTTCGAACCAGTGCCGCATCCGCGTCCTGCAGATCATCCACCTTTGTGTACGCATCGGAGAACAGATCAAGGCCCACTCCCGCGATCGGATTCAGACAATTATACTTAAACATTACGCATTTTCCTCCTCAAACTTCTTCATAAACGCCACCAGTTTCTCTACGCCCTCCTTCGGCATCGCGTTGTAGATAGACGCGCGCATGCCGCCGACGGAACGGTGTCCCTTCAGGTTTACAAAGCCTGCTGCCGTCGCCTCCTTGACGAATTTCGCGTCCAGCTCCTCATTGCCGGTGACAAAAGGCACATTCATCAGTGAGCGGTCCTCTTTCCGAACAGTTCCCTTAAAGAGCTTGCTCTCGTAGAGAAAATTGTAAAGGATCTTCTCCTTCTCCTCATTTCGGCGTTTCATCTCTTCCAATCCGCCCATCTTCTTCAGCCACTTGAACACCTTGCCGCAGATATAGATCCCGTAGCAGGGAGGTGTATTGTAAAGGCTGTCATTGTCCGCATGTATCTTCCACTTAAGCATGGTAGGAGTCTCGGGAAGGACATCCTCGCGGATCAGATCCTCGCGCGCAATCACGATCACCACGCCCGCCGGACCAACGTTCTTCTGCACGCCGCCATAGATCACGCCGTACTTCGTTACATCCACCGGCTCAGACAGAAAACAGGAGGACACATCCGCCACCAGCTCCTTGCCCTTGGTGTTCGGCAATGTTTTGAACTTTGTGCCATAGATCGTGTTGTTCTCGCAGATGTAGACATAGTCCAGATCATCCGCAATATCCAGATCCGAGCAATCGGGAATATAAGAGAAGGTCTTGTCTGCAGAGGATGCAAGCTCCACGGCTTCACCGTAGATCTTCGCCTCCTGATATGCCTTCTTCGCCCACTGTCCGGTTACAATATATCCTGCCTTCTTGTTCTTCATCAGGTTCATCGGCACCGCCGCGAACTGCTGGGAGGCTCCTCCCTGCAGGAACAGCACCTTGTAATTTTCCGGTATGTTCATCAGATCTCTCAAGTCCTTCTCTGCGTCCTTGATGATCTCATCATACACCTTGGAACGGTGGCTCATCTCCATGACGGACATTCCGCATCCCTTGTAATCCATCATCTCATCTGCGGCCTCTTTTAAGACCTCCTCCGGCAGCACCGCCGGACCTGCTGAAAAGTTATATACTCTGCTCATTTTCATTCCTCCTCGTATTAATTATTATTTTTTATCCTTGTAATCGTCACCGTCAAAACACTCGTTGATCGGCTTGCCCGGTGCCACCATCGGCCACACCTTGTCATCCGCGTCAATCACCGCATCAATGACGAACGGCAGCTCGCAGTCTAAAGCCTCCCGAAATGCCGCATCGAATTCCTCTCTCGTCGTCACGCGTTTCGCCTTCGCCCCCATCGCCTCCGCGAGTTTCACATAATCCATGCCGTCATCCAGCACCGTTGCGGAATAGTGCTGCTTGTAAAAGAGCGTCTGCCACTGGCGCACCATGCCGAGCACATGGTTGTTGAAAATCACTTCGATGAGCGGAAGCTTCTGCCTCACTGCAGTCGCCAGCTCGTTCATATTCATGCGGAAACACCCGTCTCCCGCAATATTGATGACCTGCTTTCCGGGATTCGCGGTCTGCGCACCGATCGCCGCCCCAAGACCGTATCCCATGGTGCCTAAGCCCCCGGAGGTGATGAGCGTGCGCGGATTTTTGTACTTAAAGTACTGCGCTGCCCACATCTGGTGCTGTCCCACCTCCGTCACGATGATCGAGGAACCCGCAAGCTCGCCGATCCTCTCGATCATGTACGGGCCGCTCAGCCCCTGCGCGGGATAACTGAGCGGAAACTTCTTTTTATATTCCTGAATATGCGCTATCCACTCACCGTGTTTCTGTCTTGGAAGCTTCGCGTTAATCGCGGCAAGGACTTCCTTCACGTCACCGATCACGGCATGCGCCGCGCGGATGTTTTTATTGATTTCCGCCGGATCAATATCGATCTGCAGGATCTTTGCCTGTCGCGCAAAACGCTTGGGATCTCCGAGCACGCGGTCCGAAAAGCGGACACCGACCGCGATGAGCAGATCGCACTCACTGACCCCCAGATTGGAGGTCTTGGTCCCGTGCATCCCGAGCATTCCGGTGTATTTATCCGCTGTACCATCATATGCGCCCTTGCCCATCAGGGTGTCACACACCGGCGCATCCAGCAGGTCGGCAAATTTGCGGACCTCCTCGGCGGCGTCGGAGATGATCGCTCCTCCACCGACAAAAATATAGGGTTTCTGCGCCCGCTCCATCATCGCCAGCGCCGTGTCAATATCGCTCTCCGACAGCGCTGCCGGCTCTTTCCCCGAAACCGACGCCTTTCCCTTTTGAAACTCCACCTTGTTTGATGTCACATCCTTCGGGATGTCCACCAGAACCGGGCCGGGGCGCCCCTTCCTCGCCAGGGCAAACGCCCTGCGGATCGTGTCCGCGAGTTTCTCCACATCCTTCACGATAAAGCTGTATTTCGTGATCGGGGTCGTGATGCCCGCGATGTCAATCTCCTGAAAGCTGTCCTTTCCCAGAAGCGAAACACCCACGTTGCAGGTAATCGCAACGATCGGGACGGAGTCCATGTAGGCGGTCGCGATGCCCGTCACCAGATTCGTCGCCCCCGGACCGGAGGTCGCCATGCACACACCTACCTTTCCGGTGCTTCTCGCATAGCCGTCCGCCGCGTGAGATGCGCCCTGCTCGTGGCTTGTCAGCACATGCTTAATCTCCGGATGTTTGTATAACTCATCATATACATTAAGGATCGCGCCGCCCGGATAGCCGAACACCGTATCGACGCCCTGCTCCTTCAAACACTCAATAATAACCTGTGATCCTGTCAGTAACATAATATCCCTGCCTTTTACTTTATCTCCAATATCGCACCTCTGTTGCCGGAAGTCACCATGGAGGCATAGCGTTTCAAATAACCGCTCTGAACCTTCGGCTCCCTCGGCTGCCACTTTGCCCGCCGCGCCGCAAGCTCCTCGTCAGACACCGCCAGATCCAGCGTCATGGCCGGGATATTGATCTTAATGATATCCCCTTCCTCCACGAGGGCAATCGGACCTCCCACAGCCGCCTCCGGCGACACATGTCCGATGGACGCGCCGCGGGACGCGCCGGAAAAACGGCCGTCCGTGATCAGTGCCACGGAACTTCCCAGTCCCATACCTGCGATCGCGGAAGTCGGATTCAGCATTTCTCTCATTCCGGGACCGCCCTTAGGACCCTCGTAGCGGATGACAACCACGTCTCCAGCCACAATCTTTCCGCCCTTGATCGCCGCGATGGCATCCTCCTCACAGTCGAAAACGCGCGCCGGTCCCTCGTGTACCATCATCTCCTCCACGACCGCTGAGCGTTTCACCACAGAGCCGTCCGGTGCGAGGTTACCCTTCAAAACTGCCAGCCCGCCGGTTTTGCTGTACGGGTTGTCCACCGGCCGGATGACCTCCGGGTTGCGGTTTACCGCATTGGCGATATTCTCACCGATGCTCTTTCCGGTGACAGTCATGCAGTCCGTGTGCAGCAATCCGATGTCTGCCAGCTCCTTCATCACGGCGTAGACACCGCCCGCTTCGTTCAGATCCTCCATATAGGTCGGGCCTGCCGGGGCGAGATGACAGAGGTTCGGAGTCTTCTCGCTGATCGGGTTCGCAAAGCTGATATCGAAATCAAAGCCGATTTCGTGGGCAATCGCCGGGAGATGCAGCATTGAATTGGTCGAGCATCCCAGCGCCATATCCACGGTAAGCGCATTCAGAATAGAGTCCTTTGTCATAATATCCCGCGCGCGGATTCCCTTCCGAAGGAGCTCCATGACCGCCATGCCGGCGTGCTTTGCCAGCTTGATGCGCTCAGAGTACACTGCCGGAATCGTACCGTTGCCGCGAAGTCCCATGCCGAGTGCCTCCGTCAGGCAGTTCATGGAGTTTGCCGTGTACATACCGGAGCAGGAGCCGCAGGTCGGACACACCTTGTTCTCGAACTCGGTCACATCCTCCTCGGTCATCGTGCCGGCCGCATAGGAGCCTACCGCCTCAAACATGGAAGAAAGACTTCTCTTCTGGCCTTTCACATGGCCTGCAAGCATTGGGCCGCCGGACACAAACACCGTCGGCAGATTCAGCCGGGCCGCCGCCATCAGAAGTCCCGGCACGTTCTTGTCACAGTTGGGAACCATGACCAGGGCGTCAAACTGGTGCGCAATTGCCATACACTCTGTGGAATCCGCGATCAGATCCCTCGTCACCAGAGAGTACTTCATGCCCACATGTCCCATGGCGATTCCGTCACAGACCGCAATTGCCGGGAACACAACCGGCACGCCGCCCGCCTCCGCCACGCCGAGCTTTACGGCATCCACAATCTTATCGATATTCATATGGCCCGGAACGATCTCGTTGTACGAGCTCACGATTCCGACCATCGGCTTTTTCATTTCTTCCGCTGTGAACCCCAGCGCATTGAACAGACTTCTCGCCGGTGCCTGCTGCATCCCGGCTCTCGCATTGTCACTCTGCATTCTGATTCTCCCTTCTTTTTCCTTTTATTCGCTGCTATTCACAGCCACAGGTTTTCACATATCCTGTCTCCCATCTGTGCGGTTCCCACCTGAATAATTCCGTCCCTGCTCTCTCCCGCCTGCGGCATAATGTCAATCGTGCGGCAGCCCTGTTTCAGCACCGCCTTCACCGCGGCCTCTACGGCATCCGCCTCCGCGTCAAGATCAAAGCTGTAGCGCAGCATCATCGCCGCACTTAAGATCGTCGCGATCGGGTTCGCAATACCAAGCCCCGCAATGTCGGGAGCCGAGCCGCCGCTGGGCTCGTAAAGCCCGAACTTCGTGTCGTTCAAACTTGCCGACGCCAGCATTCCAATCGATCCGGTCACCATGCTCGCCTCGTCAGACAGGATATCTCCAAACATATTCTCAGTCAAAATGACATCAAACTGTTTCGGGTTCTTCACCAGCTGCATTGCACAGTTGTCCACCAGCATATGCTCGTAAGCGACCTGCGGATAGTCCGCCGCCACCTCCTCCACGATCTTCCGCCATAGTCTGGAAGAATCCAGCACATTCGCCTTGTCCACGGAGGTCACTTTCTTTCTTCGCTTCATGGCGATGTCAAAGCCGCGCTTTGCGATGCGGCGGATCTCATTCTCGCTGTAGGTCAGCGTATCCGTCGCGACAGTCACGCCGTCCACCTGCTCGGTCTTGCGCGCTCCAAAATACAGACCGCCGGTCAGCTCCCGCATAATCATCATGTCAAAACCGTCACCGATGATATCCTCCCTAAGCGGGCAGGCCGCCTTGAGCTCCTCGTACAGATAAGCGGGGCGAAGGTTGGCAAACAGATTCAGCGATTTCCTGAGCTTCAACAATCCCGCCTCCGGACGCAGCTCCGGCGTCAGCTTATACCAGGGCGAGGTGGAAGTATTCCCGCCGATGGACCCCATCAGCACCGCATCGGATGCCTTTGCCGCAGCGATCGCCTCATCTGTCAGCGGCACCCCCGTCGCATCGATGGAACAGCCGCCCATCAGAATCTCCGTATACTGAAAGCTGTGTCCAAACTTACTGCCGACGCAGTCAAGAACCTTCCGCGCCTCGGCAACTACCTCCGGTCCGATCCCGTCGCCGGATATCACACCAATATGAAAATTCATACGCTTCGTCTCCTTCCAGTCCTAGTCGTAAGGTGTCAGCAGCGCTGACACCTTACGATATCCTAAAAGAGGTCGTTCGAAAACGGCCTCTTTGTTCTCCTCCTATTTCGAAGAATCTTTCTTACTCTCTTTTTTTGAGTCCTTCTTCGTATCTTCCGCAGCTGCTGTCGCCGCCTCCGGCTTCTCCACCTCGGAGATCGCTGCCTTTTGCATCGGAATACGGCAGTTCCGATTATTTCCGAATTCCACGATCACGGTGTCATCCACAATGCCGATCACTGTCCCGTAAAAACCCGCTATCGTCAGCACAGTATCACCCACTGCCACCTCCGAGAGCATCAGCTCCTTCTTCTTCTGCTCCTTCTTCTGCGGACGTATCATTATAAAATACATGAACACAAAAATAACCACCAGCCATAGGATCGTAAATATCATACTGCCGCCACCAGATGGAGCCTGTGCGCCAGCATCCGCCAATATCACATTCATTCCATTGTCCTCCTACTCAAAAATCACTAGGCCTATTTTACACAAAATCCGATGCGAGGGCAAGCCTTTTCCTAAAATTTAGACTTTTTTCACCTAATCGGCCCCTGTTTTCTCCCCTTGCTGTTGCATTCCGTACAATTTTTCAGCCTTGTAGGAAGTAAAATTCCCTGCATCCAGCGCTCCCCGAATCTCCTCCATCATCGTGTTGTAGAAATACAGATTGTGCAGCACACACAACCGCATGCCCAGCATCTCGTTTGCCTTTAAAAGATGACGGATATAGGCTCTGCTGTATACGCGGCAGGCAGGACAGGCGCAGCCCTCCTCGATGGGGCGCATATCTTTCTCGAACTTCTGGTTAAACAGGTTCAGCTTCCCCTGATTCGTATACACATGCCCGTGGCGGCCGTTCCGACTGGGATAGACACAGTCAAAAAAGTCCACGCCCCGCTCCACGCCCTCTAAAATATTCGCCGGAGTCCCCACCCCCATGAGATACGTGGGCTTGTCCTGCGGCAGATGAGGAACCGTCTCGTCCAGGATGTGGTACATCTGCTCGTGGGTTTCCCCGACCGCCAGACCGCCGATCGCGTATCCGTCCAGCTCCAGCTCAGAAATCCTCTTCGCGTGGTCGATCCGGATATCCGGAAAGATCGCTCCCTGATTGATGCCGAACAAAAGCTGTTCGCGGTTGATAGTGTCCGGCAAAGAGTTCAGCCTCGCCATCTCCGCCTTACAGCGCTCCAGCCAGCGCGTCGTGCGGTTCACCGACTCCGTCACATACGCCCGGTCCGCCAGCGCGTTCGGGCACTCGTCAAACGCCATGGCGATTGTCGAGCCCAGATTCGACTGAATCTGCATGCTCTCCTCCGGCCCCATGAAAATCTTCGCCCCGTCAATGTGGGAGTGGAAATGTACCCCCTCCTCCTTGATCTTCCGCAGCTTCGCCAGCGAGAACACCTGAAACCCGCCGGAGTCCGTGAGGATCGGCCGGTCCCACACCATAAATCTGTGCAGCCCCCCGAGCTCCTTAATGATCTTGTCCCCGGTCCGGACATGCAGATGGTAGGTGTTGGAAAGCTCTACCTGACACTTAATCTCCTTTAAGTCCTCTGTGGACACCGCGCCCTTGATCGCCCCCACCGTGCCCACATTCATAAACACCGGTGTCTGGATATCGCCGTGCACCGTGTGAAAAATTCCGCGCTTTGCGCGGCCCTCTGTTTTCAGTAATTTGTATTCAGCCATAGATCTCACCCATTCTCCTTACAGAGCCATTTTAACTTTTATAGCTTTATTTGTAAAGTTAAAAGGCACCCGGTTCAACTATGGAACCGGATGCCTTCCTGTAAACTCCTTTAATCTTTTAACTTAAATTGTCCTACCAGGTCTTCCAACGTGGTGGACTGTGCAGATAACTC
>CAZWRT010000053.1:0-19015 GCA_964636375.1 uncultured Lachnobacterium sp. | reverse complement strand
GAATTTCCAGCAAATCAGCCATAAGATAAAACGAACTGGTCTCCATCTCTATTAAATCAGTATCAAACTCTTTAATTTCATCCAAATGATAATATTCCAGCGCAATGGAAGCCGTGCAAAAGACAGAAGCTTTTCTGACCACACAGCCTTTTTCCCTTCCAATGGAAATCACATGGTCAACATATTCCATATTGGGCGTCACTTTCTCAAATGGCACATAGTCTCTGATCGATTCCTTCAGGTATGTATTTGCATACCCTCCAGAGATCGAATACTCAGGGGTACATATATCACCAAGATCAAAACTGTCCTTCAGCGCACCTACCGCTCCAATAAAAAGCATTTTCTTAAAGTTCAGTTCCGCACAAACAGCAATATGGTCAATACAATTGGCATCGGATGAGCCAATTTTTATCCACGCTATTTTCAGACCATCTTTTTCAACAAGATAGCCGGCAATGTACGCACCTTCGCGGAGTGTTGTTACCTTACAGGATTGATCCATTTTCAGCTTATAAGGTGAATAACTCGGTGCGACCACCAAAGCATCATATTCTATCTCCTTACTAAGCCCAAAAGCCTGGAACGCCATATCGGAAGAATTATAGTAGTGGAATCTATCCATGATTCTTTTCATTTTTTCTTTCATAATCGTTTATCTCCTCTTTCCCTGGAGCAATAGCTTACGTATATATATCGTCACAATAATAAGATAAAACAAGCCCATTTGTCGCTATTCCCTGTCAAAATGAAACTTTTGCCAGATCAACAAACCTTATTGGTGAGAGTTGACAAACCATTTCACATAATGCCATAATATTTACGGGGAGGTGCGTCGAATGAAAATACCGGTAAAATTATGCAAAAACTGCTTTTCCTGTATTGGAAGGGCGCACGACGGCTGTCCCGTCTGCGGATACTCGCGGGGCGGCAACGCCGAACCGTCCGTCCTTGCTCGCGGAACAAAGCTCGGCGGTCGGTATATTCTCGGCGGAAATATCGGTCGGGGCGGCTTCGGTATGACCTATCTTGCCTACGATACAACGGAAAAAAAGACCGTCGCGGTCAAGGAATATTTTCCGGCAGCGCTTGCGCACCGCAGGGGCTCGCACGTTATCCCCAACAGCGAGAAATACGCAGAACAGTTCAACATAGGCGCAGAGAAATTCTTTGACGAGGCGGAGCTGGTGCGGCGCTTTAACGGCAACCCGAATATCGTCAGCATTTACGAATGCTTTTACAAAAATAACACCGCTTATTACATCATGGAATATCTGGACGGTATTACACTGGAAAATTATGTCCAAAATTACGGCGCACTGAATTCTTCACAGGCACTGTACATCGCCGATAAGCTCACTATGGCACTTGTAGTGCTGCACAGCGGAAAGGTTCTCCACCGCGACATTTCCCCCGACAACGTTATGCTCTGCCGTGACGGCAGCGTGAAGCTCATTGATTTCGGTGCGGCAAGGCAGTTTCTTTCCGGTGGTCTGGCAGGTTATACTGCGATAATGAAAACGGGATTTTCGCCCGCGGAGCAATACTCGCAAAGCTCCGATACCGATATACGAGCGGATATTTATTCGGTGGGAATGCTGCTGTACTATGCGCTTACGGGAAAAGTTCCCGAAAGTCCGTATAAGCGTATGGAGAACGACAGCGGGTTCGCCGAAAAAGCCGACGGAGCAGACAGCGGACTGTGGTCTGTCATCGGGAAAGCCGCCGCGTTAAAGCCATCGGAGCGTTTTGGAAGCGCTGAGGAATTAAGGAACGCACTGTCTAAGCTCGATATAAACGCCGCCGCGATCGCTGTTCCCAAGGATTACAATTCGCTCCAAACCGAAATCGGCGCGGAAAATGACAATCCGAATAAACGTTTATCCAAGGCTCACCCTGGCGCCATCGCCGTATGTGCCGCCGTACTATGCGTCATAACCGCCTTAGTTTGCGCCGCGAGACATACAGGCTCCGTGCCAAAAGTTACAGAGCTGACACTCGACAGTGAATACAAGGGGGATTTTCATATCGGCGGAGTGATCCCCTCCGAGGAGCTGAGAAAGTTCGGCGGAGACGTCGAGATTACGCTTAATATCGAGCCATACGAAAATATGCCGTCCGACGATATCCACGGAATCATCCCCGTTAATTCGGACGATCGCAGTATCTTGAAATATCTCACCGCGTCCGAGGAGCTTTGGGCGGACGAAAACGGCTACATAAACATTGAAAAGGGAAACCGCTCGCTGTCGCTGGTGCTCTCGCGAGAGGGTATTGAAGGTCTCGGCAACGGCGGTCTCGGCTTTGAGACATACAACCTGATCGTAGCATCGGCAGTCCTCAAGCCTTCGGAAAGGCAAAACGCCCTCCTCATCTACAACTACCATAAACGGCGCAACGCTCCCTATTATGTTGCTGACGACGAAGGGGGAAAAGTGATAACGGTCGAGCTTAAAGAATATTCGCAGTCGCCCTGGGGAGCGCACGAGTCACAGAGCATATCGAAAAGCGCATTCTATGAATTCGACGGCGATGTTAAAGTAACGATAACGGTGGGTGAGGCTGACGGCGAAACAGACAACTGGAACATCGTTTATGTCCGCAACGCAGGATTTAATTATAACGTGTTCGACGACGACATTCTTGTTCCCAGGCTTGCGGGCATCGGCGGCAGTATAAGCCGCGTTTCCTACGGCGTTCTTCTGAGCGACGGCTGCACAGGCTTCACATTCATCATACCGCATTATGTAAAGGAAAAGATGAGCGCAGGATTGTTTTTTCAATCCACAAATCTGCATGTGACCGGCGCGAGGCTGGAGGCTTACGACGGCGAATATTCGGATTTTATAAAAGGAGGCGACATATGAAAACATCACAGCTTGAGGAATGGCTCAGCACATGCGAGGTATTTGATGAGTCGCTGATCAAACAAAACGGCTGCCTCGATTTGTGTTCCATGATAAACGGTTATATGGACGAAAGGGGTATCTCGCGCGCCGAGCTGATCAGGCGGCTGAACATCGACAGAAACTACGGCTATCAGCTTCTCAACGGCACGCGTATTCCGACAAGAAATCACCTGATACAGATAGGACTGCTGCTCGGTCTGGATACAGAAAGGTTTCAGCAGCTGCTGAAAACGGCGAAAAAAAAGCCGCTTTATGTGCGGGATCTGTTTGACGCAAAAGTGTTTTACGCGGTTAAGCACAAAATGGATTTTGAGAGAGCGATGGAATTCATCTGGAACGAATAAAAATAATGCAAGCCTGCATACCAACCTCCGAAAGAAATACTGTATAGTATTTATAGTATAGATAAGAAGGAGTTTGGTATGGCGGATTCAAGATTATTTCAAAAACCCGACGGGATAACATTAGAAAGCCTCGGACGCAGTGTTGAAAATATGCTGCGCGCAAAGGGGATGGAGGTTCAGGGCGGAAAAGCCGGTCAGGGATATATCGTTCAGGCAAAAGACACGGACGGCTGGAAATCAATATCCGGAATGAGCGCGGCTTTAGAGGTGCAGATTTCGGATTCCGGAAACGGTATCCTCGTAAACATCGGCAACGCCAAATGGTCCGATAAGGTCGGCGCGGGCGTATTGGGCGCTTTCATATTCGCGCCCTTGGCGGTAACCGCTGTCATGGGAAGCGTAAAGCAGAAAAAACTGCCTGAAGAAATATTCGCGCATATCGAGCGCTTTATCGTAAGCGGCGGCAAGGAAATCTATTTCGGCATGGATTTTGCCAACCCCTCCGCAGGCAACAGTATCTGTCCGCATTGTGGCGGCGAGAATCCTTTGGGTCAAGCCTTCTGCACAATTTGCGGCAAGCCGCTGAACATCGATTGCCCCGGCTGCGGCGCGGCGATTCCCATAGGAACGGTTTTCTGTCCTCATTGCGGCTGTAAAACGGATACGCCGAAAATGATCATCTGTGCGAAATGCGGTGCAAAAATGCCCGATGGAGCCGCCTTTTGCAGCGCTTGCGGCGCGAAAGCAGAGGAGCCGCCAAGGGATAAGGTATGTGCAAAGTGCGGCAGGGTAAACGGCGCGGACAATTTGTTCTGCGCGGGCTGCGGTGAAAGGCTTGAGAATGTACAGGAAAAAAACGTTTGCTCAAGCTGCGGCGCTGAGACCGCTTCCGACAGTGCTTTTTGCCCCAAATGCGGAAATAAGTTCCAATAGCATAAATCTATAAGGAGGTCATTTATGAGACAAAGATTACTGAAAACAATTGCCGCGCTGACGCTGGCGGCGGCGATGCTGCTGGGGGATCTGCTGCCAGTGAGCGCCAGCAGCGTTGCAGCGCCCAGCGCATCAAAAAAATCTGGAACAATCCAGTGCGCGGCGAACTCGACAAGCGTAAAGCTTACCGCGGACGGCAGCGCAACGATTTACTACAGCTTAAACGACGACAGCTACAAGAAGTATTCCTCCGCCATAAAGCTCACCAAAAATTCCACGCTGAAAACATATGCGGTGAAGAATGGAAAGGAAAGCTCCGTTGCTACCTACAACTACAAGCTGAAACCCAATGTCAGCTTCAGCGTAAGCGGTTCCGGCAGCAAAAAAACCGTGCAGCTTTCTTCGGGCACCAACGGCGTCAAACTCTACTATACCACCGATGGCAGTAAACCGACCACCAGCTCAAAGCGTTATTCTTCAAGCGGGATAACGATTACCAAGAGCTGTAAGCTTCGCGTTCTGGCGGTAAAGTCGGGCTGGTCCAACGCGAGTTTCAGCAAAAAATATACTGTGAAAGGCAGCGCAGGCGATAAAACATCGAAAGAGACATACACCTCGCCCAAGACGGGGACGGTGTTGACGATACCCGAAAAAGGGCGCGCCAGCGTTGTATTGAACGGTATAGAAAAAACCATGCCTGCCAAAAACGACACTTACTCGCTAAATACCAGCTCCGTCAAATATAACAACCGCTTTTACGTATATCTTGACGGTCAGACCACCGAATCAAATCTTTATGTGAATTACTATTTGGCTGAGGAAGGTGACTGGAAAGCGGGAAAATCGTACTCTTTTGAGGAATTGAAAAAACACTACGCCAATGAAATAACCGTGAAAGGATTTTACCGTACAGACAATAATGATTACGATTACTCGTGGGCACTATTCGGGAATATATTTAAAGACGCGCAGTTTACAATAATTGAGAGAGACAGCTCGACGGGCGAGATGAAGTGGTATTTTTACATAAAAATGTCCTACAGCAACACCACGAATATAGTCGAGGGAGTTGCGCACACCGTTCTCGACGAAAAAACGACCCCGACCTCCGACAGCTATCTTGAAAACGGCGGAGGCAGCACAGGCGGCAGTACCGGCGGAGGCGGCACCAGCGGCGGTATATGCTTCACCTGCGGCGGAACCGGCAACTGCCAAAGGTGCTACGGCCGCAATATCTGCCCAGCCTGCAGCGGCAGAGGCGGACAGTCCTACAACACATGGGGTCAGGGCGGCTCGGGCTGGGTGAATTGTACTGCCTGCAATGGACACCGTACATGCCCATATTGCAGTCACGGAGAATGCCGGACCTGCGGCGGCAGCGGAAGAAGATAACGAAAGGTGTTTATATATGAAGAAGTTGAGAAAAATCATTTCCGCTCTTATGATGAGCGCATTGATTCTGATCGCGGGCTGCGCGGAAATCCCTTCCAATACAAGCCTGCAGAATACAAACCAGCAGAATACAAATAACGGACAGCAGGCTGCGCCTGCGCAATCCACAACGACGCAGAGCGAGGCGGGCGATGAAGTATTCGGAATTGATCCGTCCGCGCAGACACCGACTCCGACCGATGAGGTACCCGGAATTGATCCGTCCGCGCAGACATTGCCTGCAACAATAGACATTGGCGGAACCTCGTTTGCGGTTTCCGATGCGGTTTACTACCAAAAAGACGAGGGAAGTATGATAGTGGCAGTGGGCGAACACAACAGTCTTTACGCGCTGGTGATGTTTGCAGCAACGACTGGCTTTGAAGCAAATACATCCCTTTCCCAAAGCGATTTCGGGAATACAATGGAGCTGGGGTTGATTATTCTTGATGCAGAGACAGGTGACACGGTTTCCGGCAGTTCGCAGAATTATATGACCAACGCTGCATTCTCCGTTACGGATATTTCTGACAGCAATATGAACGTTTCCATGTCAGGGAGGCTTACATTTTCCGATGCCGTTTATGACTTCAAAATGTCGGGTTCCGTTACGCTCACGGATCCGGATACCTGCGGTCAGATCATCACCAGAATAACCAACCTTGCCGCAGGCAGTCAGGGCAGCCCATCGGGCAGCAATCTGTGCCCCGCGTGCAATGGAACCGGCAAATGCTGCATCTGCCACGGCAGCACTACCTGCCAATCCTGCTACGGCAGAGGCGGAGTGTCCTACAACACATGGGGACAGGGCGGCTCAGGCTGGGTGACCTGTACGGGCTGCAACGGAACCGGACAGTGTAAATACTGCTATCGCGGGATATGCGATTCCTGCGGCGGCAGCGGTCGGCTCAACTGACGAAATGAGAGGGGGAGATGAAATCTTTCCCTCTCTATCTTTTTTCATTTTACTTTTTTCAAATCCTTATCTCTTCTATAAATAATCTCCACAAACCCACTTGACAGAACGCCCTTGCCTGAATATAATGTACTTGTACATAAAGTACACTATAAAACAAAGGAGTACCGTTGTGGAAATCATAATTAGCAGTAATACGAGCAAACCTATCTATGAGCAGATAACTTCACAGATAAAAGCCATGATTATGAGCGGCGAATTGCAGACCGGAGATCCGATTCCCTCTATGAGGGCGTTGGCAAAGTCCATTCATGTAAGTGTCATTACGGTTCAAAAAGCATATGAAGATTTGCAGCGAGACGGCTTTATCGAGACAACCGTTGGTCGCGGCAGCTTTGTATCGGCACAGAATAAAGACTTTTATCAGGAAGAACAACAGCGGTTGACAGAAGCACATTTACAGGAAGCTGCTGACATTGCCCGAACAAGCGGAATCCCATTAGAAAAATTGATTGAACTTTTAACGATGTTTTATCAGGAGGCGGAATAACTATGGATGCTATTTTACAGGTAGAAAATTTGACAAAGCAATACCCTGGTTTTACACTAGACCATGTTTCATTTTCTGTACCGAAAGGTACCATCATGGGGCTGATCGGTGAGAACGGAGCGGGAAAAAGCACAACAATCAGTGCAATTCTTGATCTTATCCATAAAGACGATGGTACTGTGGCTTTTTGGGGGCAGGAATTATCTTCATCGAAGCAGCTCAAAGAGAACATCGGTGTTGTATTTGACGGCATCAACTTCTATGAGACACTGACTCCCGCAAAAGTTGGGAAAATTTCAAGTGCAGCATATAAACAGTGGGATGAGCATTTATATAGAGATTATTTAAAACGCTTCCAGCTTCCTGCGGGCAAAGAGATTAAAACGCTGTCCAAAGGCATGAAAATGAAATTGTGCATTGCTGTTGCTCTTTCCCATAAACCTAAACTGCTGATTCTGGATGAAGCTACCACCGGTCTTGACCCAGTTATGCGAGATGATATTCTCGATGTTTTTCTTGAATTTGTGCAGGACGAAAATCATTCCATTATGATGTCCTCCCATATCTCGACCGACTTAGAGAAAGTTGCCGATTACATTACGCTTATTCATCAGGGCAAAGTCATTTTTTGCAAAACAAAAGATGAACTGCGTTATCATTACGGTATTATTCGATGCGGAGCGGCAGTTTTCGATTCAATTGATAAAAAAGAAATCCTCGCCTGCCGGAAAGAAGATTACCAGTGGAGTGTGCTTGTCGCTGACAAGGAAAAAGCGAAAAGAAAATATAAAAATGCAGTCGTGGACGATGCAACGATTGATGATATTCTGCTGCTGTATGTGAAAGGAGTGCAAGCCGAATGAGGAGCCTTATTTTAAAAGATTTATATAATATTGGACACAATGCAAAGTCTATGCTGTTTACTCTTGTGGTATTGGCGGCTGTCTTTATCCCGACCTCGGATATTGAGTCATATATCTTTGTATGTGCGACATTGTGCAGCACGATGATCGTGACGACATTTATTTTTGATGATAATTCAAAATGGTCACGCTACTCTATGATAATGCCGGTATCAAAAAAGGATTTAGTCGGTGGAAAATTTGTTGTTTTGGCAATCTTCTGCCTGATTGGAAGTCTGTTCGGACTGGCAGTAGCCGCAATCGGCGGATTGGTTTTGAAAAAGATTACTTTTGACCTTGTCGGAATTGGAGAGCTGCTGCTTTTAGCTTTGGCAGCATTGGTAGTGTCTCTTGTTTTTGGAAGTATCTCAATTCCTCTTGTATTCAGGTTTGGACCGGAAAAAGGGCGAGTGTTATTGTTGGTGTCCTTTCTGATTCCTGCTGCAATTTTCTTTGGAGTATATCAGATACTTATTTTATTAGGTATCAAAATAACAGACCTGCTTATATTTGTTCTGCTATGCTGTTCGCCGATGATTGCTTTGGTCTGGTGCTATATCATGTATCAGATCAGCTGTCGAATTTTTGCAAAGCAAGAACTATAATCGGAAGAGGCTGCGCACATATTTTCGTGCGCAGCCCCTGCGTCTTTCCATCTGGCTTATTTCTCTTCATTATTCTTCAGCACCAATCGCTTGTGCTTGGAAGAATAGGTCCAGTACTTTGAGGAGAGCTTCGGACAGTTCGCGGAGGTAATAGCAGAAACCTTTTTTGCGGTCGGCCAGAATGGCTCCCAGGTTGTATCGCCAAATCCGTATGCCTTTCCGGAGGCCGTGTAATAATTGTCATAAATCACGTTATCAAACATCATCCTGGGGCCTGCCCATTCTCCGATCAGCAGTCCCTGCCCGGTTCCGTCCCACACATCCTTAGGCGCCTTGACCACCCCGGTGCTGTAATTGCAGGTTCCGCTAACTCCCAATACATTCGCATAGCCCGACAGACCGCCTGCGATAATGCCCGCCTCATCCTTTTCCCCCTTGTTGGTTACGGTCACATTGCCCGTGTTGTAGCAGTTGTTAATACTGCCAACTGTCGCACCGCTTATTCCGCCGATTTGAAAGAGCCCGGAATTGTCGGACAAAAGCGAAACGGATACATTGCCCGTGTTATAGCATTCGCTGAGCCCAATGCAATATCCAAACAGTCCGCCGACCCGGCAGCACACATCTTCATAATAGAATCCGGTGAATGAGCCCGAAAATGACACTGCGCCCGTGTTATAGCATTTCGTTGGAATAGGACTTTTTAACAACTGGTACTTGGGTATCACTCCTCCCACATTAGCCGCTGTGGTCACCTTCGCTGACTTGCCGGAGGTAACCTTAATTTTCCCGGTATTTCCTGAAGATGTAATTTCTTCTGCCTCTGTACAGATACCGCCTGCGTTAACCGTGATCCCACGCGTCTTCATCCGATAGTTGTCTGAATTTTTTACATCTACTTTATATTTCAGGTTTAATGTGACATTGCCGGAATTCTTGCAGGATGTCACTTTATCTGACTTGTCGGCTACCAGCCCGGCTACCGAGAAGGTTACCGCATTTGACCACACATCAAAAACATAGGTACCCGTACCTGTAGTCAGTGTAACAGCGCCGGAATTGGAACAGTTCTTTAAGGACGATGCCGCAAAGTCGCCTGCCAGGCCGCCGACAGATTTCCCCGATTTTTTAGTTTTGGCGGTAATCTTCGCACTGTTTTCGCAGTTCTCCATGCTTCCGCTTCCGCTTGCCGCAATTGCGCCTACGCCTCCGCCATCGCCGGACGAGACGATCTTTCCGGACACCTTTATGTTCTTGAAGGCACAGCCGTCGGAGCTGCATACGAGGGCGGCCACCGAACCTTTTGCTTTTATGTCCACATCTGCCACGGAAAGGTTTTTAAATTCCGCAAACTTTGCACTGTCAAAAATTGCAGATGCCCCCGTGCTTTTGTATCCATTCAGCTTGTGCCCTTTTCCGTCCAGTGTACCCATAAACGGAGTACCGTCTGCAAACAGACAGGTGTTCTCCGGGACGGTAATGTCATTTGCCAGATAATAATCACCGAACGGATTTTCCTCCATCGCCAGCAGGTCTTCGGCGGAAGAAATCTTAATGCCCGCCGCAAATACCGGCTCCGCCCCCGGAATACACAGCCCTGCAACGATGAGCGCGAATGCCATCACATATGACAGGAACCTTTTTTTCATTTTTCTTTCCTCCAAGTCCTTTTTCTACTTTTTAATTTCCACAAACTTCAGATTATTTTCTTTTGCGTATTCCTGCGCCGCCGAGCCTTTATAGCCTTTGATCTTCCAGCTGCCGTCCCTTCCAAATGCCCTTGCATTGATAATCGTTACACTTTTTGGAACGGTCACGCTTGTTAAGGAGTCACAATATTCAAACGCCATCTCTCCAACCGCTCTTACACCACCTTTAATGGTCACTGTCTTTAAGGATTCACATCTATAGAACGCCTCGTTGCCGATCGACTTCACGCTCTTTGGGATGGTCACTTTCTTTAAGGATTCACAGCGATAAAACGCCTCGTCTTCAATGAGCGCTACCCCTTTTTTGATGGTAATTTTCTCAAGTGATTTACAGTAAGAAAATGCGCCATTCCCAATTACCTTCACGCTCTTTGGGATAGTCACTGTCTTTAAGCTATTGCAGCCGCTGAATGCATCACTGCCTATCTCTGTGATGCCAACCGGAATGGTAATGCTCTCGAGATTCGTGTCTGCAAATGCCGAATCGCTGATTCTGGTCACGCTGCCCGGGATAGTAACGCCTGTGAGCCCGCCGCCTGTTAATCCGGCGTATTTGAACGCACCAACCGCAATTACTGTCGTCCCCTCTTTTATGGTGTAATTCCCCGATACCATTTTTGACCGGTCCATCGAAACAGCTCCGCCGCTGCCGCCGCCGTACGGCTTCGTCTTATCCCCCCTGCTGTTTGGATCTGTATATTCACAATTGTATACACCGGAGTACAGGCAGTTCCCGATATAGAGTACGCCGTTCTCCCAGTTATTCCAGTTTTGATAATAGCCGGTATCATCAAATGCCTGACGGGCAACACAGACAACGCTGTCCGGAAGGGTTATTTCCATCATTGCCTTACAGTGCATAAATGAACCCGCTCCAATGTAGGTCACGCTGTCTGGCTGCATGATTGCGTCAGCCAGCTCGACACAGCCGTAAAATGCCCAGTCGGAAATGGTTTTCACATCCTTCCCCAATTCCGCTGACCGCAGCCCAAAGCAGTCGTAAAACGCCCACTGCCCGACAGACGTCACGCCGTCCTCGACCTTGACGGACAGGATTTCTTCCCGCCCGGAAAACGGCGACTTATTCGAATTCGGTCCGTAGTCCGCCATGCTGCCCTTCCCGCTGATGGTCAGTGCCCCAGTTGTGCTGTCAAAGGAATAGGTTACCCCTGAACCGCACTTCCCTGTTGTCAATGCCTTCGCTTCTGCCGGTACCGGCGAATATGCCGTAACTCCGAGCATCAGCACAAGGCACAGCATCAATCTCAATAATTTTTTCATTTCCATTCCTCCCTGTGTTCTGTATGTTTATATGTGCAGTCAAAACTTACAAGGGTATTATATATGATTTCGGGGATAAAAGGGGAATTTATACATGAAATGTACATGAAATGATCTGAATCGACAGGAGAAAATGGAAAGTTCATTTCATTTCATCAGCATCTCTTGATCTACGAAAGCACCAGCCGCCCCAGCAAAAGCGGAAATACCAGTAAAAAACCGACGACATACAGCACATTCCATACCGTAACGCTCCTTAAGACGGCTGCCGCCACCGCACACTGCACCACAAGTCCAATCAGCGCCTGCTTCCACAGATATCGGAAAAGATATTCCATCCGAACCCTGCGGTACTGTTTTTTGCTGACGGGAAGATATTTCAGTTTGCTGTAGGTTGCGCTTGTTTTCTTCTTCGGCGTCAGGAAATCCGTCACATTGACATAGGGCAGCAGCACATAAAAAGTCCCCCAGATCGCAATCGTAAAAACATTCAGCCAGATTACCGTGGCATCATGCACAATTTCCTGCACCGGAACTGCCATCAATACGATCAGGACAAAGGAAAATATTCCCGGCAGAACCCAGGGAACCTGTCCGGTGTAGGAAAAAAGCTCTTTGTCAAACTCCCTGATCCGCGCCCTCTCTTCCTGCTCTCTTTTCTTTCTGTTCCTGTAATCTTCATTCTTATAGCTTCTCATACTATCCCTCCCCCTTTACGCAGGCTGCACTTCTCCAAAGGAGACAAACCTGCCCGCATCTAAAACACCCACATAATCAAGCTGCTTTTCTATTTCCTCTTCAATATGTGTCGATAAAATGACGGAGCAGCTTTCATCCTGAATCAATGTACGCAGCAGCCTGTAAAAATCAATTCGAAATACAGGGTCCATTCCCGCTGTCGCTTCGTCCAGCAAATACAGCCTCGGCTTATGTGCTACCGCAAATGCAAGCTGAAACTTCATCCGCTCCCCACGGGACATTTTCCCCACCGTTTTATCCTTGGAAACACGGAAGCTTTCCATGGTGCTCTCAAACAGCGCTTCGTCAAAGTCAGAGTAAAATCTGCCCAGCATCTGCGCATTCTGCGCCGCTGTGCGTATATTAAGGAACTCGTTTTTTTCTGAGACAAAGCCTATCCGGTTCATGGTCTGCAAATGGTCTTCATAAATCTCCCTGCCGTCCAGCAAAAGCTCTCCGGAATACCTCTTTTTGTCGTCCATGATATAGTCAAAAAACGTGGTTTTTCCCGCGCCGTTTTTCCCCACAAGCCCCATGATATAGCCCTTCGGCAGCGCAAAGCTGATATTCTCCAGCTTAAACGCCCTTTTCCCATGACCCTTTGCCTTTAAACTGCTCACGTCTCTGGCTGAAAACAACATATCGTCTTTCATAGTAGCCCCTCCAACATCGCCCGAATATCATCGCCCGACAATCCCGCCTGCTTTGCCAGCTCGATTACCTCCATGAAACGCTTTTCCAACTGCATCAGCTGCTTTTCATGGAGATAGTCCGTGTTGTACTCACAGACATAAAAACCTTTATTCGCCACGGACCGGATCAGTCCTTCCTTCTCCAGCTCCTCATAGGCGCGCTTCGTCGTAATGACGCTGACCCCGATCTCAGCCGCCAGTCCCCGGATGGAGGGCAGCGCTTCATTCGCGGTCAGTTCTCCCGACACGATTGCATTTTTCATCTGATTTACAATCTGCTCATATATCGCGTAAGTGCCATGCGGCTCAATTATAATCTGCATTTTATCCTCATTTCTGCACAGTTTGATTGTGCACAATCATTCATCTATTGACATGCCATTACACTATGCTCAGCATTTCATAATCTGTAAAATTACGCCGGATCGTTTTCCATTCTTTGCTCACGGCAACGAGAATGGGAAGCATGACTGCCATCTCAATGAGGAAGATCACCCAGAATTCCACCACATTTACGGGATACATGCAGATTCCAAACATTGCAGCGGTGCATAAATAGCATATTGCAAAGATAGCTCCCACAAAATTTTTCAGGTTTCCGTATACCTTTCGCTCCTTTGCCTCGAGCACCGTACCGTCACACAGGATGCCGCAGATATAAGCGACACTGAACACGGTCACAAGCTGAAGCACCAGTCCGTATGCGGACACGTGACCCCAAAAAGCCACTGCAATATCACACATTCCCGCAAAAAGCATGGGAATCAGGACTTTGACATACAGGGACTTCCGGATGTATGCCTCCCGCTGCTCCTTTGAAAAAGGTACAAGATACATCATAAAGGGCAGGGAAGCATTGTGGAATATGCCGCTCAGCAGGGCAAAGGGGATCGGAGCTGCCATCAGCCAGTTTTTAGGCAACGCTTCGCGAAATCCCCAGATAAACATTGCCCAGACAATAGACCAGGAAATGAGCAGACTCAGCCTCATCGAATTGAACTCCCTGAAAAATCCCAAAAAATAATCCTTTAGCACCTGTCCGTTTTGCTTTTCTTTCATCATAACCTCTTTTCTTCACAAGTTTGGACTTGTGACCCTGATATCATGAAGTACATCAATTCTTCTATGGAGGGCTCCCACACCCTAAGCGCAGGATCGAACGGCTTTCCCGCATTGCGCACCAGCGCTCTGCTGCCAAATTCGCCGCTTTCCATGTGGATGATCCTGTCCTTTAGCAGCTTCAGCTTGTATTCCTCACCGGCGGCCATCCGGTAGTGCTCCCTGACGCTCTCGATATCGCCGTACAAAAGCTGTCTGCCGCCCTTGATAAACAGGAGATAATCCGCCAGCATGTCGATGTCGGAGGTTAAATGGGTCGAGAGAATCACGGAATGCTCGCCGTCTGCCACGTAATCCCGCAGTACCTTCATAAAAAGCGCCCGGAACTCCTTGTCAAAATTTGCAGCCGGCTCGTCTAAAAGCAGCAGCCTCGGCTTGTGGGACAGGGCGAACGCCATGGCAAATTTCAGCTTTTCTCCCTTGGACAGCCGCCCATATTTCTCCCCACCGGAAAGTCCAAACTGCGCCATGCGCTCTTTCAATCCGCTTTCCTCATAATTGCGGTAAAACCGCCCGTATCGGTTTCCATTCCGCAGCAGGGTGTCACTCACATCGAACATATCGCCATGCAGCACGACGCCTATCTCCTGCTTTACGGATTCCTCCTCTTCGGCAAGGGAAATTCCGTCAAGCCGGATTTCGCCAGCGTCTGCGGATAACAGCCCTGCCAGCAGCTCAAGCAGCGTGGTCTTGCCTGCGCCGTTTTCCCCGACAAGCCCCATGATGTAGCCGTCCGGCAGCTCTATGGAAATATGATCCAGAAGAAATGTGTTCCGTTTCTTTGATACACCTTCAATCGTCAGCATAAGCATTTTCCTTTCGTGTATATTCTGTATATATTAATATATACACTGCATATACACTTTTGTCAATATACTTTTTAAAAAAATTTGGGACAACGAACAATCAAAAATGTGCATAATTATGGTACACTAAAATTAATTTCAAGCTGAATGCAACCAAATCTCCAAACGCCACACTATATGATTGATGGGAGACAAGAGGGATGAACCAAAAACACCTGATGACAGAACGGCTGATTGCCGAATTTACAGAAAACTATCTGGAGAAGCTCTTCTATTTCTGCCTGAAACGAACGGGCGGCAGCGACGAGGCCGAGGATCTGGCTTCCGACATTGCGCTGAATATCATAACGGCGCTGGACAAAGGCCTTGTTCCCGTGCATTTTTCCGCCTGGGTGTGGCAGATTGCCCGAAACCGCTACAGCGTATGGGCAGACAGAAAGCACAGATATCGGGAATCGACAGCCGGCACCGATATCGGAGACTTCGAAATCATCTGCCAGGACATGTCTGTGGAGGAGAACATCATCCGGCGGGAATCGCTGTCTCTGCTCAGAAGGGAATTGTCGTTTATCTCATCCGACTACCGCGATATCCTCATCTCCTATTATATAGAAGACAGAAAAGTCCAGGATATCGCAGCCTCGGCAAACCTCTCTGAGGGCACGGTCAAGTCCAAGCTGTTCCGTGCCAGAAAAAAACTGAAAGAAGGAATGGATATGGCAAGAGAATTTGGAACCAAAAGCTTCAAACCGGAAAATGTGAATTTTGTCACAAGCGGTAAGCAGCCCAGCGGGCTTCCCTGGAGCCTGCTGGAAAGGAAGCTGCCGAAAAATATACTGTTGGAAGCAAGCAACAATCTCTCCACCATAGAGGAGCTTTCCATCGAACTGGGCACAGCGGTTCCCTATATGGAAGAAGAGGTGGAAATTCTGGCAAACGGAACGCTTCTGAAAAAGGTGGGTGACAAATATATTACGGGCTTTTTCATCACAGACAGGGACAGCCGCTTTGCAATATACAAGGTCCAACGCCGCTTCGCAAGGGAACGCAGTGAAATGATCGGAGCCATCGTTTCGGACACCCTGTCGCAGATCAGGAATCTGGGAGTCGTCCGCAATGGCATGAGCGATAATGACTTAAGATGGTGGGCCGTCATTTATCTCGTGGATTACTGTGTGGCAAAAACCAGATTATACACCACAGACTTCCCTGTGAAACGCACTAACGGTGAGGAATGGGGCATCATGGGATACGAACAGGCTGAGCTTCCGGAAGAGTTCGCTATTGGCCAGCATTTTATCGGGAGTCATGAAAGTGCGTTCTGGTTTAATTATATCGACGAGTACGGCCTTGAGGATCGGGATACTGCAATCGCCCCTGCAGATGTGATTTTTCTGGGGGATGTTATCCGGAACAACCGAAATCAGACCTCCTTCAGCGCCTCGGAAACAGCACAATGGTGCAATATCGAGAACCGTTTTGCCCACACAGACAGTACCGGAAATATTATCCCGGATATCCTCGTGTTCTGCAGCGATGACCTGAATAAAATAATGGACATGTGGAACTCCCATCCCCTCTTTGGAAAACTGATGGACAATATGGAAAATGTCTTTGAGGAGACACAGAACATCCTCCGTCAGAACTCCAATCCCGTTCTGCATGACCAGCTCAACTACTGCACCTCCATGCACATGCTGAACTGCCGGATGACAACGATACATGACGAGGTAAACAGCGGCAGACTGTCGCCTCCAGAAGATCCGGAACACAGTCGGATCGCCATGTGGATGGTGCTGTAACGGTAATAAATATGATTCTTGAAAACAGGAGCGTGTGCAAATGAAAAAAACATTGTGGGTTTTGGGGAAAGCCATACATTTCTGCTTTCCTTATATTCTGGTAAATGTCCTGGTCTTAAGCCTGGCAACGGCCATCAGTTTGCTGATCAACGTGGCCAACAGAAATCTTGTCAACGAACTGAACGCCAGCATTGGTCTGGGCACCGTCAGCAGTGCTTTTACAGGCCTGGTGATTCTTTACCTGGTTCTCTATTTCATCCAGAGAACCAGCGGGTTCATAACCGTGTTTGGATATAATTTTTACCGGCTTAATGTGGATTTTCTTTTCCACAAACTGTTTATGTGGAGAGCCTTCCGGACTCCCCAAGAGAGATTTTATGATCATGTGTTCATGGAAAAATACTCCTTTGTCTGTGGGAATACCGGTAAAATCAGCAGCTACATTTCCACAATCACCGATTTGCTGTTCACGGATATCGGAACCCTCCTGGGGGCCATGGCAATATTTGCCGTTTACGAGCCGCTGCTGATTCTTTATTCGGCGGCTATCGCGGCAGGAACCATTGCCATATACAGCTTTATTGCAAAAAAAGAATATGAGCTGGACAAAAAACAAATCAAAGAGCAGCGGTATCACGATTACTACAAGGAACAGCTTACAGGCAAAGGCAGCGCGAAGGAACTGCGAGTGTACCGGCTTCAGGATTTTTTCTATAGCCGATGGGAAGCCGTATATGAAAAGCTTCGCCTGGAGCGTCTGGATATGGCGCTGAAAAAAGCCGTTCTGGACAATCTGTACCTTGTGGCCAGATTCCTGTTCCGCGCTGCCGCCATTGCCCTTCTGCTTTCCGGCGTGTATTCCAGGCGGTATGACGTGGGCACCTTTGTGATGCTGTTCGGCCTGATTGAAACTGCTTTTCGCAGCATGGGCAGCCTGGCAGAGTCCCTGGTAAACGGCGCATATAAGGATGTGAAATATCTGGGCGACTATTATGATTTTGTTGCGCCTGTTTCCAATGAAGAACTGAAGGAACTGCAAAAAAAGAAGCGCTTTCCGGAAAGCGAGGAGCCCTTTGGCCCCTTTGAATCGTTAAGCGTGCAGGATGTTTCCTTCACCTATCCCAATGGGGACAAAAAAGCAGTTGACACCGTGAATTTTTCCATCAGGCGCGGAGAGATCGTCAGTATTCTCGGCTATAACGGCAGCGGTAAAACCACCCTCTCCAAGCTCTTAAACGGCAGCCTGATTCCACAGGAAGGCATGGTCACTTTAAACGGCATCCCGCTCTGCGAGGGGAACAGGGAGGGATTCTTCCGATATTTTGGCAATGCGCCGCAGGAATTCTCCCGCTTTTCCGTGCCGATACGGGAGCTTGTCGGGCTGGGAAGAATCGAAAAAATGCAGGATGAAAATCACCTGAAGGAAGCTTACGCCAAAGCCGGGCTGGAAAGCTTTATCAGTAAATTTGAAAACGGGGACAAAACTGTCCTGGGAAAAGAGTATGATGAGCAGGGCGTTGACCTGTCAGGCGGGGAATGGCAGCGCCTGGTCATTGCCTCGGCCTACATGGGGGAACCGGAACTGCTGCTCATGGACGAGCCCACAGCCTCCATCGACCCGCTTAAGGAGATGAATATGATCCGGAATTTCCGGGAGAATCTCAAGGGGAAAACCGCAATCCTCATATCCCACCGCATCGGCTTTGCCCGTCTTGCGGACAGAATCGTCATGATGGAAGACGGCCGCATAACAGAGCAGGGAACCCATGAGGAACTGCTTGCAAACGGCGGCTATTATGCCAGATTATTTCACGAGCAGAAAAAGCTTTATGAAGAGGAGGCTGAAGCATGCTGAAAAAGAAACAGGGCACCGAAAAAAAGAGGAAGAGCGCCAGCCAGTTCTGCAAAGTCTATGTAAACGTGATCCGTGAGTTGTACCGTGACTATAAGTTTGCAACATCGGGCATTTTGCTCCTGTCTCTGCTTCTCCTGAGCGCAAATTTCATCGAATTAAAGCTGCTGGAGTATGCCACCAACAGCGCTGCCGCATATCTGGAGGGAACACAGGCCTCTTTCATACATATTGCAGTCGTAATCGGGCTGTTCGGGGTGGCGCTTCTGACAGTCAAAATCCTTTCCGAGATTTACCGCCTGCTGTCAGAAAAATATCAGAGCAGAATAAAGCTTGCCAGTGAAAAAAAGATTATCAAAAAGCTGTCCGCAATCCGCTATGAATACTATGAATCCAATGCTTTTTACGAAAAAATCAACCTGGCCA
>CAZWRT010000052.1:0-19113 GCA_964636375.1 uncultured Lachnobacterium sp. | reverse complement strand
TGGGAAATTCCCCTTCCCTGAGCGTTACAGATTTCTCCCAGCGAAACAGCCTGTAATATGCCGGGTCCATATGTGCAAGGATTACCATATGGTCGGCAACGCCGCGCACATCCTCCTCCCCGGGATCCTCCCCTGTGTGCTCCTTTACGTTACTGCTGTCCGTCGGCCGGACGACAATCTCCGCCCAGTTTACCACGCCCGTAACATGTTCGATTTCCCGAATTGCTTGAAAATCCTTCCTTGTGAGGTTTAATTCCTCCCCATAAAAGAATAGTGAGACCCCTCTATACACATAGGCATCCTCCTCCGCCTGACGGGAAACGTTTTTGAGCAGCAGGCCCATGAGTTCTCCCAGAAACACCAATGCTACAAGCAAAATCATAATTGCAGTTCTTACCTTATTCCGCCACAGATATAAGGCTGATGTATAGATCATGTTATTCTTCTCCCATAAAAAACAGCTCTTCCGGCAGGTTTTCAAAAACCTGTACCGCCCGGCTTTTGAAAACCTGCCGGAAGAGAACTGTCACTGTCTCCTTATTCCTCAGTCTACTGATACAATACGTAACTGCCCGTCAGCACTTCAATGTATACATTTTCATTGAAATTACCCAGATAAGGCATATAAAATGCTGTTGGTCCCTGCAGTACTTGCTCTTTTTTAAGATGATCAGAATTTAATACTCCTGAAACCCATATATACCTATTCCTTGTTGTATACTGCATAAAACCAGCCTCAACCCGATCGCCCAACTCACCCAAATATAGGTCCATATACTGTTTTCCACCATTAGTCAGCGATATCCCTGATGGATTGTCATCTGGGAACCATAAGAAAGCGTGTCCGGGTGCTATCGTTGTTGGAGTTAAAGTTGCCTTCGTTTGAGCCGCACTAACCATATCACTGGTAAAGCCGATTCCAGCGCACACACAGATTGCCAATAACAATACCAAAAAACCTCTAAATTTTTTCATAAGTTTACCTCCATTTTTCTCTGTTTGTATTTATTGAGACAACGCGTATTAAGATTAAACCAATCCCCTCCTTTCCCTTATTACGCCTTGTTTCTTTAACTACCACGCTTTATCCACAATGAACAAATACATGTAAATACGATTCTTGCATACTTTTTCTATGATGCACAACTCCAACAGGTTCCTGAGAAATTATTTGTGTCCTCTATCCGATACATTATTTCTGTACTATTTATAATATAGTATCATTATGTCAATATATATTTTTCTTTCCATCTTTTTATGGCAATCGTAAATTCACTCCATTAAATAGCATTATCTTAATATACTATACTTTTAAGCGAAATTTTACAGGCACTGAAAAACTTATTTTTCAATGCCTGTAAAATTTTTTTCTTAATCTTCTGTGAGCAACGCTCTGCAATTCATTCCCGGAGCTTACTGATGAATGAAAAAAACGAATCTGCAGACTCTGCACTTTGACTCCACCTTGCAAATAAGGCTTCAAGTATCTCTATATAGGTGTACTTAATATATTGATAGGGTAACAAAAAGATCAACAGAATGACCTTTAAGAACCCATAACGCCAGGCAGCTGGGAAATAACGTACAGTCGCCGGTCTTATGATCAGACAGATCAAGAAATTCATACTGCCCGCCAATAACATGGAAAACAGCATATGCATATCATCAGTTGCCCTTTTTCCTTTTAATCAGCGCCTTTAACTCTGTGACCTCTTTCTCCGTAAATAATCTGTCCCCGATATATGCGGCAACAAATTTCTTGAGTGAATTGTCAAACATTTGTTCCACAATTTGGTTAGCAAGATAACAATCGTACTCTGCGCGGAGAATCCGGGGATAGTAACAATGTTTCCGTTGGGAGCCCTCTGACCTGACGAAGCCTTTTTCGATGAGATGGTATATATGGGTGTTTACGGTCTGCGCTTTCAACTCGTCATCGTTTTCCTTTGAACATGCGCAGAGCTCGCTTAACGTAATGCCGTAGTCATTGTCCCATATGTACCGCATGATTTGATATTCCTTTTGAGTGAGCTTATTATACATGCTGTGTCTACCCTCCTTTAATAAGAATTTTATAGATCAATTATACTACCGACATCATAAAATGTCAAACATTTTTAAGACAACTTGAAATTTTATAGAGCTGCTGCCATAAAAGACAACAGCTCTCTTGTTGATAACAGAGGTTATCCTGCTCTTCATCCGATAGTTACTCCATAAGATCCAGCATTTCCAAGTCATTTAACATTTACAACGAAAATAACAGTTTGCTTTGTTCTTTCTAACTCATCAACCTTCAACCATTTTGAGATATGGAATCAATCGGTTATCCACATTTGCTAAAATTATGGTTCTGTCCTCGTTTGTCTCATATATATCTGATCCAATTGGCAAAACATTCGATGAGCCCGGCTGAATGGAACGCAACTCACGGCTCTCCGTGTTAAACAACACCTTACCAATGTAATTGCCTTTAGTGTATGTAATTCCCTGCCACGGTTCTCTGTCTGAAACGTTAATGTAATAAACCTCGCTGCTGGTCACATAATAATCGGTGTACATTTCAGGTATCGTATTGCTCAAAACCGGAGTCCCTTCTGTATAAATATAGTCAGGCGCAGTCGGAAGCTGCTTATGTCCGCATGAACCCCCAAGTAGTAAAGTGGGGATTATAAACATACAAATACATTTTCTTTTCATAAAAACAATCTCCATTCTCTGTTAAGACATTATTTTGAGAAGAACATCATTTCCTTCCCATCATCAATATGGCTGAATCAACTTGAAATTATAAGCTCTTAATATTATATTCGATAACAAATACAAGGTTCAAGAGAAACCGGATTTTTCCACGCTATTGCATCTTATCATTTCAGTGGAAACGAACACAGTAAAAAATAAATCACAAAAATTCTCTCCTTACTATAAGCATTTCTTAACGAAATACATCTCTATCCATCGTCGTATGAAAAAACATATTTGTATCGATATTATTTCCATCTCTCGCAATAATTTCAGATCCATTTACATAATACATACCCTGCACAGGATTAAGCAACGATGCTGGCACATCATCATATGTTTTGAGAAATAAGAGATAGGTATTATTATCCTTAAATTGCTCAACGTTATCAGATATATATTTAACCTTATTAAAGGTACCTCCAAGCTGTTTGACAACAACTCTTTCCAGAGAGTCATCCCCCTTGAGTACATCTTTGATTATAAAATTAGAGATGGTATAGGGGAACTCAAAATCATCTGATCCTATTTTCAGCATTGAAAAATTATTTCCCTGATTCTCACACACAACCACGAGATCTGCCTCGTCATAAAGAGTCTCTATACCTATATACTCAGGATAATCGGAATGAATTCGTATTTCTGTTTCATCATCAGATATGTTATAATCTGTATTAAGGATTGAATCCGTCTCATAACAGCTCTCCGTTGAGGTTAACGATGTATACATTACTGAATTGTCTCTGACTGCATCTACATCAAACAACTGCGGCCCTATAATTGTTTCACGATCTCTATCATATCTCATCAAGGTCGCAGCGTTAGTTTCTGGATTATCATCTAAACCTAACGAATGACCCAATTCATGAGCCATGCTTCCCTGGTAATAGTTTGCCTCGTTGTCCGATGAAATTTCTTCAATGGTTTTTTTATTTATTCGTATTTCAAATCTATAAAATGATTGATTCAAGGTATATGGTATATATAAACCATACCACCCATCTTTATAGCTATCTGTATAAATTTTATTTTGGGAGGAAGAATTTGCAGTAAAATGTACAAACCCTGACTTCCAACTATTCATTGCGTTTGTAAAATACCCAGAATACGGTGAGGGCAATGCACTTGTATCGACACTGATATTCGATGTCCCAGCATAATTTTTTCTAGGCGAATATAAATAGTTGATGGAACGCAAATCAAGCGAGTAATTTTGTGTACTGCTATAGTTACCAGATGAGGATTCAGATCCATTGACAACAATGAAATACGGCTTATTAGCGGTAACATTATAAGTTATATATTTCGAAGTTCCTGCAGACTTATTTGATATAAGCGTGTTTCCGTTATTGTCCTGTAAGCAAAGATCATATTGCTTCCCACTAGGTATGTTTGATAAGTAAACCTTTATCCTATCATTAAATCTCGGAACAAACCTGTAGTAGTCAATATCACCAGACTCTCCTATCTTTCCAATGTATATATCATCAACGCTTATATTGTCACAAGATACGCGAGTGTTGTTGCTTTCCCTTTCTGTCTTAATTGCCGCTGAAACAACCGTAAATGGAATCATTGAAAAAATCAGGATCACAACTGCCAAAAATGCAATGACCTTTCGACCCTTTTTTCCGTTTTCATTATAAGTTAATAAAAATTGTTTTTTGGTTTGCATATAAATGTTCCTCCCATTCTATAATATAATTTCTCGGAATCTCCAATTCAATAAAATCAAGGTTTCCAGTTAACAAAATGATATCTCTCTGTTTTTCCTCTTCCCACTTCCGAATTCATGCATGATCCCCATGGATTTCTACATACACTTTTTCGAGTGAAAAATATTCTTCCAGCTTTTCATGTAGAAAAGCTTCTCCCTGATACTACCCATGATGCAATGCCTTTTTCCCAGTATTGCAGACGGAATGGCATCGATTCGCCCCTCAAAAAGTTGATTTTGATTACTTGTCAAGGTTCAACACCAGGGTCTCTCTGGCATAATCAATCAGCATTCCTAAATATCATGGCGATTGCAGCGATTATTCAAAGATCATTCTAAAACATATGATCTCATATCCTCTTCCTCCTGTTTTTAACATGTTCTTCTCCCATCTATAGGGCTCTGATGATGATCACATACCTAATTTCCATAAATAAAAAAGTTCCTGTAAAGAAGCCATAAAAATATTGGAGTCCTCGATTCAAATTTCACATTTTTATACTGCATTGGAAATAGTATTCTTATATATATTATGAATTAATTTATGCAATCTATTTATTTTTTACTATACCTTATAGTGCATCAGTTGTCAATAAATATTTTTACTCGCGCTTTTCTTATGCGATGGTAAATCACCAGTTCTCCGAAAAAATGAGCAAATTCTCATTTCGCCACTTTGCAAGACGCTCATCGTACAAACCAGTACCCGCCATTTGACCGCCAGATTGCTCCTGCCCCAGGTCACGATGTTGCGGTTGCTATGTAAGTAACTGTCCTGCCAGTCACATTCGCCGATCATAGTGGCAATGATCCGATATTTTCTGAATTTTTCTTGGGTCGCTCATAAATTAAAAGAATTTGAATTAAGATGAACACAAAACCCACACAAGAGCAAGCTGCTCCCGTGTGGGCCTTGTAATGTATTTTTTAATTTTGTTCCATACGTTTACAGCTCGAACACTGGACGAATGCTGTCATAGTGCAGGAAAATCCCCTGCCCGGCAAGCTTTTCGATCTCTGCCCGCGAAGCAAAGCAAAAACCGTCCGTCTCCGCCTCCTGGAGCCTGACGTCCGACTCATTCACATCCATCTCATACCGATAGACATCCACAAAGTAATTGTCCCGTTCCGCAGGATTTTCCCGGTGATAGGAAAACTGATAGCCGCCTGCCGCGCCTGCCACGTCCAGCCCTGTCTCCTCGAGGATTTCCCGCCGTACAGCATCCTCAGACTCCTCGCCCGCCTGGACACCGCCTCCGGGTACTTCCCACCAGCCCGGCGCCCACTGCTTGGTCTTAACGCGCTTCGTGATGAGAAAGCGTCCGTCCGGCCGGACAATCACGCCGAGCACCGTCAGGTGATACTCATCCGCCTCTAGGTCATAGTGATTGCGCTCCATAGTCTTTCCGGTTCGCTTTTTATCCCGGTCATAAACATCCCATAATTCCATTTCTTCTCACATCCTTCTAGGCAAAGAGCTGCACATCCTCTTTCTGGATTTCCTGAATCACCTCAACGGTTTTCTCATACAGCTCCTTCAATTTCTGATAATCGGCATCATCCGGCATGTTGCCCGCACGGAGGGGCTCCACCACCGAAGAAATACTTTTCTCGACCGCAGTCAGGGAGAGATTTGCAACCACACCCTTTATCGTGTGCGCTGCGGCGAACGCATCCTTTATATTGCCCGCACTCATCTTTTCATCCAGATCCTGAATCATGCCCTTCTCCGGAATCTGGAAAAGAAAACGCTTGTACAGCGCCTCGTTGTTCATAAAACGGGACTTCGCAGAAGGAACGTCAATATACTCACTGTAATCCATATTCTACTCCTTTTCCGCCAGAGAATCCGACAACAGTTCAATCATTTCTCTCGCATTCTCAAAGCATTTCAACATCTTTGGGCTAAATACGCCGCAATCACCGTTCACGATCATGCGGTAGGCTTCATCCTTTTCAAACGCCTTCTTGTATACGCGCTTGCAGACCAGTGCATCGTACACGTCCACCACCGATACCAGCTGGGCGGAAATAGGAATTTCATCCCCCACAAGCCCGTCCGGGTATCCTCTGCCGTCATAGCGCTCATGATGATACCGCGCGATCTCATAGGCAACCTTATAGTGTTCCATATCTTGAACATTCTCAAGCTTTGAGAGGATGTCGCAGCCCTTCGTCGTGTGGGCCTGCATGATCTCCCTCTCCTCATCGGTCAGCCGTCCCGGCTTGAGCAGAATGTGATCCGGAATCGCAATCTTACCGATATCGTGCAGAGCGGAAGCTTCCACGATGGTCTTCATCTGCTCCTTGGTAAATCCCTCCTCCGGGTAGAGCTTCATGTAGGACTCCGCCATGATCTGCGTCAGCCCTTTCACCCTCTTGATATGAGTTCCGCTCTCCACATCCCGGAACTCCACGATATCACTGACTGCCTCGATCAGATTGTTGTAGAAGTCCTCAAGCTGATGCTCCCGTTCCGTCAATTTCTTGTTCGACCGGTCCAAAAGCTTCTGCAGGTGTTCCCTGCTCCGATACATCTCAACGGCATTCAGTACCCGCCGGTGCACAATAGGCGTCACAAACGGCTTGTATAAGATATCGGTCACACCTAATGAATAGCATTGCAGCGCCGTCTCCAGATCCGTGTTCGCCGTAATCAGGATCACGGGAATCTTTTCCACGGTCTGCTCGGCATGCAGCACCTGCAGCACCTGATAACCGTCCACAACCGGCATCACCAGATCCAGCAGGATCACCGCAAGATCATCCCGGTAATGATTGGCATAACGGATGGCCTCCTTGCCGTTCTCCGCCGTCAGGATCTCATATCCATCCTCGAACATCTGGCTCAGAATCTGCCGGTTCACTTCCTCATCGTCAACAGATAAAATTTTTTTCCTCATCTTTGGTCCCCATACTGTAATAATGATTAACTAAATATATGGAATCAATGTGTTTATTATCCCACATGTCCGCCAATTTGTCCATATCACTTTTTCCTTTCAGCCTGCGCGCATGATCTGCAGGTCTTAAGGGAATAATGTCAGTAAACACAATTAAGGAGGTCACAATGGAAGATAAAAAAACACTGCTCAAGGGAACCGATGCCGATCCATACCCCAAAAGGATTATTGACGAGACGGACGATACACACATGGAAGAAGTCCGGCAGAAGAGCCTCTACAACCAAAACTGCAAGGCCCGCTGCGACAATAACCAGTTTTTTGAGAAACGGAGCAATCCCTTGAGCAGCAAGGGGAACTAAAAAACTATCCCGTTCATTTACTGAAAAATATACCTGCAGAAATTATAGATCCCGCTGCTGATTGCCGGGTCTCCGTGATCGGAGCCGGGGATTTCCCACCACACATGCTCCACCCCATTTCTCTCAAAAATATTGTGGTAGCTCTTGGGGAACTGTCCCACCGTGCCATCCTTGTCGCCGCAGCAAACCATCAGAAGGATCGGTTTTTCATTGTTAAACACCAGCTCATCCTCGGCGAACTGGCCCTCGTGCTGCATGGCCCAGTCTCTTCCCGGCACCAGACCGGGCGCCGGCGCGATGGCGCCTACATACCCAAACAGATCGGGCCGCTGCAGGCCGATCGCCAGCGACTCCCTGCCGCCCATGGAAAATCCCGCGATCGCAGTGTTCTCCCTGCCCTCCGCGATGGAGTAATTCTCCTTGATAAAGGGCATCAGATCCGTCACCAGATCATTGACAAAATTGTCGTAGGCCTCCACGTTTTCCTTGTCAATGGCAGTACATGCATCCCTTGTCTTGCTGGCATACATATAGGGGTAGACAACGATCATATCCTTGGCAATTCCCTTGGTCATCATATTCTGGATGGTAACGCTGTTATTGTTCATGTCATTCTGAGAGCCGAAAATGCCGTGCAGCACATACAGCACCGGGTACTCTTTGTCCTCCGAGTATCCCGCCGGCAGCACAATATTCACCGGCCGGTTCTTCTCACAGGTCGTAGAATAATAGGTAGTCTTGATCACATTGCTGTACTTGACGTTGGCGTTTCTAATCGTGTACTCCGCCGGACATAAAATTTCGATCTCGCAGTCCTGCATGGTCTTACCCTCCTCATTTTCCTCACTGTTTTCGGTCGGATCATTCTGCCCTTCCGACGGATTTTCCTCCTGCTGCGCCTCAGAGTCCTGACTTTCCGGTCCCGTCTGGGTTTCCGGTTTCTGGCTCTCTGGCTTCTGACTCTCCGGTTTCTGGCTCTCCGAGTTCTTGCCATCCGTCTCCTCCTGTGAGACATTTCCCCCGACTACCTCAGTGTCTCCGCCTGAGGACTTCCCACAGCCCGCCGCGGAAATCAGAAGCGCCGCCAGAACACTAAACGCCATCCCCCTGGCCCATTTCATTTTCATAAATTTTTTTCTGTACAAAATTCTCTCCTCCTCAAAAAAGCTCCATGTCAAATATCGTTTTCTTCTTCAGGGAACTGCGTCTGCGGTTCCCGGTGCATGGAGAACGCCTCCATGTGGTATTTTTCCAAATTCTCCAGAATCCCCCGGCCATCCGCCTTGTCCAGCAGGTCGTCGCGGAAACGTTTCGTGGAATTCTGGTCATTGTAGGAACTCGGTCCGCCGACGCAGCCGCCCTCGCATGCCATGCCCTCAATGAAATCCTCCGGCAGCTTTCCAGCCTTCATCAGCATCAAAAACTTCTTACACTCCGCCGCACCGTTGGCTTTGCACACCTTTGCGTCGATATCCTCGTTCATTTCCTTCAGGCTCTGCAGCACGGCCTCTGTTACGCCGCCGGAATTTCCGAAGCGCTTGCCGTAAACAGAGGCTTCCTGATAGGAGGTGCTGTGCGGTTCAAGTTCCACACCCTTTGCCCGCATAATCGCGCGGATCTCGGAGTAGGTCAGCACATAATCGGCATTGCCCTCGATCTTCTGATCCACCACCTCGGACTTCTTCGCTACGCAGGGCCCGATAAATACGGTGACGGCATCCGGCTCCTGGGACTTGATCAGGCGTGATACGGCACACATCGGAGACACGGTAGTGGATATCCTGTCCGCAAGCTCCGGGAAGTGCTTGCGCACCATGTTGACGAAACCGGGACAGCAGCTCGTCACCTTCTTCTCGCCGGCCTTGTAGGCTTCCGCCCACTCTGCCGCCTCAGATGCTGCTGTCATATCTCCTCCCAGCCCCACCTCGATAAAGCCGTTGAATCCAACCTCCTGCATCGCCTTTTTCCAACTTCTCATGGTGATATTCTGGCCAAACTGGCCCTCGGTGGCGGGAGCCGCCATCGCATAAACCTTTTTGTCAGACTTTAACGCGTTGATAACATCCACAATATAGGTCTTGGAGCCGATGGCGCCGAAGGGACAGCTGTGAATGCACTTGCCGCAGCGGATACACTTGGAATCGTCGATCACAGAGATTCCGTACTCATTGTATGTAATCGCATCCACCGGGCAGGCAAATTTGCAGGGCCGCTTCAGGTGGGCAATTGCATTGTACGGGCATGCCGCCGCACAGCGCCCGCACTCCTTGCACTTCTGCGGATCAATGTGGGAGCGGTGACGCCCCGCCTCAATCGCGCCAAACTTGCAGGCATTGATACAGGCCTTGCCGATACAGTTCTGACAGTTCTCCGTCACGGTATAGCTGGAGATCGGGCAGTCCTCACAGGCGGAGCTGATGACCTGAATCACATTGCCGTCATCCTCCGGTCCCGGCGCCTTGCCCTCTGCCAGCCGCACGCGCTGGCGTATAATCTCCCTCTCTTTATAAATACAGCATCTAAACTGCGGCGTCGGCCCGGGAATCAGATGGAACGCAATCTGATCCCTCTTGGAATCCAACTCTCCCTCAAATGCGAGCTTTGCGACCTCGTACAGTACCGCATGTTTCATCTTTATCACATTTTCGTCAGCATACATAGCAGATCTCCTTCCTGCGTTGTCATTAGCTACAGCTATTGTACAAAAAATTTGTGAAAAAATCTATAGTTGTTTTCATGAAAATACAGGAATGTACATACATATTAGAGAAACCCTGATTTAATCAGCGCTTCCATGGAAAAAATCTGCGACTGCTTACCAAATCATTCCTAAAAAGAGGTCAAATCATGGATAATCCCGGAAATCCGCAAACTGCCAACCAGAAATTAGAGCCTCTGCTGCGCGCGGCGATGAGTGCCACCGACGAGGAGCTTCTTGCCTCCGCAAATCTCTCTGCCGGCATCTCCGCAGCCAGCGGCCTGTGGGAGGTGGTGGTACTCTACACCGGCGGCCGCGAATCACTTGCCGCCGCTTTTCCGCAGTATTCGTTTACCTTTCTTTTGAACAATTACGCGATTCTGCATCTCCCGGAATCCGCCATAAATACGCTCTCCGCTTCCCCGCTCATCATCTATGTCGAGAAACCAAAGAGACTGTTTTTCGAAGATCTCGCAGGAACGCGTGCCTCCTGCATCACTCCTCTGCAGAGCGGTCAGCCGGGCATTCCGGGCGCCCTGAATCTCACCGGAAGAGGCACGATCGTTGCAGTCATCGACTCCGGCATCGACTTTGCTCACCCCGATTTTCGCAATCCGGACGGCAGCACCCGCCTCCTCTCTCTCTGGGACCAGACGATCGCCCCCGACCCGGCAAGGGAATTTGCACCCCCTCAGGGTTACGCGCTGGGTACGCTCTTTTCAGAGGAGCAGATCAACCGGGCTCTGCGCGCCGCGACCCCGGCGGAACGGGAGCTCCTGTGCCCCAGCCGCGATCCGAGCGGCCACGGCACGCACGTTGCCGGAATCGCATGCGGAAACGGACGGGCGTCCAACGGAGTCAACCGCGGCGTCGCCTACGAGTCATCCATAATCGCCGTCAAGCTTGGCTCTCCTGACCCCAATGGTTTTCCCAGTACTACCCAGCTCATGCAGGCAATTGATTTCTGCGTGCGCCAAAGCATACAAACCACAAGACCCATCGCCATCAACCTGAGCTTCGGCAACACCTACGGAAGCCACAGCGGCACCTCGCTCCTCGAAACCTATCTGGATTCCGCCGCGAATCTCGGACGGGTGAGCATTGTGGTCGGAAGCGGCAATGAGGGCAGCAGCGCCGGACACGCCGGCGGACGAATCCAAAACAATGAAAATCGCCGCATGGAATTTTCCGTGGGGGATTACGAGAAATCCCTGAGTATTCAGTTTTGGAAAAATTACTGGGATAAAATGCAGTTATCGCTGATCGCTCCCTCCGGGAGCACGGTTGCCGTCCCTGAGCGGCCCGGAAGCTGGCGTTTCCGGGCGGACGGAACCGACCTTTTGATGTATCTGGGCGAACCCTCGCCCTACAGCCCCTACCAGGAGTGCTATATTGAATTTCTTGGCGGGAATGGATATATTGCCCCTGGAATCTGGACGTTTCTTCTGACCGCCCAGCGCATCATCGAGGGAACCTATGACCTGTGGATGCCGACCTTTGCCGTCCGCGGGTCTGCCACACAGTTTCTGACTCCGGCGCCGGAGATCACCCTGACAATTCCCTCCACCGCCTCCGGCGCGATCACTGTCGGCGCCTATGACAGCTTTTCCAACACACTCGCGCCGTTCTCCGGACGCGGCTTTACCTGGAATACCAATCAGGTGAAACCGGACCTTGCGGCCCCGGGCGTTGACATCACAAGCTGTGCGCCCGGCGGGGGCTACGAGACGCGCAGCGGCACCTCCATGGCAACCCCCTTTGTCACCGGCAGCTGCGCCCTCCTCATGCAGTGGGGCATCACAGACGGCAATGATCCGTTCCTCTACGGCGAAAAGATGAAAGCATACCTGCGGCAGGGTGCCAGAGCTCTCCCCGGTTACACCGAATACCCAAACAATCAGGTGGGCTTTGGAGCGCTGTGCGCGGCAGGCAGCATCCCCCTCTAAGGAAACGCTGATGAAATCACCGCTTCCTTAGAGCCTCAAGCCGCTGAGAACACCCACAGATTCTTGATCTGGGACGAGAGCCTCTCGTATGTCCAGAGCACCTCACTGCGTCTCCTGCTGTTGGGGTCACGCACAATCAGCTTGCCGTCCCGCACACCTGCGAGAACGATAAAGTGTCCTGCGGTGGTGAAATCCCCTGCCCTCATACTGCAGATAATCGGATGTCCGGCATCCAGCTTTCTCTTGATGACATTTTCATCCAGACAAAGCTCCTCTCCCTTGATCCCAAAATGCCGGGAGCCCTCTGTCATAAAAGACCACGAGGTGCCGGTTCCCGCCAGATAGTATCCGGCGCTCGCGGCGTAAGATGCAACCTTGTCCGGCGATGCGGTCTCATCTTTGGTCAGCGCGACGGCAACCATGGACACACAGGTTGGCGCACAGCCGGACAGCGCAATATTGCTGTCCCCATATGCCGCATAGCCCCACCGCGCATCCCACTGGAGAAAGAGCGGAACCTCCGCCTCCAGCTCCTGCTTGGTCAGCGTCCCGTGCGCCGAGCGGTCCGCATCCAGATAGCCCTGCACGAACGGCAGCAGCTCGGAATTGCTGCAGAGTGCCGCCAGCAGCCGTTTCGGATAATGATCGTATTGATCATAGATCGCCTGATAACTTTTGTCCTCATCTGCGAGCTCCCGAATCCGGTTCTTGACCGCCTTCCCCTCATAGACCTTCGGCGGAGTCAGTCCGGCATACGCATTCTCCGCATAGGAACTGACCACGCCTTTTCCGGAATCATTCCTCGCAAAAAAATTATGCTCGTGGACAAAGCTGACAAGCACCGCAAGCACCAGCGCCGCCCCGAGCAGCCGCAGGCTGATCTGGACCCGGCGTGCACGTTTCTCCCTCTTTATTTTTGTTGCTCTGATATCCTCTCTCATCTTATGCCCCTTTCCGGATCATGGTCTCACGGAATGTACCGCATGTACGCACTCCTAAGCCATGAACTATAACTATTATACCGAAACGGAGCAGGATAATCTTTCGTTTTTCCTTATTGGTTTCTTACTATTTTCTTAATTTTAGTACCTTATTCAATGCTGCCGCCCCCCGCTTTCTTCTGTTCTTCCACCATGCTGTAAAAATACCCCTTCCTCTCCCGCAATTCGTCTGGCGCTCCGTATTCCACGATTCGCCCCTCATGAAATACAATCACCAGATCGACATTCTTCGCATATGACATATTGTGGGTAACCAGAACAACCCCCTTATTTTTCGTAAGCTGATTGATCCTGTGGATCAGTTCATTCTCCGAGATCGGGTCCAGATTGCTTGACGGCTCATCCAAAATCAAGACCGGTCGATCCATCATATAGGCTCTGGCAATCGCAAGCTTTTGCATTTCCCCGCCGGAGAAGGTAATCCCTGAATCCGAAAATTCCCCCGTCAATTCCGTGTCGAGCCCGTCCGGCAGGGTATTTATCTTCTCTTTTAGCCCACTGAACCGGATAGCCTCCTCCATTTTCTCCTTGTCCGCTTCATCGCAGACGGACCTGAGCGCGATATTTTCAGAGACCGAGAGCGCAAACACACGAAAGTCCTGCAGGAGCACACCAAACAACTGGGATGCGTCCGCGATTTCCTGCTTCGGATACCGATACTCCACCCTGCCCCTGTCCGGTTCATACAGACCCAGCAGCAGCTTGACAAAGGTCGTTTTTCCGGACCCGTTTTCTCCAACGATGGCGATTTTCTGATCCAGCGGAAGCTCGATTCCTATATCCTTTAACACCTTCCGTTCTCCATCATAAGAAAAATCCACATCCGAAAATTTCACACATTGTCCTGCACTACTGTGCTCAAGTTCCGGATATTGATGGTTTGGGGTATCCATGACCGCAAAAATATCCTTCATATATCGCGCGTCATCCGCAACAAAAGAAAAAAACAGAAGCATGTTAGCCAGATTATTCGCGGTCGTCGCAAAATTCGTTAAAACCACCTGAAAATCGCCGATTGTGATCTTCCCATTTACAAGCAGCCACACTAACAGTACCATATTTCCGGCATTGATGAGGTGCTTGATACTGTTCGCCGCGGTTGTACAGAGATCAATTTTAAGATTAATTCCTTCTTGTTCTCTTCGCAAGCGCTCTGCATTCCCCTTGTAGTTTTCCGTAAAGAGATCCGCAATCGGATAGATCTGCTGCTCCTTCTTGTATTGTTTTAAGTAAAACACATTTCTGATATGCTGAAATATCTGGTAATATCCCTTTTCAACCTGATATCTTTCATATCCCAGCTTTTGCCCTGCATTTGTATGAACCAGTTCATTGATCACCCACAAAACTACCATAAATGAAAAAAACGGGTGCATCTGGAGAAACATTCCGAAAAAAAACAAAAATGTGACAACGGCATCCAATAAACCAAAAAACAATCCCGAAAATTTATAAAAATATTCGCCGTCATGATAAACCGCATTATAGAGCTGATTCATATATTGCTCAAAACTGTGGTTCTTCAATCCTTTTCTGGCACTCTCATTACAGATTAACTGTTTATAATACAATGTGATCTTACGCTTCTCCCTTAAATCATATTTTCCGCTGACCCAATGATCTACAAGGCTTAAAAGAGCGAGAACAATGTAAAAAATTGCAAACCTGAGTATAATATCGTTTAATGTCCCCTTCACATACACAACAAAATCAATGAGATATCTGTAAAACAGCGTCGTAAAAATAAAAGCTGCCGATTGAAGCAGAGTATTTGCAAGATTGATCAGGAAATAAGATGGTGAAGCTAAAAAAAGATATTTTGTCATTCTCAAATTGACGGATAAGCTTTCGAAACGTTTCATATCTGCCCCTCTAATAATTCCTCTTTCCGTAATTGATACAGCGACGCATATTCTCTGTTCCGCCGCATGAGTTCCTCATGGTTTCCTGTCCCTGAAATCGTTCCATCCGTGACAAACAGAATAATGTCCGCCCGGTCTATATGTTTTAATTTGTGAGAAATCAATATAACGGTTCTTTTCTGTACATCCCTCAGACCAAACAGCTTCTGATAAAACATATTCGTCATGTAGACATCCAGCGCGCTGGTCGGCTCATCAAACAAAATCACCGGTGTCTGCCTTGCATATGCCCTTGCAATCGCAAGCAGCTGCTGCTCTCCTCCCGACAGACCGCAGTCCCACTGACTCATAGACAGAACCGTATGTATTCCTTGTGGAAACGCGGACACCTTCTCATACAAGCCCACATATTCAAGCGCTGCGTTTACCAGATTGACATCCTCCTGCGAATGTACCTCCCGCATCAGGATATTTTCTGCCACAGACAGCTCATAAATCTGAAAATCCTGAAAAACCGTACTGAAAAGCTTCCGGATATCGCACATTTTATACTCCCTGTAATCCCTGCCGTTAAGCTTTACTTCCCCGCTATCCGGCATAAGGAGTCCCATCATACAATCCGCAAGGGTCGATTTCCCGCTTCCATTTAACCCCACAATCGCGACAATCTCCGCTTTATGGACTTTAAACGAAACATCATGAACGTGGAATCTGTCCTGCTCCCGATACCGGAAGCACACATTGCAAAACTCCATGCTTTCAAATCCGGCAACCGGTTCCTTTTCCGCGTCATGATCCAGCATGGTCGGATAATTCAGAAGCTCCCGAACCTCTCCGACATATTTGCTTGACTGATAGAGCTGTGGAAAAGCATGAAGCACATCTAATAAACGCTGCGACATACTTTCCACTACTGTAATCATCAAAAGAAAGTCCCCAATCGTGATTTCCTGATGAAGCCATAAATTCGATATATAAACACTTGTCACCAAATAGACCAGATAAGCGGAAACACTCCGAACCGCGTTATTGTGAAAACAGTATTTCAGATAACTATGATATCGCTCCAGAAATCCCTTTGCCCGCCTGTCATATTTGCCAAGCAGCACATCCTTCACGCGCACTGAGGTTCTCAATTCCTGAGCATAGCTGTTTTCCGAAAAGACGCGATTGATGTAATCTTCAAAGCGATAATACGTTTCTTCCTGCCTTTCAAATGCATAATTCCTTTTATCCTGTTTTGTATAAAGAATCAGATGGCTCACAACATTAACTGCCACCGCAATCATCAGACAAGCGTCATGATATACGGTAAAAAAACAAAGGGAAACAATGATCCTCGATATCAAAGAAAAACATTCCTCCCATAAGATATCAAAATATAAAGTCTCTCCTTTATCCATTACCCGATCCAGCTTGTCATAAAAATCCTTTTTGTCATAGTCTATCAAATCTATCTTCGCACTTTTTTGATAAATCTCAGACATCATTTTTGATGACATACTGATGTCAAATTTGCGGCTATACACGCCCATAATGTTTGTTTTATAGATATGATTCAAAAACATAAATACGCAATAGATAAAAAGATAAGCTGACAGTGTCATAATATGAAAGTGATCCGACACGACATAGTCTAATACAAATTTAACCAGAAACATTTCCATGCATGTAACTAATATATTTGATACGCTGCACGCGATCAGTCTGATCATCATAGATTTAGACATTGCTGGAACATGTTTAATCGCAAACCAAATATTACCGATTGCCTTCATTTCTATCCCTCTTTCTCCACCTGCTGTATTGGTGACCTCCGCCTAGTCTACTTGTGTGCTTTACATTTTCTTACGATCTCCTCTTTTATGTTCACAGACAGAATTCTGCCATAGATATCACAATGCCCAGAAATAAACGTATCAAAATCACTATCCCAATCCAGACTGTCTATGTTTTTAATCGTACCCTTTCCTTCACTGAATTGCAATTATTTTCCTATCTCAATATTTATCTTACCATTCTCTACTCCTGCCGGTAAACCAGCGTCCACCTGTTTTCTTCCTTGTAATAGATCAGCCACACATTGATCTGCTGCTCCAGAATCGTTATGGTACAGTTAAACTCAATGGACGAAACCCCGGCATACATTTTTTCTTCCTGGGAATGCACCTTAATCTGGCGGACTGTCCTGATCTCACCGTCCTCGTCCTGCACCTTCAGCGTGGTGGGTATCATTTTGCCCTTGTTCGTAAACCAGCAATAACAGCCTATTTCCCTCTGCTTCCCCCTGATCGGCCCGGCATCTGCCTTCTGTGAATTCGTTCCTATCCCAAATGCCATGATCCCCCACCTCTCACTCTACTTTCACTTTGTCATAATCTACCGTCCGCTTCTCCCTGGAGATCCCTCCGCTCATATGATCAATCGACTGCCGCAGAAAAGTAGCACGCATCACAGAGTCCATTCCATACTGCTTTCTTAGGGCATCCACAGTTTTATCTATTTTCTCTAGTTTTTCATAATCCACTTCATCAAAGAGCATCGTCTGCCTGAAGAAATTATCATCCCTGACCCGGCTTGTATGAATCCCTAGGTGCCGGATCGGCCTGTGATTCCACAGCTCTAAAAACAGCCTGCAGGCAGCCTGATAAATTTCCCATGTCAGGTTAGTTGCCGTCATAAGTACCATCTGATGTGATACATACGACAGGTCTGTATACCGGATGCTCACTGCCACCACTGCAATCTGCACATTGTCTGCCCGCAGGCGGTTCCCCACAGTTTCCGCCAGCGCCAGCAGCACCCTGTCAGCGGTTTCCACATCTGTCACATCATAGGGTGTAGTAGTGGAATTTCCATAGCCCTTGTTCGCCGGAGGCTGCTCCAGCACCGGAGAGACATCCACTCCGTTTGCAAATCCCCATATGACTTCCCCCTGCTTTTTTAGAATGCTCTTCAGCAGCACCGGATCTGCCGCCGCCAGCTCCCCTATGGTTCTGATTCCCAGGTCAAACAGCTTTTTCGCTGTCGCCCTGCCCACAAAGAACAGATCTGATACCGCCAACGGCCACATCTTTTTTTGTATTTCTTCCGGATACAGCGTATGGACCATGTCCGGTTTCTTAAAATCACTGGCCATCTTTGCAAGCAGCTTGTTGCTGGATACACCCACGTTCACGGTAAAGCCTAATCTGTCACGGATATGTGCTTTGATCTGCTCTGCCGCCTCCTTTGGCAGTCCAAACAGATGGCAGCTGGCGGTCATGTCTACAAAGGCTTCATCGATACTGTACTGCTCCACAACATCGGAATACTCCCGCAGGATATTCATAAATGCTGCAGAGCATTTCTCATACAGGCTGTAATTAGGCGGCACCAGCACCAGATTCGGGCATTTGCGCTGCGCTTCCAGTATGGTTTCTCCAGTCTTTATCCCATACTGTTTTGCCGGGATGGACTTTGCCAGGATGATCCCGTGGCGCATTGCCATATCGCCGCCAACCGCTGATGCAATCTCCCTGAGATCCTGTTTCCCGCCCTTATGTGCCAAACGGTAAACAGCCTCCCAACTGAGGAAGGCTGAATTTACATCAATATGAAAAATTATTTTTTCCAAACGTGCGTTCACCTCCTGTGGAGTTTCATTGTACCAAACGCACGTTCTGTTTTCAACAGGGATTTAATGCCATTCGTTCGAATTTTCTGAAGCGAACAGGCTCATCTGTTCAAAATCCATCCGCCGCTCCAGCAATGGAGGCTTTTTTTGAAGGAAAGCCTCCACCAACTGGTCCTCATCCAGCCACCGCTGGATTTCATCCCGTTCCAGCACCAAAGGCATCCGGTCATGCACCGGCCGCATGGAATCGTTGGCCTCTGTTGTCA
>CAZWRT010000051.1:0-19425 GCA_964636375.1 uncultured Lachnobacterium sp. | reverse complement strand
CATGGCCGTATGCAAATGGTTCTTTGCATATCGGTCACATAGCGGGATTATTGCCAGGGGACGTATTGGCAAGATATCACAGGGCTGTTGGAGATCAGGTATATTTTGTGTCAGGAAGTGACTGCCACGGAACTCCGGTAGCGCTTCGGGCCAGGCAAGAGGGGAGAACGCCGCAGGAAGTCAGTGATTTTTATCATGAAGAATTCGTAGAATGCTTTGATAAGCTGGGCTTCAGTTATGATGTGTATACAAAGACATCTTCGGAGGAGCATAAAAGGTTTGTAGGGGAATTTCACAAAAAACTGTACGAAAGCAGCTATGTTTACGAAAAAGAGGTTCCGCAGGCATATTGTAAAAGCTGTGACACTTTTTTGGCGGATCGCTTTGTGCTGGGAAAATGTCCGGAATGCGGAAAGGACGCCAGAGGAGACCAATGTGATGCTTGTGGTACGGTGCTCGAACCGGAAAATCTTGCAGAGCCGATATGTGCAGTTTGCGGAAAGCCCGTCAGCTTTAAAAATTCTAAGCATTTATATATTGCAATTACTGCATTGGAGGCCAAGCTGAGGGCGCTGGTTGACAGTCATCCCGAATGGAGAAAAAATGCGATTGCATTTACAAACAGGTATTTGGATGAAGGGTTAAGAGACCGTGCCCTGACAAGAGATTTGGAGTGGGGAATCAAGGTCCCAAAAGATGGTTACGAGAACAAAACGATTTATATATGGGCAGAAAATGTGTTGGGATATCTGTCTGCAAGCAAAGCGGCGGCTGATTTAAGAGGTGCTGATTTTCACGAGCTCTGGGGCAAAGAGGCGAAGCATTATTATGTGCACGGGAAGGATAATATTCCGTTTCACACAATTATTTTACCGGCGCTTTTGCTGGGAAACGGCGAAAACTGGCACTTGCCGGACCAGATTATATCAAGCGAATACATGACTTTGGAAGGAAGAAAAATATCTACCAGCCAGAATTACGCAATCTGGGTTAAGGATCTGTTAGATCATTATGAAGCGGATTCGATTCGTTACTATTTCCTCGCAAATGGTCCGGAAAAGAAGGATGCGGATTTTTCGTGGAGAGAGTATGTGAATAGTCACAATGGGGAACTGCTCGGCGCATACGGAAACTTTGTAAATCGATCGCTGGCGTTTATTGCAAAATATTGTGAAGGGATCGTACCGGAGGGAATTGACGATCCGTCTGTCAACCGTCAAATCGATGAACTGTTTGTTTCCGTAGGCAGGAAGATTGAGAACGGTTTGTTCAAAGACGCAATTGCTGAAATATTTGACTTTGTAAGGAATGCAAATAAATTTTTTGATACGGAACAGCCCTGGATTACCAGAAATACCGATAAAAAAGCCTGTGATCATACCCTCTATCAGTGCGTTCAGATGATTGCGAACCTTGCAGTTTTACTGTCCCCGTTTTTACCGTTTTCATCAGAGCGGGTGTGTAAATGGCTGGGTATCAGCAACAAATGGGAAAAACAATCGGTTCCAGCCGGCTATTTACTTCCTGAAGTGGATTTATTATTTCAGAGAATTGACAAAAAGGTGATCGAAACGGAAACAGAGAAATTAAGTCAGTTATCGGTTGTCTGATGCCAGAAAAGTTATTGACAAATCCTGTCATGTGTTATATAACATGTATAAGCCTATAAAACATATAGGAAATACATGAAATGAGGAGAGTAGTTATATGAGTGAGCATGAACATCATCATGGGGAGCATTCCAATGAGGGCGGAAAGTCCCATATCCATTCACATCGTGCTTTAATCGGATTCGACAAGCACGGAATCCCTACGGTCGTTGCAAAGGCGGATCATCAGGAAAGCTTGGATGACGATCCGAAATCGTTTATTCGTGACTATATGAACGCTGTTGCGGAGTACAAAAAAACCTTTCCGTCCAAGCAGGACGTGATTGATCAGACTCCCGATCCAGCCGTAAAGGAAATGCTTTTGCGCGCCGAACAGCTCGGCATCGATACGGCGTTTGACCGTTTTGACAAACAGAAGCCGCAGTGTAATTTTGGGCTTGCCGGTATCTGCTGTAAGATATGTAACATGGGTCCCTGCAGGATAACAGAAAAATCTCCCCGCGGAGTCTGCGGGGCGGATGCGGATCTTGTGGCTGCACGAAATCTTCTCAGAGCAGCCGCGGCAGGCACAGCCCAGCACGGTATGCATGCAAGAGAAATTATTCTTTCGCTGAAATGGGCGGCAGAGGGCAAGCTTGACATTCCGATCATGGGTGAGCAGAAGATAAGAGCGACTGCCGAAGCTTTTGGAATACCCACAAAGCACCGGACAACAAAGAAGATTGCCATTGATCTGGCGGATAAATTGCTTGCGGATATGTCACGGACGGAGCCAGACGAGTACGAAACCATAACCGCCTGCGCTCCCGCCGAGCGCCAGAAAGTGTGGAAAGACCTTGATATTCTGCCGATCAGCGCATATCACGAGGTGTTTGAAGCGTATCACAAAACAGGCTGCGCAATCGACGGCGACTGGAAAAGCATCATGCAGCAATTTTTAAGATGCGGACTGGCGTTTACGTTTTCGGGCGTTGTGGGGGCGAATATTGCAACGGACAGCCTTTTCGGAGTCGGTGACCGTGTAACGTCAAAAGTCAATATAGGTGCGCTGAAAAAGGGATATGTCAATATTGCGGTTCACGGGCATCTCCCGACTCTGGTAAGTCAGATTGTCAAGACTGGACAGGAAGAAAAATTCATCGAGCTTGCCAAATCCAAGGGAGCGAAGGGTATCCGCTTTTATGGTATCTGCTGTTCGGGACTTGCGGCGATGTACCGTTACGGAGGAGTTATCCCGCTTTCCAATGCCGTTTCCGCGGAGCTTGTTTTAGGCACGGGAGCACTCGATCTATGGGTGGCAGACGTTCAGGATGTTTTCCCCTCGATCATGGAGGTTGCGAAATGCTTTAAAACAACGGTTGTTACCACAAGCGATTCTGCAAGACTCCCAGGAGCAGAGCGTTACGAATATGATCATCACCATTCAAATATCGGGGAGACAAAGGCGCTTGCCGAAAAAATTGTCACAAGGGCAATTGAGAGCTTTGAGCAGCGCAAGGGAATTCCCGTATATATCCCGCCCTATGAGGTAGAAGCGGAGATCGGATTTTCCGTTGAATATGTACATAAAAGATTTGGCAGCATGAAACCCCTTGCAGAAGCGTTAAAAAGCGGGAAAATCCTCGGCATTGTCAATATGGTCGGCTGCAGCAATCCGAAGGTCCTCTACGAAAAGGCGATTGTGGATGTTGCCGACGTATTGCTGAAAAATAACGTTCTTATTCTGTCAAACGGATGCGCGTCGTTTCCGCTTATGAAGCTTGGATACTGCAATACCTCCGCGCTTGACAAAACAGGGGACAGCCTGAGAGAATTCCTTACTCCGGATCTTCCCCCTGTATGGCATGTGGGAGAGTGTATTGACAATACCCGTTCGTCAGGAATTTTTGCAGGTATCGCGGGCGAACTGGGGCAGGCTCTCTACGAAATGCCCTACGCATTCTGTTCACCCGAATGGGGTAATGAAAAGGGAATTGACGCCGCTCTTGGTTTCCGATTGATGGGCATCAATTCTTATCATTGCGTGGAGGCGCAGATCTACGGTTCACAGAACGTAATTGAATTCCTGAAAGAAGGAACGAGAGAGCTTTTGGGCTCTGTCATGCACGTTGACACAGATCCTGTTTCCCTTGGAAACAAGATCGTGGAGGATATTAAAGCCAAAAGAAAAGCTTTGGGCTGGGATGCATAAAACCAAAAACATAGAAGAAACAGATCCTGATAATAAAATAATGAAAATGAAAAAAAGAAAGATAATATCAATTTTACTTGCAGGGATTCTGATGCTTTCCGCCTATGCCTGCGGTAAAAATCCGGACGCTTCCGGAAAAATAAAGATCGCCTATCTGCCGATCACGCATTCGCTTGCCGTACTTGAAACAGCAGACGAGCTGGAACAGCAGACAGGTCTTAAGGTTGAGCTTGTGAAATACGGCTCATGGACGGAATTAATGGATGCACTGAATTCAGGACGTGTGGACGGAGCCGCTGCTCTGATAGAGCTCGCAATGATGTCGAGAGAGCGGGGAATCAGCATCAAGGCGGTCGCGCTGGGACACAGGGACGGCAACGTTATCATAACGTCCAAAGATATTTCGTCTGCAGAGGAGCTTAGAGGGAAAACGATTGCGATTCCTCACAGGCAGTCCTCTCACAATATTCTGCTGAATGATGCGCTTGCTGCGGTCGGACTTACGAGCGGCGATATCCATGTCACTGAGCTTGCACCGACGGAAATGCCTTCCGCGCTTGCCGGAGGACAAATTGACGGATACTGTGTGGCGGAGCCGTTCGGTGCAAAGGCAGTTTCTCTCGATGTGGGAGCTCCGCTGTTCACTTCGGAAGAATTATGGGAGGATTCTCTGTGCTGCGGACTGATATTGACAGAAAGATTTATGAAAAGACGACCGGACGATGCGAAGCTGTTTGTGGAAAGCTACAAGCAGGCAGGCAAAAATCTGACGAAAGAAAAGGCGATGGAAACTGCAAAAAAATACCTCAATCAGGACGAGGAGGTTCTGGAGCTTTCCTTGCAGTGGATATCCTTTGACGATCTTGAAATCACAGAAGAAAATTATTTGGTGCTGACTGAAAAGGTCAAAGCATACGGACTATCGGAAAATCCGCCGTCTTATGCAGATTTTGTGAAAAACGATTTTTAACAGTTAGGAGAGTTGATACGATTGAAGAAATGGTTGTTATTAAGAAATATCCTGATTTCATTGTTGATTTTACTGGCATTGTGGCAGCTCGCATTTTGCCTGACGGATTTCGATGCGGCGTTGTTTCCGTCTCCGTTGATGGCATTTCGCGCATTGGCTGACATGACCGTAAACGGTGAGATCTTCTCGCATATCCGTTCAAGTATGTACCGGTTTGCCGTGGGATATATCAGTGCCGTTGTGATTGCGATACTGCTGGGACTGATTCTCGGCAGACTTCCGAAGGTCTTTCAGTATGTAAATCCTGCCGTACAGCTTCTGCGCCCCATTTCGCCGATGGCATGGATGCCATTTATTGTACTGTGGTTCGGAATCGGTGATATACCCGCGATCGTGATAATATTTATTGCCGCATTTTTTCCTGTTCTGCTTTCTACCGTTTCGGCGGTGGGCGGCATTGATCCGATTTACCTGAAGGTATCAAAGAATTTTGGTATCAAACAGCCGCACATTATGTGGAAAGTAATTTTTCCTGCGGCATTTCCCCAGATCGCAAACGGAATCCATCTTGCGCTGGGAACCGCATGGGTATTTCTCGTCGCCGGCGAAATGGTCGGAGCGCAGTCCGGTCTGGGATATCTGATTATCGATTCGAGAAATAATCTGCGTGCAGACCTTTTGTTTGCCGATATTATCGTGATCGGACTGATCGGACTTATTTTAGACACGCTGCTGAGAGCAGCGGAAAAGCAGATTCTGAAAGCATGGGGAGGAGCTGCGTGATGTATATTGAGATTGAGCATGCAGGAAAGACTTTTGTGCAGAACGGCAAGGAATTTACTGCATTTGAGGATGTTTCACTGTCGATCGAAAAAGGTGAGTTTATATGCCTGCTCGGACCCTCGGGCTGCGGAAAAAGTACGCTTTTAAATGCCGTTGCAGGCTTTTCGCCCGTGACCTCGGGCTGCGTTAAAATTGACGAAAAAGAGGTAAAAGAGCCGTCTGTACGTAATGTGACGATTTTCCAGAATTACGGCTTGCTGCCATGGCGTACCGTGCAGAAAAATGTGGAGCTGGGACTTGAGCCGAAAAAGCTCGCCAAAGAGGAGCGCAGTAAAATTGCAGATAAATATATTGAGCTTGTCGGTTTATCGAACTTTAAAAAGTCGCATCCCAAACAGCTTTCGGGCGGAATGCAGCAGAGGGTTTCCATTGCGAGAGCGCTTGCGGTAGACCCGGATATCATTTTTATGGACGAACCCTTCGGCGCATTGGACGCGATCACCCGCATGAAACTGCAGGACGATATCCTGTCGATCTCCAAGCAGGAAAAGAAAACGATCATCTTTGTGACTCACGACATTGAGGAGGCAGTATTCCTTGCCGACCGGATTGTAATTATGACGCCGAATCCGGGAAAAATTAAATGTGTTGTCACCGTACCGCTGAGAGGTCACAGAGATCGTACCGCTGGAGATTTTTTGCAGGTTCGCGATAAAATTTTTGATCTGTTCAATATGAAACATGAGGAACAGATTGAGTACATAATTTAAGTACTAACGCATTAAAATTCCTCAGATAAGAGTATTATTTTATTAGTTATGTTAGCTCTCCCTGCCTGAGGCGGGGAGAGCTTTTAATATTATTAGGGAAAGATATATTTGAAGAAATTGCAGGCACAAATACCATCTCTGGCATTTTATACTATACGGCATATCTAAAAAAGCACATTGATTTTGTAAGATTTTTATGGAATAATATCAAATAGGGAGGTGTGGATATGATCCGGGTAGCGGTCTGCGATGACGTTCAGAATGCAGTCATACAGGTGAATGAGTGCTTGTTGGAATATCAGCAGTTAAGGAATCAGAAGCTTGATATTAAATCCTTTTCTATCGCTGAAGATTTGTGGGCATATTTAAAGGGCAGTCCTTGTGACTTGATCATCCTTGATATTGAGCTTATGAAGATGAACGGCATCGAGCTTGGGCACTTGATCAGAACAGAGTTGAAGGATCACACCATTAAGATTGTCTACATATCCGCAAAGAACTGCTATGACAGGCTGCTTTTTGAGGTGCAGCCGTTGAATTTCCTTAAAAAACCTGTAAACAAGGAAAAGCTGTTTAAAATGGTCGATTTGACTGTGGAGCTGTTAAGCGACAGAGATCGAGTCTTTGTGTTTGAAAATAAGCAGGGAACATTCAGAATGAAGTTCAACAAAATACTGTACTTTGAGAGCTTTGATCACTATTTTAAAATCGTAACGGCAGGTGGAAATTATGAATTCAAATCCACCTTGGCGGAGATCATGGAACAGATATCCGATTCCAGATTTATACAGGTACATCGATCATATATCATAAATTATGACAGTGTAATCCATATTGTATATGAGAAAATCACGATGTCGAATGGCGATATCATTCCAATTAGCAGGGACAGACGAAAAGAAGTAAGGAAAATCGTTTCCGAATGGGAAGGTGCTAACATATGAACGAATTGGATTTATATACATTAACCTACTTGCTTTCGCAGGCGTTAGGTGTTTATGCTGTATATAAACTGATAAAATCCTTTTTTGAAAACTGTAAAGTAAATAGAAAAGCAGAAACAATATTATATGCCGGATATTACATATTGACGTCTTCGGTTTTTTTAATTGTAAATATTCCACTGGTAAATCTCGTCGTAAACATTATTGCTGTTTTTCTTCTGACGTTTCAATATTCATCATCAATCAGGGAAAAAATTCTTGTCGGGTTATTAACATATATATTTAAGCTGGGGACAGAAATGGTCGCTGTCGCAATGACAGGATATATCGCTTTTCCTATCGGTGAAAGAAACGATTATCATTCGATATTCGGAATCATTATGGTAAATGTTTTGATATATGCGGTGTCAATGGCTGTGAACGGGTTTAAAAACATAAAAATCGGTAATACGTTGCCGGGAGCGTATTGGATTTCGCTTTTTCTGATCCCGATTTCTTCGTTGTTTATGTTGTTAATAATTTTCCAATCCTCGGGGCTCTCCATATACCAGATTGTCATTTCTATAATTTCTGTGTTAATGATAAATTTTACGGTGTTCTTTTTGTTTGACAGAATGGCGAGGCTATATCAGGAGAAGCAGGAAAAGGGACTTATAGAGCAACAGAATCAATATTATGAAAACCAATTACAAATCATAAATGAAACGCAGGAAACCTTTAACATATTAAGGCATGACATGAAAAATCATTTGCGGTCGCTATATTCCGATATAAAAAACGGAAACATAAGTGAAGCGCAAAAACACATTTCAGATATGGTTGACGTTTATGAAACCGGAACAGAAATAATCCATACGGGATATCCCGCAATTGACAGTCTGATCAATTTCAAACTACAAATTGCCAGACAAAACGGGATACGGGTTAATGTCGATGTGTCGCTTCCGTTTGACCTGAATCTCTCATCGTTTGATTTGACGGTTATTTTGGGAAACCTGATGGACAACGCTTTACAGGCAGTTTCATTTATTGCCGAGAATGGATTTATAGATTTTGCTATCCATTATTCAAAGGGTATGCTGCTGATCAGGGTTTCAAATCCATTTAAAACCGCAATAAAAACAGAAAAAGGGAAAATAGTTACCTCAAAAGCGGATAGGAAAAATCATGGATACGGATTAAGGAGTGTTGATGAGGCAGTTGCGAAGTATAACGGCACAATTAATATAGAAACTGATGAAAATATATTTACAATTACAGTAGTCCTATATGTCGAATAAAATCGGGAAACAGGTTCCGGGAGACTCCTCCTCGAACCTGTTTTTTACAGTTCGCGAACTGCACCTTGAAAATTCGACTTTTTTCATGTAAGACAATGTGAGACAAGTTAAGGGATACTTGTCAACATAGAGAGGAGAAAAGCGATATGAAAAAAACAAAGAGGCAAATACTGACATTATTTCTGGCATTTACCATGTGCATTACCGCGGTTGATGTTCGGGCATACGCGGATACGACGCAAAATGCGGCCGGCGGGAGCGGATGGGACGGAGTTACAAACATGTCGGTTTACGAGGGAGAGAATTTCAGAGTGACATTTTCCTTGACTGCGCAATGGGAGGGAGGCTTTAACGCGAATGTCCGAATAGACAACACCGGGACGGAGATAATCGAAAACTGGAGCCTAGGACTGGACTATCCGGGCACGCTTTCCCATGTTTGGAATGCAGAGATTGTTGCTGGAGAAAACGGACATTATACCATGAAAAACGCGGGCTGGAATCAGGATATTCCGGTTGGGGGCAGTGTGGAGTTCGGTATTGGGGAGCAGGAGGATTTCTGCGGTTTTCCAACGAATTATGAACTAATCGGGGAACTGAGTGATGTCAGCATGGATGATTATGCGGCTGCTTATACGCTGGTCAGCGACTGGGGAAGCGGGTTCTCCGCAACCATATCCATTAGCAACCGCACGGAGCAGGCGATCGAGGATTGGGTTCTGGAATTTGACTTTGACAGGGAGATTACGGACCTGTGGAACGGCGTGATCGAGTCGCACGCCGTGAATCACTATGTGATCCGGAATGCGGGCTACAACAGTATGATCGCGGCAGGAGCAGAAATTGTCGTCGGGTTCAACGGAACCGGTGGCAGGGTGGAGGACGAGCCGCAGGCTTACTCTGTGCACCAGTATAGCGGGGGAACAGCAGGAAACAAAGAAACGACAGATCAAGAGACGGACACCGACGGAGACGGTTTGTCAGATGATATAGAGGACTGCCTTGGGACCGATAAAAATCAGAAGGATACAGATGGAGATGGACTAAGCGATTATGAAGAATTGTATTATACTCTTACTGATCCGCTTATGAGGGATACCGATGAGAATGGGATAGAAGATGGGCAGGAGGATATCGATGGGGATGGTCTGGACAATCTGACCGAGTTATCCTATGGCACAGATCCATTATGTGCTGATACGGACAGTGACAATCTGACAGATTATCAGGAAATATATGAATATCATACAGATCCTTTCATAGAGGATACCGATGGAGACGGTTTAAGTGATTACGATGATGTGGCATTAGGGTTTTCACCCTTATTGCAGGATACAGATGGAAACGGCGTTTTAGACCCGGATGAGAGGGTAGAGCAATGTCTGGAAGAATCCTTTGAACCGGAGGATGGACGGGGTGTTACCTCTGTCAGCGTTGTTATGAGTATTAATGGTAATATCAGCAATCAGGTCGGAATCAATAATGTTTATGAACTGGACGCAATATCACGAGATGTCGTAGGACTGGTGGGTGTGCCGGTAGATATCAGGACAAAGGCGGATTTTGAAACGGCACAGTTGATTTTTACCTACGATGAAAGTGCCCTCGGAGATATAAAGGAAGAAGATCTTGCGATTTTATGGTATGATGAGGCAAACAACTGGTATCAGATATTGGATGACAAGAGCGTGGTGGACACGGTAAAGAATACGGTCACGCTGACAACAACGCATTTTTCAACCTATATGCTGGTCAATCGGCTCGATTGGTATCAGGCGTGGCGGGAAAATATCGACTACCGGATCAGTACGGAAGACGATGCAAAAAAGCATTATTTTGATGTAGCTTTTGTAGTAGATGTTTCCGGCAGTATGTTTGGAGAACGAATTAGAAACGCAAAGGATGCGGTGGTCAGTTTCACGGAAGCATTACTGGAGGGGGATGAAGCGGCACTGATAAGTTTTGATAGTGACGCAAGCCTAGTGCATAATTTTACTGGAGATAAACAAAGTTTTGAAACATGTGTTCGTACACGTTTGTTTGCAGATGGAGGCACAAATGTCAACAACGGATTAAGGAAAGCGCTGGAGATTTTTAACGGAAGAGCTACCGGCAGGGAGAAAATGATTGTGCTGATCTGCGACGGGGATGTTAATTATGTGCAAAGTACAATCGACGAATGTATAAACCAGAAGATAAAAATATATGCGGTAAATATTGCAAGTGCGTCGGCTCATTACTTACTACAGAAGATGGCTGATCAGACCGGCGGACAATATTATTATGGGAAAAGAGCAGATGAGCTTAATGATAAGTTTGCGGAGATCATAAGCAGTACCGTAAATAAAATTGACCCTACGGACACAGACGGAGATGGTCTGTATGATATATATGAAAACGCGGGGATGGTACTTGCAAATGGAAGAGTCATCAAAACAAACCCCCGCGTAAAGGATACCGACGGGGACGGCTTGACAGACTTTCAGGAGACAGGTATGATTTACAATGTAGACAGGCGTTATATTGGGTATGGGGAGTATATAAACGCGAAATATTTTGTCATGCGGAGCGATCCCACCAAGCCGGATACGGATGAGGACGGTATCGGGGACAAGGATGATCCTAAACCGTGGGAGGTAGAATACATAATTACAAAACTTGCAAACAAGTATGATGGAGTGGATTTCCTGCGCGTGGAAGAGTCGAAAGGCGTTTATGTAAATGGCGGTAATCAGAATTGGTGGAAGGAGCTGGCTTCCAGTCAGGAAAAATTCAATTATGATGACTATAAGAAAGATAGGAATTATGGAATGTGGCAACTTGGGTGTGGTGTGATTGCCATGACGGATTTGGAATTATATCTGACCCAGCAGAATACAGGTTATAGTGCTGAAAATAATCAGATTTCTTATGATCAGGGGACTGGAATTATAAAAAAAGAGGATTATATGCGGTATGCCGAAAAAAATAGGGATGATGTCTACCCATTGTATAGAATTCGGTGGCTTAATTATCTTGCAGGAGTCCTTCCGGGGGATATGGAGGTTTCTCTTAAGAACTATTTGAATCATAACAGAAAGTGGTTTTCAACCGTGAAATGGGCACCCAGATTATCATACATAAGACAGAAAGATTGGCTGCTCAATGATATAGAAAAAATGCTCAAGAACAATTTGCCAGTAGTGTGCTCATACGATGCAAGTGTGACAAAAAAGGAGCTTTACATGTATGACACATTAAAGGACGCGAGAGCAGGACTGGAAAAGACGAAAAATAAAGAACCGATTGTCTCACATTACATGACCATCATTGGAACATACAAATATCTGGACAAAACCAGCAACCGATACGAAACGATTCTGAAGGTAGAAAGCTGGGGCAACATATATTATGTGCGATATGATGATTACAGTCCCCACTTAAGCTATGCTACAAATATTCTGCGTATTACATGAAAGGGGCAAATGTATGAAAAAGTCCGTGAAGCGGGCAATCTGGATATCCTTAATCGTATTTGCCGTTATAGTAGGGATTATCAGTATGGTGAAATACTGCGAACAGGAAAGAAAGAAAGCGAAAGATCCCGTTATAAATGCAATTAAGGAGGGATTGGGAGAAGATGTAACTTTAGATGAATTTGACCATGATCAGATGAGTGCATATTATTGGTATTTGTTAAATACATATGAGAAAAATGTACTTGCGCAGTTTGAAGCGGCTTTGAACAGCATTCAAAACAAATCACAGAATAAGATTCGTGTAGCCATATGGGATGATGTTCCAGGAGGCATGCAATCAATTTTTGTGCTTAAAAACTATTCGGAGCAGGGAAAAATGACAGAAGACGGCAAATTTACCTATCTAGTAATTTGTGATCCGTCTCGTAGGGGAAGTAATACGGATTTTTTCCTGAATCCCGAAATTTATACCGCATTATCGGATATCCGTTATCTGGAGATTGCAGACTCCATGCAGCAGCTGGCGGAGGAAACCGGGATTGACTGGTATGAGGTCTGGCCGGAACTGAAATCCGCAAAAAAATACACACGGGGAGAGCTGGGGCGAGAGATATATACAGATATTTTGCGCAGGGATTAACGAATACCTGAAACAGGGAAGCGGAGCATACTGGGCACATTGATAACGTGTGCCCAGTATGTTTTAAGCTACAATAAGGTATTATTTTGCGTATTACATGAAAGGGGCAAATGTATGAAAAAGTCCGTGAAGCGTGCAATATGGATATCTGTTACAATAGTAATTTTAATAGTCGCCAGTTTTCGTATTGCCAAAATATATAAGCATGAAATGGAAAAGAGAAACGATCCCGTGATAAAGGCGATACAGGAGGTACTGAAGGACGATGTAACCCTTTGTGAGTATGATAAGAACGGGGATGGAAGCTTCAGTTTTTACGCATATTTACTGAATGTCTGCGAAAAGGATGTAATTGCAGGGATGGAATCGACATTGAACAATATCGAGGAGAAACCACAGAAGCGCATATGCGTGTGTATATGGGACGACATGTCCTTTGGCAGGGGAAATCGCACATCAGTTTTTGCGTTGATGAACTATAGTAGTGAAGGTGTACTTACGGAAAACGGAAAATTTTCCTATCTGTATATTTGTGATTCAGATCTTGCAAGGCATGAAGAATTTTATATGAATCCCGATACATACACGGCCCTGTCGGATATCCGTTATCTGGAGATTGAAGAACCGATGCAGACGCTGGCGGAGGAAGCCGGGATCGACTGGTATGAGGTCTGGCCGGAGCTGGAATCCGCAAAAAAATTCACACGCGGAGAGCTGGGACGAGAGATATATACAGATATTTTGCGCAGGGATTAATGGGACATAACCTACATATTATGTTTTTACAGTTCGCGTACGATTGTAAGCAATATGCTTTTGTCCCTGCTTGTATGCATCATCATTGAGGATGTGCGGAGCGTTGCGATCATGTATTTCAGAAAACACGATATGAAATGATAAACGTCACAAAGTCAAAATTGCCCGTGCTTGCAAGAAAGCCAGTTTGCAATGTCAATAATTTTAATCCCCTCGTACCGATAGGCTTCTTGAGTCTTTTCATCTGTGATATTGGTTATACCCCGTCTGTTTCCTAAAAACAAGTTTTTTTATTTTTGGGAAACAGAATTCTGCATTTCTTGACCGGTGCTGCAGAATAAGGTAAAATATGCATGTTATTATATGGCAGGAGAGCCGAAGGGAGTGTTTTTATGGAGCCATACCGCGTGTACGCCGGGATCGATCTGGCGGCAGTGCGCTGCAATTTAGAGTCCATGCATCGAAATACCGCGCCGGATGTGAAATTTGCGGCGGTGGTCAAGACCGACGCTTACGGGCACGGGGCGCTGCAGGTTGCAAGGGTGGTTGAGAGTCTGCCCTATCTCTGGGGGTTCGCAGTGGCGACTGTGGAGGAGGCGCTGGCCCTGAGGGCGGACGGCAGGAAAAAACCGATCCTGATCTTAGGGATCAGCTTCCCGGAGCAGTATAATGCCATCGTGGAGGAGGAGATACGGCCGGCGGTTTGCAGCTATCATGCGGCGCATGAGCTGTCGGAGGCGGCCGGACGGCTGGGGAAAACCTGCAGGATTCACGTGAAGATCGACACAGGGATGAGCCGGATCGGCTTTGCCGTCAGTGAAAAAAGTGCCGATGAAATTGCACAGATCGCCGCTTTGCCGAATATAAGTATAGAAGGTATCTTTACTCATTTTGCCCGGGCGGATGAGGAGGATAAGGGGGCGGCTTATGCCCAGCTTGCGCTGTTTCGCGGGATGATCGGGCGGCTGGAGGAGAGAGGGATTTCCATTCCCCTCAAACATTGCTCCAACAGCGCGGGGATTGTGGAGCTGCCGGAGGCCGGCATGGACATGGTGCGCGCGGGGATCACGATGTACGGTCTGTGGCCGTCGGATGAGGTGCGAAGGGACATCATTGACCTGAAACCGGTGATGACCATAAAGAGCCATGTCTCCTTTTTAAAGACGCTGGAGCAGGGGCAGAGCGTCAGCTACGGCGGCACCTACACGGCAGAGTCGGCGAGACGGATTGCGACGATCCCGGTCGGCTACGGGGACGGATACGCGAGAGGGCTCTCCAACAAGGGCTGTGTGCTGATCCGCGGCAGGCGCGCACCCATCCGCGGACGGGTGTGCATGGATCAGTTCATGGTGGATGTGACAGATATCCCGGATGTGCGGGAGGGAGATCCGGTGACGCTTCTGGGCACGGACGGTGCGGAGACGATCACGATGGAAGAGCTGGGGAAGCTCTCCGGCAGGTTTAACTATGAGTTCGCCTGCCTTATCACGCCGCGGGTTCCACGGGTTTACCAATCATAATAATCTATTTTTTGTTAGTATGAATACGGCTCGATAAATTTGGCAATACTACGGGTATAAAAAATTTATGGAGTGATTGTATGGTAATTCAAAGAGGAGATGTTTATTACGCAGATTTAAGGCCGGTGGTGGGGTCTGAACAGGGCGGAGTGCGGCCGGTACTCATCATACAGAACAATGTGGGGAACCGCCATAGCCCGACCGTGATCTGTGCCGCCATCACATCGCAGATGCACAAGGCAAAGCTGCCGACGCATGTCGAGCTTGGGAGTGACAAGTATGATCTGGCAAAGGATTCCGTGGTGCTGCTGGAACAGCTTAGGACCATAGACAAGAAACGCCTGAAGGATAAAGTCTGTCATTTGGACAGCCAGATTCTTGACAAAATCGACCGGGCACTGGAGATCAGTCTGGAGCTGTATACATAGCTTGACGGAAACGGTTCTCCATGGTATGATCTGGAAAGGAAACATTTGACAAAGAAGAATGAGAGGATTTTATGGACGAAGGCGACAGTCCGAAACGGACGAATTTTTTTGGAAAGCTGAAAGGACTTGTTAAGGGCGGACTTCCGTTTCACGAGGATGTGACGGAGGAGGAGATTATCTCCATGGTCAACGAGGGGCATGAGCAGGGAGTGCTTCTGGCCTCGGAGGCCGCAATGATTCACAATATCTTTGAGTTTGGGGACAAGGAAGCCAAGGATATTATGACACATCGGAAAAACGTGATTGCGCTGGACGGTGAGATGTCGTACAACGACGCGGTTGCCTACATCAATGAGAACAGCAAATCGCGCTACCCGGTCTATCTGGATGACATCGACAATGTGATCGGTGTCCTACATATCAAAGACGCGCTGGTGTACGCGCAGAGCAACGAGGTGTTTCGGACATCGATCAAGGATATTCCCAACCTGATCCGGGAGGCGGAGTTTGTACCGGAGACGCTGAAAATAAATACGCTTTTTACAAAGATGCAGATGGACAAGAGCCACATGGTGATTGTGGTGGACGAGTACGGGCAGACCTCCGGCCTTGTGGCGATGGAGGACATCCTGGAGGAGATTGTGGGCAATATCGAGGACGAGCATGACGAGGAGGAGCAGCTGATCCGGCGAAACCCGGACGGCAGCTTCGCGATGGACGGCTTTGCCGACATGGAGGATGTCATCGAGGTGTTGAATCTTCCGGTCGAGGAGGATGAGTTCGACACATTAAACGGCTGGCTGATCTTTCTTCTCGGAAAGGTCCCGGCGGATGGTGAGACCGCCACAATTCACGCTCACGGGTATGATTTTGTCATCAACCGTGTGGAGGATAAGATGATACGCGAGGTGCTGGTACGGACTTCAAAGACTGAGGCGGCAGGATGATTTTGCGCTTGCGCGATCGGGACAGTTCGTGTATCATGGTTAGGTAAATACTAGATCAGAAAAGAGGGAAACTTGTATGTCAGGACATTCCAAATTTGCGAATATCAAGCATAAGAAGGAGAAAAACGACGCCGCCAAGGGCAAGGTCTTTACAATGATCGGCCGCGAGATCGCGGTGGCGGTCAAGGAGGGTGGACCGGACCCGGCGAACAATTTTAAACTGGCGCAGGTGATTGCCAAGGCGAAGGCGAACAATATGCCGAACGACACGATCGACCGCGGCATCAAGAAAGCGGCGGGAGAGGGCGGCAATGTAAACTATGAGACGGCGACCTACGAGGGCTATGGCCCCGGCGGCACGGCGATCATTGTGCGTTGTCTTACGGACAACAAGAACCGCACGGCGGCAAATGTCCGCAACTGCTTTTCCAAAGGACAGGGCAGTATCGGTACGCAGGGCTGCGTATCCTATATGTTTGACGAGAAGGGACAGATTATCATCGACAAGGAGGAGTGTGACCTCGACGCGGACGATCTGATGATGCTGGCATTAGACGCAGGCGCGGACGACCTTGCGGAGGAGGATGACAGCTTTGAAATACTCACCGCACCGGATCAGTTCGAGGCTGTGCGAAAGGCGCTGGAGGATCAGGGTGTTGCCATGGTTTCTGCCGAGGTGAGCATGATTCCGCAAAACTATGTGACGCTGACAAGCGAGGCGGATATCACTAATATTGGAAGGATTCTGGATATGCTGGACGAGGATGATGATGTTCAGGAGGTCTATCACAATTATTCCGAGGAGTAAGAAGTGTCAGCTCATTTGCCGAAGGCAAATTTTGCATGAGCTGATGTTCATTAGAGGAGGGAGGACGACGAGATGAAAAAAATTTTATTTGCTGCATCAGAGTGTGTGCCTTTTATCAAGACCGGAGGCCTTGCGGATGTGTGCGGGGCACTGCCGAAGGAGTTCTACCGCAAGGATTGGGATGTGCGTGTAGTGATTCCGAATTATACCTGTATCCCGGAGAAATGGAGAAACCAGTTTGAGTACGTGACGCATTTTTACATGGCGGCCGGAAGCTATATCCCCAGCAAATATGTGGGCGTTTTGCAGTATAAGATGGACGGCGTGACCTACTATTTCATTGACAACCGGGAGTATTTTGACTGTGTAGTACCTTACGGGGATGTGCGCTCGGATATCGAGAAGTTTGTCTTTTTTGACAAGGCGCTGCTCTCGATGCTGCCGGTGATCGGTTTCCGCCCGGATATCATCCACTGTCATGACTGGCAGGCGGGCCTGGTTCCGGTGTTCTTAAAGAATGAATTTCAGGCGGATTCTTTCTTTTGGGGGATCAAGTCCATCATGACGATCCACAACCTGAAATTTCAGGGCATCTGGGATGTGAAGACCATGCAGGGGCTGACCGGTTTTCCGCGCAGTCTGTTCACGCCCGACAAGCTTGAATTCAGGAAGGATGCAAATATGCTGAAAGGAGGTCTCGTGTACGCGGACTATATCACGACGGTCAGCGAGACCTACGCGCAGGAGATTCAGACGGAATACTACGGGGAGGGCTTAAACGGCCTGCTCTCCGCACGCCATTTTGACATGCAGGGAATTGTCAACGGAATTGACTACAATGAATATAATCCGCAGACAGATCAGAAAATTTACGTCAACTACGACGTGGAGTCCTTCCGCAAAAAGAAGGCCTTGAACAAGGAGAAGCTGCAGGAAGCGCTCGGCCTTGCGGTCGATAAGAAGAAATATATGATCGGACTGATCTCCCGGCTGACAGATCAGAAGGGCTTGGATCTGATCAATTACGTGATGGAGGGCCTCGTGGACGAATATACGCAGCTCGTGGTGATCGGAACCGGAGATCCGAAGTACGAGAACATGTTCCGTCACTATGCGTGGAAGTATCCCGCCCGCGTCTCCGCGAACATCTGTTACTCGGAGGATCTGGCGCACAAGCTCTATGCGGCTGCGGACGCTTTCCTGATGCCGTCACGCTTTGAACCCTGCGGTTTGACTCAGATGATCTCCTTCCGGTACGGCACGGTTCCGATCGTTCGCGAGACCGGCGGCCTCAAGGATACGGTCGAGGCCTACAATGAGTATGAGAATACCGGGGACGGTTTCTCCTTTATGAACTACAACGCGGATGAGATGCTTTCCGTGATTAATTACAGCAAGCACATTTTCTATGACCGGAAACGCCAGTGGAATCAGATGGTGGACAGGGGCATGGCAAAGGACTTCTCATGGAACGCGTCGAAATTTAAGTATGAGGGACTGTACAATTATCTCCTCGGCGTATAAAATTACACAGATTTGGAATGATAAGAACGGGTGTTTTTAGCCCGTTCTTTTCATATAGGAAAGTTCTATGAACTTCCCTATATGAAAGGACGCTCCGCGGGGATGCGCACTCGCGCGAACGGAACAAAGTCAGCGGTGCTGACCGCGCTCGGCGCGTGAATGTGCCGTAGGCACATTCTATTTTATATTTTTAAGGGGGGGAACTCTACACATGGGCAGCAACGAGGAGAAAAAGACAGATTCCGGTAAACAGGGGGAGGAAAGGCAGCAAAAGCAGAATGAGCAGGTGAAGGATTTCGGGCAGATGCTTCTGGAAGATGACGAGAAGGACTATGCGATCTATCTGATGTCGATTATCGGGGAAATCGAGGGGCATGAGTGTCTGCCCGCGACCTCCAAGACAACCAAATACGAGCATGTGCTGCCCAAGCTTGCGGCGATCGAGGACGACAAGCGCGTGGACGGAGTGCTCCTCATCTTAAACACAATGGGCGGGGATGTGGAGAGCGGACTGGCAATCGCGGAGATGGTGGCATCTTTGAGCAAGCCGACCGTATCGCTCGTCTTAGGCGGCAGTCATTCCATCGGCGTACCGCTTGCAGTGTCCACGGACTATTCGCTCATTGTCCCGACCGGGACGATGGTGATTCATCCGGTGCGTATGAGCGGTACAGTGATCGGGGCGAAGCCGACCTACGATTATTTCAAGCAGATGCAGGATCGGATCGTGGGATTCATTTCCAGCCACTGCCGGGTGGCTCAGGAGCGCGTGGAGGAGCTGATGATGAATACGCAG
>CAZWRT010000050.1:0-19582 GCA_964636375.1 uncultured Lachnobacterium sp. | reverse complement strand
CCGTGAGGGGAAACAACGCCAGGAGCCGGGAAACAGGAAGCGTGCCAATACGGGATACGCCGCAGAAATGGGGCTTTGAGGATAACGGCTGTCAGAAAGAGCGGCAACAGGAAACATTCGAATGAAGAACAGGATTTTATCAATTCAAATAGTAGGACGAACAAAAAATGAGCGACAATGGGAAACTGAAAAATTATGATGATCTCCCTCTGGTTCTTGATGTATCAGACATCCGGCGCATTATGGGAATTTCAAGAGAGCGCGCCTATGAACTGGTTCATACGCCGGGATTTCCAGCATTCCGGAGCGGCAGGTTGATCAAGGTCAGCAAGAAAGTGTTTTTTGACTGGATGACAAAAGGTGCAGAGAATGTGCAGGGACAGTAAATGAAGAAAACAGAATGTGCCGCAGGAATGGCAGAAACGGAGGTATTTATGAAGCTGGATATAAGAGAAAAGAAAGTGCTGTATGTATATGGATGTCCGAACTACCGCAACACGGTCACAAGGCTGAAGTGGCTGGTTTCGCTGACTGTGGATCAGGAAGCAAAGCACTGGCTATTGGGGCTTTCCCGGAAGATGGAAACGGAAGGTTCTGAAGACTGGCATTGCTGTTTTTATCATCATCTCCGTATGGAGATGGGCGGATATTTCAGGGCAGAGAAGTTTATGAAGGTAGTGGAGTTAAGCACAGATCGCAAGGAGGATATGTATGAAGAAGCTGTCTAAATACGAGAAAGAAACAATCGTCAATTTTAATGAAGGAGAACCAGAAGCCAGTATTTTTACTTTTAATGCGGATTTGAAGCGCAGGCTGGCGGAGTTCAGCCGTAAATATCCGTTGCTGTGCCGCCTTACAGCGAGGAACGACGGGCGGCGGCAAGGGCTTATGCAAAAGAACATGGATTCCAACCAGTTCAGGATGTACAGGAGATTGTCTGAGATTATAAATGAGGGAAGCGCTGGTTAGGGGGCAGTCTGCGTTCAAAATGCCGGGTGCAGAGCTGGTGTCCTGACCGTTCCATGCGGCAGGGGTAAAAGTATCATGGAGAAACATTGAGAAAGAGATTTGCCAGGATTGGGAGCCATTCTTCCGGTACGGCAGGAAGGAGGAAATATGGCGAACATATATGGATATATTCGGGTCAGCCGCCGTGACCAGAACGAGGACAGACAGAGGGTGGCATTCCAGGAGCTGGCTATCCCGGAAAAAAATATTTTTATGGATAAGCAGTCCGGCAAGGATTTTGACCGTCCGTCTTATAAGAAGATGGGGCGGCGGATGAAAAAGGATGATCTGCTTTACATTAAGTGCATAGACCGGTTGGGGCGCAATTATGAGGAAATACTGGAACAGTGGCGGCTTCTTACTAAAAAGAAGGGAATTGATATCGTAGTGCTGGATATGCCGCTTCTGGATACCCGGCGGGGTAAAGACCTGATGGGGACATTCCTCAGTGATATTGTCCTGCAGGTGCTGTCTTTTGTGGCGGAGAATGAGCGGATGAACATCCGGCAGCGTCAGGCGGAAGGGATTGCTGCGGCAAAAGCAAACGGCGTTAAGTTTGGACGTCCGGCACTTCCTTATCCTGATAATTTCCGGGAAATACACCAAGATTGGAGAAGTAAAAAATAACACTCCACCAGACGGCGGATGCCTGCGGAATGCCGGTTTGGTCATTATATGGGAAAGCAAGAAAATTTGAAAACTCCACTTAAACAAAACAGGGAAAAATTTGAAAATGTGTACTTTTACAAAGCGAATATTTTTCTCTGTTTTACTGTCGAAATTATTGTAAAATCACTGGTTTTATGCTAAAGTAAATAAATATGGTAAATTAATTACGAAATTTGCCAAAGTACACTATTTAGAAATGGAAATTGGAGGATTAAAAAATGGAAGAAGCAAATGCTGAAGTCTTAGTAAAAAGCGAAAAAATATCGCAAAAGAAGAAAATAATACTTGTTTGGGCAATCACGGTTCTTCTGATTATAGCGACAATGGTTTTCTTTTTTATTGATTATAGAGGTTATAAAAAAGGGCAAGAATTTGGTCTTGCTTCCACAATTATTGCCTCAGAGATAGGCGGGGCAAGCTGGGTAAACAAAAACGACTCTTATGCGGAACAATGTAAGGATGTTTATAGAAAGCTTAATAGTCACACATATGACATAACATTGAATGGAGTGAAGCTTGACGCAAGTGATGTCCGCAAGTCCGAGGATGCACTGAGATCCTCATTTGCAAAAGTTATGCAATCTGCGGGGTACGATCGGTATAACTCGTATAGTATAGCCGCATGGTTCAAATATACAAACTATGCTGAATATTTTTCTGGATATTATTGGAACGAAATCCTCCCGATTTGCTGTTATATTGTAATTGTCTTTTCAATTGTATTTACGATTTTAGTTAATCGTGAGGCAAAAAAAGAACTTGTGGTCTATAAGGATTCTGTTTTGTGTAGAGTTAACCTTAAGAAGTCAAAACAGTTGCTTTTTAAAGCTATCAACAATGTTGATTTTGGAAAGAATACTTTAAAACTTATCGGAATAGGTGTTAAGTTTAAGATATCCAATATAACTAATGCCGAAAATATAAAATCTGTGATTATTGACAAGATGAAGCCTGAGCAGATTAAATCAAATAGTACGAATACTAGCAGTGCCGATGAATTGAAAAAGTATAAAGAGCTTTTGGATAGCGGCGTGATTTCACAGGAAGAATTTGAGGCAAAGAAAAAACAACTACTTGATTTCTAAATCCTATTAAGGCGATCATTGATGATTTGAAATGGTCGTCTTTCTGCCTATTGAGGTAAAATGAAAAAACATATTCATAAAATAATTATCAATAGTACTCAAGCAACCAATGTGCTTGATTCCTACACATACAATTTCGGCAAAACAAAAAATGTCAAAATTTCAATTGCGAGAGGTTATATCTGCATTGAGGCCGAGTTGCAAAAAATATATGACAAGCAAGAGGTGCTTTCACAGAATGTATACTTGTTTCCGGATGCAATTAAGAAAGCATTACTTGCTCATATTGTTCTTTTTTCGGAACATATCAAGATTAAAACAATGTCCGTTCATATAGATGAAAATTCAGAATGTGTTGTCAATATTGATAAGGGGCACACACCCCCACTATACTCTATGGTTATTGGCAAATTAAATCGTCCCTTTTCTGCAAAATGGGGTCATGCCCATATAAGTGGTATTTTGGCTCAAACAAAATCTTCGTATGATTCGCGGACTGCTGCATTGTTTGCTTTTATATGCAGCAAATGTAAGCATTATGAATCCGAGCGGTTCATATATCTATGGATGGCATTTAACGGTATGTACAACTATTTTGCGCTTCTTGTTTCAGATACCCACAGCGAGGAAAAAATAAGGCAGGAGTACAAACAATTACGATACTTTCAGCGCTTGTTTGGTCTTGGAGATGAAACTATCTCTGATGATGCTGAGAAGAAAAGAATTGCACAAGAAGTAACTGCTCTAATTAGAAACGAATCAACGGCTATTACACTACAATTTCTTGAAAGCAAAAATGGACAATCGTTCTACGAAAAGATTCAGTCCCTACTTGTAAAAAATCAAGATGGTAAGTCGTATAACCTCACACCGTATGGATATCTGTTGACGCAATTTTCGTACTATTATCGGTGCAATCTGATTCATGCAAACAAGCCGCTTGCTCTATTCAGCTATGTCGACGAATCTGAGATTTGTTGTTTGCGGGCAATAAATTCCTTACTTGAAGAGTTTATAGAAAACAACTTAAATTTGTGGTTCGATAGTAAATACGTGGATGAATATCTACGACCAGTAGCAAGTTCAATGGATATTATTAAGAAATAGCCGATATTTCCCTTTGGAATAAAGGGTGCTTTGCGCCATCTTCGATGGCTATCTCCTGCTGCCCGTCCGGGCAGCAATCCTACGGACTGTCGTCGGAGCAGAACTCAATAAAATACTACTCTGAAACAGAACCGATTATCAAAACGATAGTCGGTCTTTTTATGCTCAAATCAGAATGAAAGCTTCCTGCCTTGGAGCAGCCCCAAAGACATGAAAACGGAAGCCGCATAAAAGCGGGCTGACAGGAACAGATAAAGATAAAGCGGCTCAGGAACAGATAAAGATAAAGCGGCTGATGATAGAGGGAAAAGATTTGGACTTGTCCCTCATACGGGCAGTAACCGGATGCCATGCCTTACTGCCTCTACTGTAAACGGAACGGCATCTAGGCATTCATTGACCTTAATGAAAAACGCGGCATCAGGGAGAACTACAAGGATGACTTTACCATTGGTAAAGATGGGGTCCCTGTCTGTAAAGCAGGCCGGAAAATGAACCATGACGGCGTTGAAATTTTAAAACGGAGAGTCAAATTCAGATGCCCGCTGGCAAGCAGGAAATATGGCTGTTCATGTGAAAATCCATGCTCTGGTTCCAAGTATGGACGAACCGTACATCTTGCAATGAAGGACAATCCCCGCCTTATTAACATCCCTCCCCGTGACAGCGATTCATGGAAAACTGCGTATCATGCAAGAACCTCTGTGGAACGTTCTAATAAGCGTGAGAAAATAGACTTTAAGTTAGAAGACGGCAGACACCGCTCAACTAAGATGTGGCACTGCCGCCTCTATCACATCATGATGTTACAACATCTTGATGCATGGGGCCTACCATTTGAATCCACCCTATGAAAGTTGATTTTGAATGCAGCATGATCCTATGGATATCATACCTCATTTTCTGGCATAGCGAAAGTGTTATGTCTATTTTTCATACTTATTTTTTCAATTTAGAATAATATTTACTTTTCAATGTTCAATGCCGGAGTTTCACGGGCAAGATCACTCATGATTCCGAGAGATCATAGAAGCCGTTTTTCTATTCTCCGGCTTTTAGAATAAGTTCTAATATAATTTTAGGTATAGTGTATTCACATTATTGTTGTCTTTCTTTCATATACTGAACCCACTCACTTCTCGTTTGAAAATAATCTTCCACATTTAATTTAGGTAATACTTCTTCGCGAAGATATGAATTTACGAGATCTATATGTTTGTTGATTATGTAAATCATTCCCGGTATTGATTCGATAAGTCTTGCTCCGCCATTTTTAATCATTAAATGACCATCATGTTCTGGATTTTTACAAGGAACCATTATCCCTGAATAAACTGCTGTCAAGGAGGCGTGTATGAATTCGCTATTGAACTCATAAAATTTATCATAATCATCTTTGATTCCTAAATTAATCGCATACTCTCTTGCAGATTTTGTAAAATAATCTCCATTTACTGGAATCGGATCAAAATATCCATCTTCAACTTCTCTTAATAATTCGCTTATATTTACATCAGTTCCGTCATCTCTTTTTAGAATATGTAGTCGCATTCTCTTATGAACAAACTCTCTATATGATGCTATTTCATTATTTTTAATCAAATATAAAGATTGCCAATAGTTGTCGAACATTATTCGCGTAGAAACTGCTGATAATATACCGTTTAATCCTAAAAGAGAAATTGACAATTCTTTTAGTAATTGAATGCTATATAAAAATTTTGAAATAATAACCTGATGATCATCAGGAAGCAAATACCACTTTTTTTCAAAGATTTGTTCATAGATATCGAGTATGTTCAATAGTTCATCCATTTTTGGATAGTATTTCATTTCATAATCGTCATGGTAACAGTCCATATTATTCATTATAATATCTATAAAAGTTTCTGGAACTTTTCCGAAAATCTTATCTTCTTCTCCGGATATTGCAACAGATAAGTAAGTTGCATTAATAAGACATCCTTCATCTTCAAGTAAAACCTTTAAATCTTTTTTATTATCAAATAAAAGTTTGATTTTCAATAAGACAGTTCCTTAGATTGCGTGTAAAAAAATAAACTCATCACTTGACAATGTTGCATAGAGAGCATGGCGTTCATAAATTCATTCGCTGCGATTCGACCTTCTTTGTCTTCGCCCCATTTTAATAAAAGCTGTGGACAAAGCAGGTGGCCGAATGCCTGATATAATTGAAATTTCCGCTCAGGTTCAAAGCGTTCGGCATCACCTCGACGCAAATATCTGCCAAGCAGCAAAGCACGTTCGGAGCAATCGAAAGGAGTCGTGTATTTTGAGAGGAACTCTTTCAAATGCTCCTCGTCTTCGATATATGACATTACTCGGATCGTGTCAGCATCCATAGGATGACGCTCGAGATGTTTCTCGGCAAGTAAGCGCACTTCGGGCAGTATCTTTGGATCGCAGAACGGTCTGTCATTGCCCTCACACCACGGACGATACGCAAATTGGGAGTTGAGATAATTTCTTCGTATGTCGCGAAGAATCGCCACAATGCGATCAGCGTCATAATCACGTTTCATGCATTCACGACGGAGTTCATCAAATGTCTCGAGTGCCTTCTTTTCCTTCTCTGCCTGCGTCATACCGAGAAGCTCGTCAACCGTGACAGAAAGAGCCTCCGATATCGCGGGCAAGAGTTCCAGATCGGGATAAGTCGTACCATTCTCCCAGCGGCTGACGGATTGATAGGTCACACCCAATTGGTTCGCAAACGCCTCTTGCGTCAGATCGTTTTTCTTGCGAAAACTGCGTATGTTTTCGCCAATAGTCAGTTTCATATTTCTCTCCTTGTGCAATATTTTTGCCTTGCAAAGCGTTTTTCAGTCGACACCATTATATTACCGCAAAACGCCCGCCAATCAATAACGCATATTGAGAAAAATATTATCAGTTTGTGTTATATTATCCTGAAACTTTTACTTTTCGTTACCATGAGTCCGTTATCTCCTCTCGGGCAAACCACAAAGATCTCTGTGGTATAATGAGAGCGAAAATTTGAATTTGCTGTTCCTTTTTCTATATATATTATACCAAATTTCATTGATAAGAACAAGACTTGTGCTCAACGTAGTTGTTTGCTATGCTCGTAGTTACTAAGTACGAGCGGAGGTAGAAACATGGTAAACAATGAATGGGACGATATTTTATATTGGGATAATTATGAACCGTTTCATAAATTGATGCAAGAACTTGATAGAAGGTATGATATAAGCGATCCAATCCAATATGACAAATGGTGTGAAGAACGTGATACATTCTATCGCCAAACCATTCCGACCAAAGAGGAGTTTGTTCGACGATTTCAGAATTACACATTTCATGGAAAGCCACATTGGATTGAGGGACATCATAAAATGATGAACGAAATTACAGAGGCAGAGTTGATGAAATCTTATCACTTTGCTTCCGAGACAAACGGTGTGTGTCGCGTGAAAATGGCAGAAAATGCACGTCATGGCTGGGCTAAAAAACATCTGTTGAATTATACAGATAAAATATGCACGACAACTACCGAGATGCACAAAATTATGGAAATGACGGTCGGTGCAGGAGTGGGGACCAATGCCATTGTTCGCTCGATTACAGAAGATATGTGTTATGTTGGTGTGGATATTGATTTTGTGTGTGCTAAAAATGCGGATGTTATCGGAAGATACTACGGAAAGAATGCGCTTGGTATTTGTTCCAGTTTGTGGAATTTACCGTTTTCAGACAATCTATTCGATGTAGTATGTTCACATTTTGGATTTGATGAATGTCGTGAGATTCCGACAATTCTTAAAGAAGCAGTCCGTGTTCTTAAACCGGGAGGAAAACTTGTTTCGGTTTCAAGGCATAATGTGTGGTTGAGGCGTCGCGCTATATTTGAAACGTATGGAATTGATGAAGATGAAGCGATAGTCTTAATGAGACAAGCTCGTTTATATACCAATTTTAAACATTTTGATATTCTTGCTACAGAAGCAGGATTGAAGAGAACAGACTATATTCCGTTTGAAAATTGGTATCTAGTGGAATATGTCAAACTCTTTTCGTCTGCTTCAAAACCGGTGACCCGAATCCCGATCCCCGACTTTTCGCAGACGCACAGATAGAGGGTATAACACACTAGACTTTGCAAGCAAAGTCCGTGTGCCAAAGAGGGGCGTTGCCCCCTTTGGATTCCCCCATCATTTCCGTTTCCCGGATACAAAACCGACCTTGCCGGTTTTACATCCTCGCCCCGAAGTTGTGATGTAGTATCTTTGTAAAGATGCTTGTACGCTTGGTACTTAATCCTTCAAGCATCCAATCGGCACAACATAAACCCCATCTTCACGCTTGTACGCAAACTCTGTTGCTGTTAATACCATCAAAAAGGAAGGTTGTCTCATTTTATCCGTGTTTACCTTATTTTTCAATTCGAGAAGATGCTTGGATGCCGATTCAATTTCCCTTGTCCCCATCTTCACCTCAACCGCTGCCCATCTTCCGTCCCGCAGGCAAATAACGACATCTGCCTCCAAGCCGTTTCTATCTCGATAGTGAAATATTTCTCCATCGTTAGCATCTGCATACACTCTTAAATCCCGGCTGCATAATGATTCAAACAAAAGACCAAAATATTCAAAATCCTGCAGCAATAATTCAGGAGTAATTCGCATTACTGCAGTAGCGATAGAGGGGTCTACAAACTGCCTCTTTGATGAAGTTCGTATCGCAGTCTTTGAGCGCAGCGCCGGATTCCATGCCGGTATATCTTCTACTACAAATATTCTTCGCAAAGCATTCATATACTGGCTGATGCTTTTTTCTGATAAGCCTTCATCGTCCCCGATTGCAATATCATCGTGAATCGTCTTTAAGGATGCCAGCGTCGTAATATTCCTCGCCAGCGAACGCAATAACGCCCTTGTCCGGACAGGGCTGCGCTCTATTCCATCCACTCTGGATATATCCGCGTTGATAATCGCTTCCACGTAGTCTATCGCATGTCTGGATGCATTTTGTGTCTTTTCACCTACAGAGGCCGGCCAGCCACCACGAACAATTGTATATGCCAATTTCTCAATAGACAATTCAGATATTCCTTCAATCTCTTCCGACTGTTCAAACAACGATTTTAAAGAGATGCTTCCGTTTGAATCCAAAGATTCATATAAACTCATCGGCCTCATCAACATACGTGATATCCTGCCGGTACCTGTATGTTTGATCGCATCATCCTGTGGTACCGCTGAACCTGTCAGAATAAATTGATTGGTTTTTCCGCGCATATCAACTGTATGCCGTACAGCATCCCATAAAACAGGTGCCATCTGCCATTCATCAATCAAGCGCGGAGTTTCACCACCCAATAAAATAGAGGGTTTGATATCTGCTGTCCTTAAATAAGATGAAGATTTATCAGGATCCTGCATAAAAAGCGTACTTGCAGCAAGCTCTCTTGCAGTTCTTGTTTTTCCACACCATTTAGGCCCTTCTATGAGTACTGCCCCGGAAGTGTTCAATCTGTCTTTGAGAATATCGTCTGCAATACGTTTAAGATATTTCTTTTCCATATTAATTTATTGTATTTTCTCCGTTTTATTTTTATATTATCATGCACTTCCTGTTATTGCAACATTATACTTCCGTATTTTACAACATTGCACTTCCGATTTTTGCATTACTTTACTTCCGTATTGTGCATGTTCTTTCCAGTAAATAACGTTGTTCGTATGGGAGTGACAACAGAATGCCCCATCCGGCACCGGATTATAGTATCCGAAAATTCTCCCGGTTCCGCGGGACGGCGGTCAGATTCATCCTGCAGTCTGCCATGTGCTGGTTGTTGATTTCAAGCGCGTAGTGGACCTCCACTGCAATCTCCGTCTCGCTCTCGGCCACGGTGACAGAAGAAGCGTTGATCCCGATCAGCAGGCTGCCAAACGGCGTATAGTAGTAGGTGACATTCTGCTTTTCTCTCTCAAAAAGCATATGTACGTTGACGACGCCGCGCTTTGTCAGCTCCATATAATCCTCCGACACCTTCACAATGCTTCTGGTCGTCTCGGAGTATCCCTCCATCACCTCGTCATACACAAAATAATGTTTTCCGTTTTTGAAATAATAGGTCCCCGGCGCGATCAGCTCTATGGTTTCATCCGTCTCGCCGGGCGCGATCTGCAAACCCTGTACCTTTAAAATTACATCCTTTGTCATGTCCGCCCCTCTGTCTTCGGTTTTGTAATCCCTGTATCCTAATCATAGCCTCTCTTTCGCAAATATTCAAGGAGTTTCCAGCGTACCTTATATTTCTTTGAGCGAAAGACCTTCTCGTATTCCTTAGAGCTCAGTACTTCTCTGAGAATTTCACCGCTCTCCTCATCCACTTCATAGACCGTCCCCCGAAAGCACATATTCGGGTAGAGCACACACCACCAGTTATGCCCGCCGCCCTCTCCAAGTGTGATTTCAAGCGCCCGGTAGCTTCCTGCCGGGAAGGTGAAAGGGCCGTAGGTCTTTATCGGAAATTCCGCTGTGACAAGCTTTGCCTTTGCCCCGTAGCCAAACCCGTTCTCCGCAAGCACGGACTCCGCGATATCCTCGATTTCTTCCATATGCTCCTGCACGATCGCCTCAGTCTCCGCCAACCCCGCCGAGTCTGCAAGATAGGGCTCCATCATCTGCCCCACTGCATCCCTCACCTTTTGCTTCACATTCTGGTCTGTGTCACTGTCACTGTTTGCCAGAATATGAAACCGCAGGATTTTCTCCGCAATGGAGGGCTGCAGGCTCTCCGCCTCCCGTATGTCCTCAATCTCCCCCGCAAGAGCCGACGCAGCCGAAGCGTTATCCCACGCCAGAATGCCGACACAGAGCAGCATTACAATTATGTATTTATTTTTCATTTCGATTCCTCCTGATTTCGATGGCCTTTTCACAGGTCACTAAGATCATAAGTTGCCCTCGTGCAAGCACGGGCAACTCTGATCTTGTGACCTTTATCAGCATATCCGCTTATCCCCTCCTTATTCAAAATTCTTCCATCTCATATCCAAATCCCAGTCTGAATCCCAGAGAATCGAGCCATCCTCTACTGTTAGATAGGGGAGGTGCAGGATCTTGCTGCGGTTCTCTTTCTCATCCATAATTGAACCGAGCGTGACCAGTTTGCCCCCGTGTTCCTTCTTATGATTCTGCAGAAATGTCTGCAGATAGCTGCCCATATCGGTTGGCAGCGACCCCTCTGTCTCCATCAATTCCCCCACATCTCGCGTAACGCACACATAAATATTTCTCGGAAACTGCTCACTCTCCCGCAGGGCGCTCAGCATATCCGCGCATACCTCGCCCTCCTCCATCATCTCCTGTCCGATCAGCAGTACCTTTAAATGGTTGCAGTCCGCCTTTTTATCGAGCTGCTTGTCATAATTGTTCACTGCAGACGCAAAATCCTTACCCTGCGCCATTGCCGCCTGCACTTTTGACTCATCTATATCCGTTTCGCTCTTCTGGCTCAGCTCCGGAAACCCATAGCCAAATTCTACCAGCCCAACCCGGTAATCCGCCACCGCAAGCATCGGGAAACACCGGTTTTCCAGCTCCGTGGCGCTGCAGGCCGCAAGCTGCAGCGTCAGCAGCAACGCCGCAAGCACAGCCGCAATCCGCTTTCCACATACCGGTCTGGGCGCAATCTTCCTCCCATGCATCATAGCATTCAACACTCCTTTCACCCTTTCCTGCGCGCTTTCCCGACAATAAGTGCAATACCCGGAAAAAGGATCAAAAACGGCATACCCACATAGCACACATAATTTAAAAACAGTTCTTCTCCATGCCGGTAATATAACAGTTCAGCCACAACAAAAGCGAGAAGCGTGATCGCCGCCAGGGCAAACCAGCTTTTCTTCGTGTGCCCGTCCGGCACATTTTCACAGTTTTCTTTGCTCACCCCCGGCACAAACAAGGCGGTCAGAAGCTTTGTCCCGTAAAACAGATACAAATTGATCAGGGCGAACAGAGTAAAAAACCAGATTCCCAGCATAAACGCGTCGAATCGCTTCAAAAAGCTGCTGTCCATATGAATGTTCGTCATCAGCGTGACCGCCGGGTAGCGCATGCTCTTTAGCGCCCCGCTCCCAAAGCTTCCGAGAAGAAGCAGATACATCAGAAAAAGCACCAGCACTGCACTCCAAAGCGCTGCCATCACCGTGCGTATCAGTTTTTTTTCGACACTTTTCTGTATATAGGCCGGGAAAAACACGACAGCAAACAGCGGAATAAAACAGAACACCTCCATCAAGCCGCCCTTCACCATCGAGCCCGGGCTGCCCGTCAGAAACGGGCCGACATACGAAAAGTCGAAATCCGAGGCCGCGATCAGAAACATGAGCGCCAGCCCGACTGCAATCACTACAAACAGCACCTCGTAGAGACGCGCCCGGCTCTCGATTCCGCCGCACACTGCATACGCCGCTACCAGCAAAATCAGGATCAGGACCAGGGTGTAGGATTCCTCCGGGATCAGCCCCCGCTTCATCACATCCGAAAAAATATAAGCGCCAAAACCGGCCTCCAGCATCATATGAAAACTCAGAAACAGAAGAATGATTTTTGTCAGCCAGGCCGGAACACTCTGCTCCATAAAGGAGATGAGGTCCGTCCCCATCCCCGCCACGATCCGCCCAAGATACCACAGAAAAGCAGAGGCCATCAGTCCGCCGATCAGGATTGCGATAAGCCCGTCACTGTCGCTTAAATTGGCAATCTTTGCCGGAAGCTCCAGTGTACATATGCCGACCAGGTCAAACACAAACATCCGGTACACCTGACGCAGGGAGATTTTGTTGTTGCTTGAAAACATGAGTTATCCATTCCCTTCCTTTTTCTTTTTTAGTTTCAGCCGTTTCTCCCGCCTCGCATAGATCGGCCGCCTTGTCATTCTGCGCAGCGGCGCGCGCCAGATGCTGTCCCTCTCATCCTGATAGTCGTTTAAGTCCGCGCCGACAAAGGGCATGAGATACGGAATTCCAAAGCTTTTAAGCTTGCACAGGTGAATGAGCACCGTGAGCAGTCCGAGCAGAAAGCCGAAAAATCCCAGCCATGCAGACATTACAATCATATAAAACTTCAAAATCCGAAAGGAGAACGCAAACTCCTCGTTCGGTATCGAGAAGGAGCAAAGCGCGGTAAAGGCGACCACAATAACGACGATCGGGCTCACAAGATTTGCATCCACCGCCGCCTGCCCGATGATCAGACCACCCACAATGCCGATCGTGTTTCCCATCGCACCCGGCAGCCGCACTCCCGCCTCCCGCAAAAGCTCAAAGGCCAGCTCCATCAGAATCACCTCCAGCGCTGCCGGAAACGGCACGCCGATCCGCGCTTCCCAGAAGGAGAGCAAAAGCGGCGTGGGAAGAATCTGCGTGTGAAAATTCGTAACGGCCAGATACAGCGCCGGAAATGTCAGCGCAAAAAAAGACGCCAAAAAACGCAGAATCCGCGCAAAGGTCGCCACCTCGAAGCGATTGTAATAGTCGTCGCTCGTCTTTAAAAAGGAATTAAAATCCGTCGGCAGAATCAGGGCAGTCGGTGAGTTGTCGCTCATTACGACCACACGTCCCTCCAAAATTGCCATTGCTGCCCGATCGGGGCGCTGTGTTGTCTGAAACTGTGGAAACGGCGAGTACCACTTGCGCTCCGCAAGCTGCTCAATGATTCCGCTGTCCATCACCCCGTCGATCTCATAGTCCTCGATGCGCTTCTCAATCTCCTGAATCACAGAGGGATAGGCGAGGTCTTCCATGTAGACCAGATTCACCAATGTGTGGGAGTACAGACCCTGCTGGATATTTTTGACCTTCACACGGGTGGAGCGGATTCTCTTGCGAATCAGCGCGGTGTTCATCTTCACCGAGTCCGTAAAGCCTTCCTTAGAACCGCGGATCACCTTCTCGGAATCCGGCTCCTTCACGCCGGCCCCGGGATATCCTTTGTCCGCAATCTTTAATGCCTTGTCGTATCCGTCCACAAAAAGAATCGCGTCCCCGGTCAGCATGCCCGCCGCGGCATCCTCGATGTACTCAAACGGCGTCACATCGGAGATCCCCATCGCATTGCTGTCGAGCACCTCGTCAATTTCCGAGTCCTTCGTCTCGCCCAGATATGCCAGCGCCCGTCCCAGCGCTGTATTTTCCAATAGCATATTGCTGACACTCACCTCGACATACGCCAGAAAACACTCGCGCCGGTTTCCGTCGCCAAGTGCCATTCTCCGCATTTTAATATCCGCGCACTCCGAAAAGAGGCGCTGGTATTCCGCAATATTCTGTTCGATATTTCTGGAAATTCTGGTCTTTTTATCTGTCATCGCCGCACACTCCTTGTGCCGTTATTATGCACCGATCACAGAATTCATATTCACCGACGAATCATATGCACGTAAAAGGAGCTCCCCACTGCGGGAGCCCCCTCGTTACTGCTGTTCCTGAATGACCGCCTTCACGGCCAACGCCTGATTTGACACATGTTCCTGCATAGCGGACACCGCCCGGTCGACCTCGCGGTCTTTCAGGCTCTGCAGGATCGCCTCATGCTCTTTGATGAGCACCGGATAGTTTTTCGGGTTTTTGATATACTCCACCCGATAGCGGTACACCTGCTCTCTCAGATTGTTGAGCAGCGTCACCAGCTTCGGATTGCCGGTCGCCTCATAGATCACGTCATGAAAACTCACATCCGCCTCCGCAATCTGTTTTACGTCCCCAGTCTGGGTACTGGACTCAAACTGCTTCTTTACCTCGGAGAGCTTCTTCAGCTGCTCATCGGTAATTCTCGCACAGGCAATCCGCACGGCAAGCTCATCCAGCGCCTCCCTGATTTCCAGTACATCCTCCATATCCTTTAAGGTCATCCTGGCAACCTCGGCGCCCCTCCGCGGCATAGTAACGGCGAGCCCCTCCTGCTCAAGCATCCGGATTGCCTCCCGGATCGGCGTGCGGCTCACTCCAAGCTTTTCTGCCAGCTGAAGCTCCATCAGGCGCTCACCCGGCTTTAAATCCCCCCTCAGAATTGCCTCCCGCAGAGTATGAAACACCACATCCCGCAGTGGCAGATATGCATCCATATGCAAGATCAAATCATCCGTCATATCCCTTCTCCATCGTTTCCTTTATTATATACTCACGGCCGATGAAATCTGCCGTGAGCATATCACTCCCGCCGATTATTGTAGACCCCCGTAAGATAGACCTGGCGGGCGAGTTTCGAGGACCGCATCTCATCCAGCGCCTGCATTGCGGACTTCTCATCCCGAAACAGGCCGAATACCGTAGGTCCGCTCCCGCTCATCATCGCCGCAGCCGCGCCGGAGCCCAGCATCTTTTCCTTAATCTGCTCAATCACCGGATAATTCGGTATCGTAACCGTCTCCAGCACATTTCCCATATGGGCGCAGACTCCGTCAAAATCCTTCTTCTGAATCGCCCGGACAAGCAAATCAATATCCGGGTGCGGCAACCCCTTGTCCAGCTTCAGGTTCTGATAGACAAGCTTCGTGGACACAGAGACCGCAGGCTTTGCGATGAGCACCGGGCATTTTACCATGGGCGGCAGCTGCGTCAGCTCCTCGCCGATCCCCTCCGCCAGAGCCGTCCCCCGCATCAGGCAGTAGGGAACGTCCGCCCCGAGTTTTACGCCCCGCTCCATCAACTCCCTGCGGGAGAGCCCGAGCTCAAACAACCGGTTCATCCCATAGAGCATGGCGGCTCCGTCCGTACTGCCTCCCGCCATTCCGGCCGACACCGGTATCCTCTTGGAGAGATTGACCTCTACGCCCTCCGTAATCTTAAATTCCGACATCAGAAGCACGGCCGCCTGATACACCAGATTACTCTCATTTACCGGCAGGAAGGACAGATTCGTATGAATTTTAATTCCCGGCTCCCTCGTCCGGCGGATCTGCAGTCGGTCATGGAGATGGATTGTCTGCATAATTGTCCGCAGCTCATGGTAGCCGTCCTCACGCCTTCCGACCACGTCCAGACCGAGATTGATTTTCGCCAGCGCCTTCAGCGTAATCTCTTTCACGTTTCACCTTTTCTGCTTGTTCAATGTATAATGTATACATTGATTGTATCACATTTTGTACAATCGGTCAAATTTTGTTGCTATTCACGGTCCGGGACTAATTTTCCATTTATGAATTACTCTGTGCACTGTCTTCCCAGGAAATAAGTCATAAAATAGATGACTGAAGCAATGATCACGATCATCGGTCCTGTCGCAACATTCGTATAAAAACTCAGAACCAGCCCTAGAACTCCGGAAAACATCGAAAAGATCAGGGAGAAAAAATGATACTCCCGCATATTCACCGATATATTCCGGGCAGATGCGGCGGGCAGGATCAAGAGCGCGTTGATGATCAAAATCCCGACCCACTTGATCGATACCATCACAATGAGCGCTGTCAGCACTGCGAAAATGTTGTCCATCAGTTTCACCGGAATCCGCTTGCTCCCGGCCAGCGCCCGGTGGATACAGATCGCGTTCAACCAGTTGAAGCCCCATGTCCACACGACGACCGTCAGCACAAAAATCACCATCAAATATAAAATCTCCCGATCCGTAATGCTCAATACATCCCCCACAAGGATACCGCTGTATTTGCTGAAATTTCCGCCCTTTGAAAGAATCGCAAGCCCGACCGCAACGGAGCAGGAAGAAAAGACAGAGATGACAGTATCCGTAGATACCATGCTCTTACTTCCAATCTGATTGAGGAAGAGCGCGAACACAACTGCAAAAATTACCATCGACAAATTCGTATCCTTCACGCCACAGACAACTCCCACCGCAATTCCGGTCAGCGCAGAGTGCCCCAGAGCATCGGAAAAAAACGCCATTTTTTTATTGACGATCATGGTTCCCATGAGTCCAAACAACGGTGTTATGATAAGGATTGCGACCAGCGCGCTCCTCATAAACCTATAATCCAGCCATGCGGTCCAATCCATGTCACACGCCCTCCTTTACCCAGTGTTTTCGGTTGCCAACGCCAAACACACGGTCAAACTCCGGGCTCGCGTATACCTCCCGCGCAGTCCCCTGCCGCAGCACAGTCTGGTCTAAGAGCACGACATGGTCCGCGTATTTCTCCACATAATCCAGGTCATGCGAAATCAGAATGATCGCAAGGTCATAGTGCTTTTTCAGATAGTCCATCGTCCGGAAAAAAAGCTCCATCCCGTTCTGATCAATTCCGGATACCGGCTCATCCAAAAGAAGAAGGTTCGGTTCATCCATGATCGCGAGGGACAAAAGCACCCGCTGCAGCTGTCCTCCGGAAAGCTTGCATACCTGCCGGTCGATAAGATCCTCCACCTCAAAAACGCGCAGCGCCTCCTTAACCTTCTGATACACTCTGCGGTTCTTCGGCAGAAACGCCGGATAGCGGGATTCGTAGCTCGCCAGCAGGTCGTAAACACTGATCGGCGTATTGTTCTCGATGTTGACAGACTGAGGTACATAGCCGATCTTTAACCTGTGCATGTTTCCTTCCTTCGTGTCGCGGAACTCAATCTCGCCGGTATGCGGGATATCGTTTAACATGGCGCGCACCAGCGTGGACTTTCCCGCGCCGTTCTTACCGATGACCGCGTTCAGTGAACCGCAGTGAATATGCAGATTCACGTCGGACAGAACTACCTGCTCGTTGAATTTCACGCCGAGATGATTCACCTTAATACAGTGAAACCCGCAAGGGTTCATAATTTTTCGCATGGACTTTCCTTTCTACGGTTGATAAAACGGAACGATTTCTAGCTTTTGACCCTTGTATCAAAATACTGTTGCAGCAGCTCAATATTGTGCTCCATTCCGCTCAAATAACTGTCCGGGTCATAGCTGCCCCTCGTCAGCGGGTCGAGATAGAGCACCGCGACGTCCGTCTCCTTTTGCACCAGCTCCGCCAGCGCCCTGCCATACCGTTCCTCCGCGAGAATGAGGGATGCACGCCCCTGCTGCACTGCCGCCACTACGTCCGCGATCTCCCCCGCACTGATCTGCCGCTCCTCATCCAGATCCATGACAAGGCGAACCTGCATTCCGTAATCCTCTGCCACATAATCGAGCGCTTCGTGAAAGAGGATCACATTCGTCCCCCTCGCCGTACCAGCAAGCGCCTCCCTGCGCTTTTCAAGCTCCTCTATCCGTGCATCGTAGGCATCTGCATTCTTCTGATAAGCACTCTCATGCGCGCGATCCGCAGCTGAGAGCTCCAGCGCGATATATTGCACCATCTCGCGGTATCTGGCGAGACTCATCCACACATGTGCGTTGCTCTCCTCCCCGTCGCTCAACAATTCAATCGGTTCACACGCCTGAATAATATTCAGGCCGGAATAGGAAGAAGCCACCTCCTCCAGAAAGCTCTCAATCCCGCCCCCGTTGACCACAAACACATCCGCCGCGCTCAGGCGCCTCATATCCTCCGGCGTAAGCTGAAAATCGTGAAGGCATCCAGTCTGCGGCTCGCTGAGATTCTCGACCTTCACTCCCGGAATATCCTTTGCAACATTGAGTGTCGCAATATAAATCGGATAAAAGGAAGTCACGACTGTAAATTCCTGCTGAACATTTTCCTCTCTGCCGTGCGTCACATAGAGCGTCGTAAGCCCCATGCTGACCGCCAGAATCACACAGAGCATCCCGATTACCAGTACATATTTATTCTTCATACTTTATGCTTGCCTTCTTAAATTATATATTCAATCTATATTACTACTTAGCCTTCTTCTTTTTCTCTCTCTTCTGCTGCTCTTTTTTCTTCGTCTTTTTCGCCACCGGGCGATCTGTGTTTTTCCAGCGCGGCTTGCGCTCCCGGGGCGGCTGGTCACCGCGCGCCTCCTCCGGCTCTGTTCCGGCAGACTGCTGCTTCGGCTCCGTCCCGACGGCCTGCTGCTTCGGGAGCTCAAGTGCCTCCTGCAGCTCTGCCAGCGATTCAATCAGCTCCCAGATCTCCTCTCGCCCCTGCTTTGTCTCCGCAGAAAACGGAATAACAGCCGTCCCCGGCTCCACCTGAAGGGTGTCCCTTATCACCTGCGTGTGCTTTGCAATCTGGCTGCGGTTCAATTTGTCCGATTTGGTCGCGATGATGATCGGCGGATATCCGTTACCCACCATCCACTCATACATCATGCGGTCATTTTCCGAGGGCTCATGGCGGATATCGATCAGCAGAAACACTGCGCGCAAACGCTTTGAGCTGTGCAGATAATGCTCGATCATACGCCCCCACTTCTCGCGGATTTCTATCCCGGCGCTGGCGTAACCGTAGCCCGGCAAATCCACCAGATACACCTCGTCATTGACATTGTAAAAATTGATGGTCTGCGTCTTCCCCGGCTGTGCCGAGGTGCGCGCAAGCGCCTTCCGGTTCATGAGCGCGTTGATCAGCGAAGACTTGCCCACGTTGGACTTGCCCGCAAACGCCACCTCATTGTATGGATTGTCCGGTATCTCGCTTGTGATCCCGCACACCGTTTCCAGATTGACCTGCTTAATTATCATTTCCGGGCACCTCCTGCTCCGCTGGCCTTGTATTATAAGAACCCGCACAATGTGCGGGCTCCTGTTTCTATAATCATATGATACCTACGAATTGCTCCATTGCTACGCAATTCCCGCAATCCTGCAAACATTCGGAATCCGCTAATTTACTT
>CAZWRT010000049.1:0-21291 GCA_964636375.1 uncultured Lachnobacterium sp. | reverse complement strand
GATATTGGAAATGTCTACGCCGCTAAAAGTTGTTTACTTTACTGCTTTTTTATAATCTGCCACACTTTTCAGATAAGTCGCTGTAAAAATCAATCCGATAAGGAAAAGACAGAGAGCCGTATATAAAAGGATTCTTTTCGGGATAAAAACATTTTTTCTGCTCATAATTATATATCCTCCTTAGCCGCAATCGAATGATAAACAAGAGAAAACCCATATTCCAGAAATTGTTTTTTTGATAAACCCATTGACTTTTTAATGTATTCTTCTTTGTTTGCGGCAAGCTGAATGATTCCGGAAAGCATACCCCAAAAGTTGAATATGGCAGGCATAATTTTCAAATCACCCCGTAAATCTCCTTTTTCTATGCCGGATATTATGAAGTGCTTTATCTTTTCAGTTATTTCCTCCCCGGTTTGATAAGTTTCTTTTTCCTCCGGCAGATAGTCATGGCTCTCAAAGTCGACGTTGATTTTATCCAACACCATTCGAAAATAATAAGGAAATTCCTCTTGATATTGTACCAGTCCTCGACAGATAAGGTCATATCTTGCTTTTGTGGCTTCGTGCTGTGCCAAAGCGGAAGATATATAGTCGTAAAGTTTTTTCATGCTATTCAATACTAAAATACCGACTATCTCCTCTTTGTTCTCAAAATACACATATAAGGTTGCTTTGCTGTATCCGGCGGCTTTCGCTATATCGTCCATAGAAGTTGCGGCAATTCCTTTTTCCATAAACAATACAGATGCCGCAAACGCTATGCTTTCCCGATGTACGCTCCTCGGCTCTTTCTTTCTCCGGCCCATGTGTTCCTCCTCGCCTTAATTAAACTCACAGTTTAATTATATGAATGGCATTGCTCTTTGTCAATAATGTTTTTAGATACAACTAAAATTCGTTTCATCATTATAGTTCCTTTTCAGACTTTAATCTTCGCTTCTAAAAAGCGAATGATCCTATCGGCAATAGTCCATATAAGACCGATAAACAGAGCTAAAACCCCTAAGGGTATCAGCAGTATCCCGATCAGGACAATGCTGATACCCAAAACGGAGTGGATCAAGACTGTGCGGATATAGGGTGGCCTCATTTGACCTCCAATTCAAGACTGCCAGTGAAATCCTCGCCTTTTAGTATAATGTAATTATCTCCGGAGCCTAATGTAACTTCTTTAGTATCTTTCCCCTCGGCATTGGTGAGCGTATATTGGCTGCCGCTATGATCCCAAATGATAGAAGCTGAGCCGGAGGTGATTTTGAGCGTGTAAGTGACAGTCAACTCGTTGCCCGCGTCACGCTCCAATCCTGTACCGCCATAGATGTATTCCTCTCCATCAAAGTTTTCATACTCGGCGGCATAACTGCCCACATAGGCGTCCTCACCCTTTGTTTTTTCGCCCTGCAATTTGCTTTCTTTTGTGAGGGCGTGCTTGCTGTTAAATTCAAGCCAATGTTCATAACCGTTAAGAATATTATCCTTTAGGTTTTCTGAGCCACATCCTGCCAGTCCCAATACAACACAGAGTAATAGTAATGCCGCAACAACTCTCTTTGCCATTTTCATAGGTGCGTCCTCCTTACATAAACTTTTGTGCGATCATCATGGCGATAGCGGCAAGGGCGAAAACACCGTATGCACTGTTTACGACAAGGCAAACTTTCATGAGGGTATTCTGCGCTTTTGCTTTCGCATAAGAAATGATCGTAAATATCGCGCTGAGGATCATGAAAGCGGCGTAACATGGAATCATGATATGCGCATAATCCAGCGCCCATTGAAAGTTGCTTCTGAGCGGCAGGATTGTCCACGGAATAAACATCATAATGGTACAGATAGCGGTTAAAATTTTGTTTTTCATAATAAGTTTATCTCCTTTCAGCCTGCCCGAAACGGATACAGGAAATCATCAAACATACTGCGGTAATCAAAGCGGCTACTGGAAGCCACGGGATCAACTCTGTCTTTGCCGTTGAAAGATTGGTCGCCAATTTTCCATATTCCGAGGTTATCACAAAGAACGGATAGGCCATCGGATACGCAAACCATGCTTTCGTGTTTATCATCAGAACAGACGGTACAATCGACGCAAGACCAATTCCGATTGAGAAAATCGGCGTCTGGATACATACGGCCAGCAGCCAGAAAAACGCCAACATCGGAATAGCGGACGCCCACATCATGCCAATCTCTTTGAAAATGAAAAGCGGGGACAGTATAAAGTTATAATCCTGCATGGATCCGGCAATCGCGGCACTGACATAGTACATTCCAATCGACATCAAAAATTGAATGGCCGAGAATAATACCAGCACGACTAATTTAGCCATGCAGAGTTTCGCCGTGTTGACAGGCAATGCAAGCATTTTCAAAATGCCGTGATTGCTTCTTTCAGTTTGATTTAGTAAAACAGTTATGACCACCATAGTGGCAGGAAATATAAACCATGCCATAGCCATAAACCCTTGTATAAAGTAGTTGTTTTCGGGGGATATGCCTATATCCTGCATATCGAAATTAAAGTCAGAGTTCAAAATGGAAGGTATCCAAAGAATGACGGTGGCTAAAATTAAAATCAAAAAGATTTTTGAGCGGCGTATTTTTTTGAACTCAACGCCAACAAGGGATAAAAAACTCATTCAAACGACCTCCTAACTTTCAGAACGATAACTTCCAGCAAGGCGATTACAACAGTTTCAACCGCACCGGCAATCGCATAATTTCGGATCACATCGGCAGCATAATTGGATAACATCTGGAATGACAACGCAAACGGAAACAGCGTTAATACGAAATTCCCTGTCGGGATCATGGTAGCCATGAATACGCATACAACGCCAATTCCCAATGAAATCCACATATTCTTGCACACCGAAGCTATCAAAAGGGCTAATAGAATAGCTGGAAGCATTAACAGGAGAAAGAACCCGAAGTTTTTGAGTATCTCCATATACAAATCTGCGGTTTGCTCAAACCAATGCACGGAGCAGCCGAAAATCGAAACCGCCTCAATAACCAAAAGCAGAATGCTTACTGTTATCAGCACAGCAGTTTTGCCGAAAAACATGGTGCTTTCCTTAGTCGGCAGCGTACACATTCTTTGAATGGCGTTGTCTGCATACTCGGTGTTATACATGATACAGGCACCGGCGACAATAAGCAGAACATTCAGCATTGTCATCATCTGCCAATTTGCACTGAGCAGAATACTGACGGGCGAGGCGTTCATACTGACATACATTTCTGAACGGAAGGCCATATTCAAAACAGGAACCGCCGCAGCTAAAATACCGCCGCCGAAAAAAGCAGGCATAAAACCCGTTCTTTTGACTTTCTTACATTCCAATGCAAAACTCATCGTATACCACCTCTCTGCCGGTTGTCGGCGTCGATCAACGCGAGGAATGTATCTTCCAGATTATCTGTCGGATACCCCTGAGAAGCAGCGTTGTATTTCAGCGTGTCGAGAGTTCCCTCAAAGAGCAGCCGCCCGTGATTGAGAATGCCGATGTTATCCGCCATCAGTTCAATTTCGGAAAGTAGATGGGAGGATACCAATACCGTACAATCAAACTGCTGTGGTAAAGAACGGATCAGCGTTCTGATCTCATGGATACCAACGGGGTCAAGGCCGTTAGTCGGCTCGTCAAGGATCAGGATGGGCGGTTTACCGATCAGGGCGCTTGCAAGCCCTAACCGCTGTTTCATGCCAAGAGAATATTTTTTGGCCAGCCGTTTTCTGAACTGTGTCAAGCCGACGATTTCAAGGGCTTCTGATACAGACGATTTCGGCAAGCCCAAAATCTTGCGGACAATATCCAGGTTTTCCTCGCCGGTCAGATTTCCGTAAAAAGCAGGGGCTTCAATAAAGGAACCGACTTCTTTCAAAATCTCAACCCGGTTTTGGGGATACTTCTTGCCGTCGATCACAAACGAGCCGCTTGTCGGCTTTGTCAGGCCGAGAAACATTTTCATGGTAGTGGATTTGCCCGCTCCATTCGGGCCGAGGAACCCGTAAACTGTGCCTTTTGGAATATGAAGATTGATTCCAGAAACCGCAGTAAAGCCGCTGTAGGACTTTGTTAGGTTTTGAGTTTCAATAATATTCATATTGATTTGCTCCTTTCATTTGCTGTCCTCATTTTACATACCCAACCTTACGGCAACATTCTCTCTACCTTACATTTACCTTACTTTTCATCGCACAATAGAAAAAATCACATTTCCATGTTATAATAGAAAAAAAAGAAGGTATCCTTATGGGTTTTGAATATTTAAAAGACAAGCGAATATTACTCGTCGATGACGAGCAGGAGCTTTTGGATATGGTCGTATCCATCTTAAAGGGTGACGGCTATAAAAATATCGTAACCGCCAAAAATGTGAGTGAGGCTCTTTCTTTGACCGAAGAAGCTGCACCGGAGCTTGCTATTCTTGATGTCATGCTCCCGGACGGAAACGGTTTTGATTTAATGGAACAGCTAAAATCAAAGGACGATTATCCTGTTTTATTTTTAACCGCCCGTGGAGAAGACGATGATAAATTCAGAGGCTTTGGCCTCGGAGCAGATGATTATGTTGTCAAACCGTTTCTCCCGAAAGAACTGCTGTTTCGTGTAGCGGCGATCCTCCGCAGAACCTATAAAGAGGAAAATCCACTTGTGAAGCTGCGCGACAGCGAAATTGACTTTACCCGCGCCGAAGTAATTAAAGACGGTGAACATATCCCTCTGACAGCGAAAGAACACGATTTGCTTGCTGCGCTTTACCGCAACGCAGGACGGATCGTCACAATCGACGCCCTCTGTGAGGCCGCATGGGGCGATAATCCCTTTGGCTATGAAAATTCACTAATGGCACACATACGCCGTATCAGAGAAAAGATCGAAGCAACTCCCTCACAGCCGGTATCACTGGTTACAATCAAGGGTTTGGGATACAAACTGGTCGTGGAGGGCAAATGATATGAAAAGCGTTCCCAAACTGATCCGACGATTTGTCGGTATATTATTACTAAGCTCTGTGTTGCTAATCGCTTTGAACCTTATACTGCTCGCTATTATAGCTTCTGGACAAAAAGCAAACGCCAGCCCGTGGAAAATGGCAGAAGAAACCGCTGCGGCAATTCAAATTACGGCCGATGGGTATGTTTTATCCGGGGAGGTCAGCGCCAAAATCCGCTCACAGGACGCTTGGGCAATCCTGATTGATAACGACACATTGAAAGTAGTGTGGCATTCAGATGATCTTCCTGATACCGTTCCTATGGAGTACACGGTATCTGATATTACGGATTTTACTCGCGGATATATCAGCGGATATCCAACCTTTCCGGCCGGAACAGATAACGGCCTTGTTGTAATCGGGTATCCTCCAGATAGTTTTTGGAAACATATGTGGCCCAGTTGGGATTACGGTCTGATTGCCCATGCACCGCAAATTGTGCTTTGCGTTATAGCCGTCAATCTGGGGGCCATTTTCACTATCTATGTGACCGCAAATGCAAAAGTGTGGAAGTCTGTTAAGCCGATTACAAACGGCATACAAGCCTTGTCAACAGGCGACAGCGTTCATGTCAAGGAAAAGGGATTGCTGTCCGAGGTTGCCTTTCATATCAATAAAACTTCTGCGATCTTGCAATCTCAAAAAAATCAGTTAAGGAGAAAGGAAACCGCAAGGGCAAACTGGATCGCCGGTGTTTCCCATGATATCAGGACGCCGCTTTCAATGGTGATGGGATATGCGGATCAGCTTCAAAGCTCAGAACATCTGACAGAGGATGAACGCAAAATGGCGGCGGTGATCGTAAAGCAAAGTGAGCGAATGCGGAATTTAATCAATGACCTTAATCTTGCCTCTAAACTGGAATACAATATGCAGCCGGTTAATGTAAAACAGGAAAATGCCGTCGCTATTGTCAGGCAGGTAGCCGTTGATTTTATCAACACCGACATTGACGACAAATATCCGATTGAATGGCTAACCGAGGAAAAACTTTCTGTCTGCCGTATCAATGCGGATCGCGATTTGCTGAAACGAGCAGTTTCAAATCTCATACAGAACTGTATCAATCATAACGAAAACGGTTGCACAATTTATGTTTCCGTGGCAATAGAACAAAACGACTGTATTATCCGTGTTGAGGATAACGGGATCGGCGCGTCTGACGAGCAGATTGATCGGCTCAATACGGCTCCGCATTATATGGTCTGTGATACGAATACGACAGAGCAGCGCCACGGTTTAGGACTTCTCATCGTAAAGCAGATCATAGCTGCTCATAATGGCACAACAGTAATTGAGCATAGTCGGTTCGGTGGATTTGCTGTCAAAATAGTTCTGCCTGCAAATCAAGGACTTCACCCAATAGCACTCCCACAAATAGTCGTTTAGCGCATATCTCAAACAGCAGAGCTGTTAAAGGCTCTGCTGTTTGGTATTACCACAATTTTGTTTGGCATCAACGAGCAGACAGTGAAAACGTTTCTGCCTGCAAATCGTAAACTAGATTTTACAGTTTCACCACAGGGCGTAGCACCTGATATCCACGGTCATTCCACATATGACGTTGGTAATCCTGGCAGCTTTCTTCATTCCAAGCATACCCAAGTGTCCTGGGATCGAAATTCCATGCCATATCTTCCACGCATTTCATGACCTCACCATTATCCCGATAATAATCATATTTCGGATGACCAAAGACCAAGTAAAATCCGGCAGGAATACTTCGGCGAATAAATCCATAAGGAATTTCACCTGTGTAGTCCGGGAAAACACCCGTTCCATAGAAATAACCCTTTTGTCCGTTTTCATAGAACCAGCCAGCGTGATGCGACCAAACAACTGGGTGCTGGAATGGTATCATGCTCTCCAAAACACCTTCTATTTTGTCAAAATCCTCACGTTTTTCAAAATCTACATATCCTTTTGCGTGGATATCATACAATCCGATAAAATGATGTTCCGGAATGTACTCAACCCAAACTGTTGGGACAGTTACTGTTGTTTCTTGCATTACAAACACTCCTTTCTGAATAAAATGTAAAGGTGTCAATACCGCTTTCTGTATGGACAGTGGGATAGGAATCGGATTTTTCCGATAGGCTGCCGGTGTACATCCGTAAGCCTCTTTGAATGCTCTCGTCAGAGCACCCTGGGAAGAATAGCCGAACTCTAATGCTATTTGCGTAATAGGCTCTTTTGTATCCCGAATGCGAATAGTTGCGGCACAGAGACAGCGACCAGCAACGTACTGTCGGAAAGTCATTCCCAAAATCTTCTGAAACTGTCTTGAACAATAATATTTAGAATAGCCTACTTGGCGGGCAACACTTTCCAATGAACACGTCTGCCAACCATTTTTTACCTGTACCTCGATACAGTCGAGCATTTCCTGCACGGTAAAATCCCACTCATACACGGTATCGCCTCCTTTCTGTAAGTGTTATATCATAAAAAAGTAAAGTCTGTATTCTCTTGAGTTGCTAAACATCATAATCATGACACTGAAAAAGACAATCACCAAGTAAGCCTACTTCCCGCTCAATATTCATCCAGAAAATGGTGTCTCACCCCATCCTGTTTGTATGCAATTACCGTGCTTAAATTCACGTTTTCCACACTCTTAAAAATATTCCCCTCGACAAACGGATTGTCCTTGCGGAGTTCGCGGATCAGACGCTTGATTTCCATGCGCTTGGATTCCATCCGCCCATCCTCATCACAGACGGCGCAGTTTTCCGTAAAGCGGCAGGCGCACTGAAGAAAACGCAGCCCGCAGTAATCGCGCCAGTGCTCGATGTCCTCCTCCCGTATCAGATACATCGGACGGATCAGCTCCATCCCCGGAAAATTTGTGCTGTGCAGTTTCGGCATCATCGTCTGCACCTGTGCGCCGTAGAGCATTCCCATAAGAATCGTCTCGATCACGTCGTCATAGTGGTGCCCCAATGCGATCTTGTTGCAGCCGAGCTCTCTCGCCTTGCTGTACAGATGTCCCCTGCGCATACGGGCGCAGAGGTAGCATGGATTTTTTTCGATATGCTCCACCGACTCAAAAATGTCCGACTCAAAGATCACAACCGGAACAGAGAGGAGTGCCGCGTTGTCCTCGATCGCCTTGCGGTTGGCAGGGCTGTAGCCCGGGTCCATCACCAGAAAGACGACGGAAAAGTCAAACTTATTGTGCCGCTTCAGCTCCTGAAAGAGCTTTGCCATCAGCATGGAGTCCTTCCCCCCGGAGATACAGACCGCAATCCTGTCCCCCTCCTTCACCAGCTCATACTCGCGCACTGCGCGCGTAAATTTGCACCAGATGGTTTTGCGGAACTTTTTCCTCAGTTTCTCTTCGATTTCAGCAGCATCCATTTTCATCGCCCTCTCTTACAGTGAATTCAGAAGTCCCTCAAGCCCCTGCTCCATAAAAATATCCTTGTAGTATCCGATCTCCTCACCAATCAGGCTGTCAATGACCTGCATGCCCAAAAGCTCCACCGGCGCGCGATCGTCGGTTAAAATATATCCCTGCGGCTGATGCTCATTTAGCCCGTCCGCCACACGCGCCATCAGGCTGCGCAGATTTTCATCCGAAGGTCTGTCCGCCTGCGCCCGCAGCGCTTCCTGCGGATTTCTGCCGTTGGAGGCAAAGAGCTCCCGGTTCGTTGTGCCGGGCACATCCACCGTGTACACATACTCAAAAACCTCAGATATCGTATCCGCGAGATAGGTGTTGATATCCGCAGAATCCCCGTCCGCAGAGTGCATATTCATGTTGACCACCATCACGCCTCCCGGATTCAGATGTTTCTGCACCTGCATAAAAAATTCCACGGTAGACATCTGAAACGGGATCGTAATGTCCTGATAGGCATCCACCATGATCACATCGTAGGTCTGATCCGTCGCCCTCAGAAATGCCCGGCCGTCGTAGGTTGTCACCGGAATTTCCTCCGGCAGGGCAAAATATTCATGCGCCAGTTTTGTAATCTTCTCGTCGATCTCCACACCCTCAATCCTCATGTGGTCAAAATACCGGAGGCACTGCCCTGCATAGGTTCCGGTTCCCATGCCGAGAATCAGCACGTCCCCGGCCTGTTCTGCCATCAGCGGCGCCGCCAGCGCATAATCATAGTACATTCCGGTGAGATCATCACTCTTCATGGCGACGGACTGCACGCCGAACAGCACGTTGGTGGACAATATCGTGCTCCTCTCACTGTCCTTCACCTGCAGATAATTGTACACGGATTCCCCCTCGTAGGCCAGCCCGCTCTCCCAGAATGCAAAGCTGGCGGAGTGCCCGAAAATACAGCATAAAATAAGAACAAATACCGCGATGCCGCACCCAAAAAAATTCCTCTTCTCGGAAATAAAGTAGATGAGCGCGAGCGCCAGAAGAATTCCCGCAAAAATCAGGAAGGTAATGCTTGTCCCCACCGCAGGAATCGAAATAAAGGTCGGCACAAAGGTTCCGATAATGCTGCCAATGGTATTGAACGCCCCCAGCGTTCCGATGGTTTTACCGCTGTCGTTCAGATTGCCCACCGCATATTTCGCGAGGGACGGCGTCACCGTACCGAGCAGAAACAGCGGAAACACAAAAATTATCATACAGCTCAAAAAAGCGGCGATAATTAAGAACTGATGGCTGATCGTGATAATCAGAAGTCCCGATATTCCCACGATAATATACTTTCCGAGCACCGGGATCGCGGCGATCCAGACGGCCGCAATCAAAATCCTGCGATACAGGCGGTCCGGATTCGGATTCCTGTCCGCGCTCCGTCCTCCCCAGACATTTCCCAGCGCCATCGCGATCATGATCGTTCCGATGATGATCGTCCACACGATCTGAGAGGAGCTGAAAAAGGGTGCCAGCAGCCGGCTCGCCCCGAGCTCCACCGCCATCACAGACATTCCTGCAAAAAATTCCGTCAGATACAGATAGGTTTTATTTATCAACAAATGATTCTTTTTATCCACAATGTTTCCCCCTTCTTTCCACAAAAAACAACAGCATCTAGTGGACAAGTTTCGACATATCCACAAAATATTGAATTCTTTCCGCCACAGTTTTTTGTGTATGCAACATTTCCTGCAGCAATCTCACAACAATTTTTATTGTCCGTCAAAACGGGCGGCTAATCGCCGCCCGCATCGGACACCTATTCTTTTGCAGTCTACCGATGTCTCCATGTGCTCCTTGAAGCCAGGATCAGCATCGGGAAAATCTCCAGACGTCCCGCCAGCATATCAAGGATCAGGATGATTTTGGAGAACCCGGAATAAACTGAGTAGTTGCAGGTCGGGCCCACCAGCTCCAGTCCCGGCCCGATATTGTTAAAGCAGCTCACCACCGCGGACATATTGGTCGTCACCGACAGTCCGTCCAGCGACACACACAGAAAACTCACAATCAGAATCAGCGCATAGGCAATCAGATAGGTGTCGGTATTGGAAAGTACATTCTCGCCCACCGGCGTCCCGTTCATCCGGACAGCCTCCACACGGCGGGGATTCAGCATTCTGCGCATATTGCGGTTCAAGCCTTTAATCAAGAGCATGGCCCGGCCCACCTTCAAGCCTCCGCCGGTACTTCCCGCACAGGCTCCCATAAACATCAGCACAAAAAGAATGCTTTTCGAGAATCCCGGCCACAAGTCGAAATCCGTCGTGGCATATCCCGTAGTCGTGATGATGCTGGAAACCTGAAATGCCGCATGGCGCAGCGTCTCCCCGACGGTATCATAAAACCCCCGGAGATTGAGTGTGATCAGCACAATGCTCCCCAGCACGATCCCGAGATACAGGCGAAGCTCCTCGTCCCGAAACACCTCTCTCACATGCTTAAGCAAAAGCATGTAGTAACAGCTGAAATTCACTCCAAAAAGCAGCATGAACACCGTGCACACATTCTGGATATATGGGCTGTAGCCCGCCATACTGTCATTTTTAATTCCGAATCCGCCGGTTCCCGCCGTTCCGAACGCCGTACAAACCGACTCAAACACGGACATGCCGCCAAGCAGCAGAAACACAATGTTGATCGCAGTCATCACCAGATAGATCAGATACAGGATGCGCGCCGTCGTGCGCATTTTCGGCACCAGCTTTCCCACGTTCGGTCCCGGGCTCTCCGCGCGCAGAAGGTGCATTGTAAATCCGCTGCCCCGCTCGCCGTTCGACGAGAGCGCCAGAAGAAACACCAGCACTCCCATTCCTCCAATCCAGTGGCTGAAACTGCGCCAGAAAAGCGCCGCGCGCGACAGTGCCTCCACATCACTCAAAATAGAGGCTCCGGTTGTCGTAAAGCCGCTCACGATCTCAAACAGTGCATCTAAATAATTCGGAATGTCACCGGAGATGACAAACGGCAGACACCCGATCAGACTCAGCACAATCCAGCTCAGGCCCACGCACGCCAAGCCCTCCCTCGCGTAGAAACGCTTTTCTGCTTTCCTGCATAAAACCAGAAGGAGCAGCGACACTGCCGCCGCCGCTGCAATACCGGCCCCAAAGCCCCAGACTGCCCGTGTATCCCTGTCAAACAATCCGATCAGAAGCGGCGGCAGCATAAAGACCGCCTCCACCATGAGTAACCGGGAGATGAATTTGCCCATAATTTTATAATTCATAACATCCCCCGCCTATTCAAAGATATCATTCAACTGAAGCAGCCGCGTCCCGCCATGTGCGATGACGATCACAGAATCCCTCTCGCCGAACGTGGAATCGCCGCTCGGAATCTCCGTCTGGCTTCCGTGGCTGATACAGGCGATCAGCACGCCCTTGCGGATGCGGATTTTTTTCAGCGGTTCACCGATGTGGAGCGTCTTCTCATCCACCACAAATTCCAGCGCCTCCGCCTGTCCCTCCGCAATGTTGTGCACCGTGAGCGCCGCCCCTTCCGAATTCTGCAGCGCGCGGACATAGCGGATGATATTGTTCGCGCTCAGCTCCTTGGGGCAGATCAGGCTGCCGAGCTTTAAGCTGTCGTAGATGCCGGTGTTGTCCGTGTGTCCCACCTTCGTGATCACCTGGCCGACTCCCCGCTTTTTCCCATAGAGCGAGATGATCATGTTCATCTCATCCATGCCGGTCATCGCGACCAGCGCGTCACAGTCCGCCACTCCCTCGCTGTCCAAAAGTGTCTGGCTGCTGGCGTCCCCGTGGATGACGTACACGCCTTCAAGAAGCCCTGCCAGCTCTTTGCAGCGGTTTTCATCCCGCTCGATCAGCTGCACGGTCACATCATTCTTTACCAGCTGCTCCGCCAGATAATAACCGATTCTTCCGCCGCCGCAGATAATGACGCGCTTCGCTTTTTTTGTAATCACTCCAAGATTTTTCAGGAGAATCGTCAGTGTCTCAGAGTCCGCCGTAACAAAAACCCGGTCCCCCGCCTGCAGGACGAAATCTCCGCCGGGAACAAAAGCCTCCCCGCCCCTGCACACCACGCAGATCAGCACCTTACAATTCACAACGCTGCCCAGATTACTCAGTGCCACATCCTTCAGTCTGCTCTCCTCGTCGATTCGAAGCTCCACGATCTCCACGCGGCTTCGCGCGAACGTGTCCCTCTGCAGAAAGCCGGGATACTTGATCAGACGCTCGATTTCCCGCGCCGCCTGCTTTTCCGGGTTCACCATGAGGGAGAGCTGATAGACATTTCGCATATTAAAAATCTGCCGGCCGTACTCGGGATTGCGGATTCTCGCGATCGTGTGCAGCCGGGAATTGAGTCCGTGCGCAGTCATGCAGCACAGCAGGTTGACCTCGTCCGCATTCGTCGCTGCAATCAAGATATCCGCCTGCTTAATGTCCGCCTGCTCTAACACCCGCATCGACGCACAGTTGCCCTGAACCGCCATCACGTCGTACCGCTCGACGCTGGAATCCAAAACCTGCTGATTGGAGTCGATCAGTGTCAGGTCGTGCCCCTCCGCCGAGAGCTTTTCTGCCAGAGTCAAGCCCACCTTTCCGTCTCCCGCTATAATGATTTTCACAACATTATCCTTCCTTCCCGTACGGCATTACATTAGATACTGCGAATTGCTCCGCCGCAAGCAGCTCCCACAATTCTACGTTTCATTATAGCAATATTAGGCAAAAAAGCAAAGGTCTATTCATTTAGTTTTTGATTTCTTCAAAAGATACGATCGCCTTAAACAGATCCCCGTCAATCTGTATCGCCATATTTCCGTTCATCAGCGAGGCAAGGCTCTGCGCGATCGAAAGACCGAGCCCGCTCCCCTCCGTGTTGCGCGAGCTGTCCCCGCGGACAAAGCGCTCCATCAGCTCCTCACTGCTGATGTTGAGCTGGCTCACCGAAATATTCCTAAAGGTCATAATCACCATGCCGTGAAAGACCTCCAGATCAATGTACACCCGTGTGCCCGGCATGGTGTACTTGCAGACATTGCTCATCAGATTGTCCAGTATCCGCCACAGATGCCGCCCGTCCGCCATAATATAGGCCGGCGTCTCCGGCTTCGTCACGATAAGCTCCAGCGCATTCGCTTTCGCCCGGTCCTCAAACTCTCCTACCACCTGGCTCAGCATGACGGCAGCATCACATACCTCGAGGTTCACCGGAAGATTGCCGGTGGACGCCTTGGATGCCTCCATCAGATCCTCAATCAGCTTTTTCAGGCGGGCGGACTGCCGGTCCAGCACGCCCATGTATTCTAAGAGTGTCTCGTCCGTAATCTCCTCCTTCTTCATCAGATCCACATAGTTGATGATAGAGGTCAGCGGCGTCTTGATGTCATGGGACACGTTGGTAATCAGCTCCGTCCGAAAACGCTCGCTCTTCATCCGCTCCTCCACCGCCAGCGAGATTCCGCTGCTCACACTGTTTAAATTTTCGCCGTGACGTCTGAACTCTCCAAACATACGCCTTGTGTCTATGGGATCGCTGTAATCCCCCCCAGCGATCCGCACACCGCCTTTTTTGAGGGTGCTCATCTGGCATAAAATGTAGATAAAGACCGGGAACTCTACCATCTTATACAGAATAAATAAAAAAAACAGAGCTTCTTCATAAAACCTGAATTCCCCCAGAACCCATAACTCCGTCAGCGATAAGACCGAAAGGAGCACCAGCCCCTTGGCCACGAGCGGCAGCTCATTTTTCGCCATCCGCCCCAGCTCAAGCAGCGGCTTAATAATATAGTAAAGAATCGTGTACCGCCAGAATTTTTTCGCCTTGATGCGGACGACAACACTCATGCTTAAGAGCAGAGCGGCGAGAAGTCCCAGCACCGGAAAAAGCACCATCAGCCCCAAAGAAAGACCCACGCTGATCGAACCATATCCGATCCCGTCAACCGCAATAACCACGGGCATCGCCAATAGCGCCCACTCCAAAATGCACCAAACGCCGAAATAGATCCCAAAGGGAATCCGGTCGATCTGGCGCAGATGAACATCCGCATCCTCCGGCCTGCACCCCGATGCGCTCATCAGGAATACAAAGCAAATAAGAAAAAGGATTCCTGACGCCGCCAGCCACCAGCCGCTGGTCCGCCTGAAATCACCAATCCGTGCTGCCAGGCGCGCCGCATCGACGGTATAGTCCCGCAGCCCGCACTGCAGGGTCTGTGCCTTCGGCAGCTCCTGACCTTTTGTCTTGTTCCAAAGCCTGCCCACCGACAGGTAAACCACATAGCGCTTGTATGTTTTCGCCCCCTCCTTTCCAGCCTCGTCCTCCCTGTAATTTCCAGTCTCTTCCGAAAAAAGAGCAGAGAACTCATAATAGTTCCGTGCCCCCGTCAAAGCGTCGAGAAAACTGTTTGCATCGTAGCTGTAATGCCAGTCAGATGCCAGAGTCACCAGACAGGTATCCTCATCTACCGACGAATCGTTCGTGTATATGCGGTTCGCCGCAAGCTCCTGTCCATCCTCCGCAAGCTCTTTGCATATCAGTGCATAGCGGATATTGCCTCCTTCAAGCGCGTCCATCCCGCCAATCGTTCCGTCCTCATTAATGGTCAGATTATTCAACAACACCGCCCCATAAGTCTCAAGCAGGCTTTCATCCATTTGCTGTTCCATATAAGACTCGGATTCACGAAGTTCCGTATCCACACCGAACAACAGCGTCGCCAACCCGCAGAAGGCAGCTACACTCCCAAAGATGACCGCCAGAATCAGTGCGGCAAATTTGACCCAGATATTTCCTTTCAGCTTCTTCATGTCTCCTCCTCGATCTTATATCCCCGGCCCCAAACCACTTTCAAAAAGCGCGGCTCGGCGGGGTTATACTCCAGCTTTTCTCTCAAATGACGTATATGTACCGCCACAGTGTTCTCCGTACCGTAAGGATTGTCGTCCCAGACCTTCTCGTAGATCTGATTGGGCGAGAATACTTCCCCGGGATGTTCCATAAGCAGTTTCAAAATGTCATACTCCGTCCGGGTCAGGTTGACAATCTCGCCGTCCAGCGTCACCTCCTTGGATTTGTCATCCATCTCGATGCCTCCAACCGAGAGCTTGGGACGCTCCGCCAGCCCTCCCCCCAGGAGCATGTATCGCCGGAGCTGTGACTTCACTCTCGCTTGCAGCTCCACCGGGTTGAACGGTTTCGTGATATAATCGTCCGCTCCCACCGTCAGACCCAGCACCTTGTCCATGTCCTCGCTCTTGGCCGTCAGCAGAATGACCGGAACATTGGACCTCTCCCGAATTTTGACCATGGTCTGGATTCCGTCCATCTTAGGCATCATAATGTCCATGAGCACCAGATGAATGTCCTCCCGCTCCATGATCTCCAGTGCCTCCTGCCCGTTGTACGCAGGAAACACCCGGTATCCGTCGCTCCTCAAATAAATTTCAAGCGCAGACACAATATCCTTTTCATCGTCACACACCAAAATATTGTACATAACATATCCTCCGGAAAATTGGCACACAAAAAACCGTTACACCGTGCACATGATTAATCATGTATCCATTGTAACGGTTTTATCCTTAATTTCCAACCGGTTAATCGATTAAGATTTTATGAAGTTTGAGGTACCCCCGAAGGGGGGTATCTCCTGCGCAGATCACACCGCGCAGCGGTTTTTCATGTGATCTGCTCATTTTATTCAACAACGGTGGACTCTGCCTCTTTCTTTTTGGAGGCATAGTACTCCTCAAACTTCTTGTTCGCCGCCTCAAGGGTCTGCTTGCTGATATCAGGAAGATCCCTGCCCCATGCTTTCGTGGCGAGCTTGAATCCCTTCTCCATCGCCGCCTGCATCTCCTTCATCTTATCCACATCATCGCCGGCCAATGCGCTCGCAAAATCAAACAGGCGCTCAGAGGTCTGCTTTACTCCGTAATAGCCGTCCTCGGAGATATCCTGCTGCGCCTGCAGCTTAGTCTGGGCATCCACGGTATAATTTCCCTTTGCCAGGAACTTCCACATATCGTTGGCATTGGCAAAGGTGGTCGCCTGCTGGGAGAACATCTTCTGAACCATGCTCTGGAGCTGGCTCTGACGATTCGCCTGATCAGCTTTTAATTTCTGTACCAGTGACGCCCTCTCCTCCGAACTCATCTTATTAACGGAATAGGTTGCTTTTTTGGATGTGTCCGCAGATTTCTCCGTCTTCTCATAAACGACGCCGGATACTTTGCCCTCCTCGGACTCCTTGGACTCGGTCTTGCCCGTGGTGTCTACTGCTGCGCTCTCCTGCGCAGGTGCTGCCGCCGCATAGGCTGCGTAGTTTTCCTTCGCTGCATTTACATTTCCTGTTGCGCTCACACTCATTCTCTAATCCTCCTTGACATTCGATGACAGTTCAGAGCCGGTCCTGAAAACGCTCCGCATGTCCAAGGCATGGCATACGCCAAATCAAATCTCATAAATACGCCCTGAATGCGAACATACAGCGCGTCTTTTATGAAAATCTGCCCGGCTCTGAACAGTTCTATATTGCTATATTCTACCTACTATCATTTGTGTCGGCAAAACATTGGAAAATCTTAACCCCTTTTTTTAATTTTTTAAAAAAATTTATCAGGTACTGATTCCCGGGATATCAGTCGGCAAGACTGACCACCCTTCTTACAGCCTCCACCGTATTTTCGTAGTTTCCGAATGCCGTCAGGCGGAAATACCCCTCTCCGCTGGGGCCGAAGCCGGAACCCGGCGTGCCCACGACGTTCGCCTTTTCCAGCAGGTAATCAAAAAATTCCCACGAGGTCATGCCATCCGGAGTCTTCAGCCAGATGTACGGGGCGTTCACACCTCCATACACCTCATAGCGTGCCGCGAGCCCCTCCTTGATCGTCTTCGCGTTGTTCATATAATAGGCGACCTGCTCCTTCAGCTGCGCCTTGCCCGCAGCCGAGTACACCGCCTCGCCGGCCCGCTGCACAATATAGGGAGCGCCGTTGAACTTCGTCCCGTGGCGGCGCGCCCACATGGCATTCAGCGAAACATCATTGCACTTCAAATCCTTCGGAACAACGGTAAAGCCGAGGCGCACACCGGTAAAGCCCGCATTTTTCGAGAAGCTTCTCAGCTCGATCGCGCAGGTCCTGGCACCCTCACACTCGTAAATCGAGTGCGCCACATCGCTCTCGCTGATGTAGGCCTCGTAGGCCGCGTCGTAGATGATGACGGCACCCACGCGGTTTGCATAATCCACCCATTCCTGCAGCTGGCTCTTAGTCAGCGTAGTTCCGGTCGGGTTGTTCGGCAGGCACAGATAGATCATATCCGGCGTCTCTTTCGGAAATTCCGGCACAAAACCGTTCTCTGCCGTGCATGGCATATAGATCACATTGCTCCAGGTCTCTTTTTCCTTATCGTAGGTTCCTGTCCTGCCCGCCATTACATTCGAGTCCACATAGACGGGGTACACCGGATCACAGACCGCAATGCGGTTGTTCACGGAAAAAATCTCCTGTATGTTGCCGGAATCGCTCTTAGCGCCGTCCGAGATAAATACCTCATCCTCTGCAATCTCACAGCCTCTCGCCCGGTAATCGTTCTCCACGATCGCATGGCGCAGAAATTCGTAGCCCAGATCCGGCGCGTAGCCCCGGAAGGTCTCGGCCTGTCCCATCTCGTCCACCGCTTTGTGCATTGCCTCGATGATGGCAGGTGCCAGCGGCTGGGTCACATCCCCAATCCCAAGGCGGATCACCTTTTTATCCGGATTTGCCTCCTGAAAGGCCTTCACCTTTTTGCCGATCGTGCTGAACAGATAGCTGCCAGGTAATTTTTGGTAATTGTCGTTGATCTGAAACATTGTTTTTCCTCTCTTTCTATGTATGTCAGTTACTCCACAGACTCAAAATCATTTGAGACACCTCCACAAGCCCGGTACCGCTGTCCATGCTTCGTTTCTGGATATAGCGGTGTGCCTCCTCCTCCGTAAGGTTGTTGCGCTCCATCAAAAGTGCCTTCGCCTGTCCGATGACGGCGGCATCCTCCTCGGAGTAATGCCCGCGCATGCGCTTCCTGCGCCGGATATACTCCGCCTCCATCATCTTGAGCGTCTGCAAAAGCTCATGCACTTTCATCGGCATCGACAGGCAGACCAGATTCTCCACATCGCGTTCGATGATATGATCCGCCGACGCGATCAAAAGCATCTGAAAACCTTCCGGAAGATACTCGTACAACTCCGTGTACATCATATCAATAAATCGTGCGCCGCAGACGACAATTCCCTCCTCAAGCCCTCCGATTCCGGCCAGTGCCTGCGCGCCGGTCGTGCACACCGTCTGGACGTCGTATCCGCTCTGCGTCAGTATCTTCCGAATCTTCTGCGCCACTTCTATTTTAGGAAATGCGACAACAATGCTGCTCATAGTTTTCTTGTCCTACCATCGCATATCATATCTTATAAAGATATTCTTCGATCTCCCACGGTGTTACCCGCGAGCGGTAATTCATCCACTCCCGTTCCTTCGCCTCTATGTATTTTCCGGAAATATGCTCCCCAAGAGCTTCCCGGATCAGCGCATCCCGCTTGAACTCCTCCACCGCCTCATGCAGATCCTGGGGGATGAATTCGATCCCCTTACTTCTCCGGTCCTCCTCAGACATCTCGAACATATTGTCCTGCACTCTTGCCGGAGGCTGAATGTGGTTTCGGATTCCGTCCAGTCCCGCAGCAAGGCAGGCCGCAAGCGCAAGATAGGGGTTTGCCGCAGGGTCAGGACTTCTCAGTTCCACACGCGTCCCCTCGCCCCGCGTAATCGGAATGCGCACGAGCGGGCTGCGGTTCGTCGTAGACCAGGCAATGTGCATCGGCGCCTCATATCCAGGCACAAACCGCTTGTAAGAATTCACCAGCGGATTCGTGATCAGGGCGAGCCCCTTCGCGTGTTTCATGATCCCGCCGATAAAGCAGTAAGCCTCCCCGCTCAGTCCCAGCTCTCCCTCGGGGTCATCAAAAATATTCCTCCCTCCCTGAAAAAGAGACATATTGATGTGCATGCCGGAACCGTTCTCATCCTGCCGGGGCTTGGGCATGAAGCTGGCAAACATTCCATGCCTCTTGGCAATCGTGCGGACGGCCAGCTTGAAGGTCACAATATTGTCCGCGGCTGCCATCGCCTCATCGTACCTGAAATCTATCTCATGCTGGGCGGGCGCGATCTCGTGATGGGACCTCTCTATCTCAAATCCCATCTCCTCCAATGTGAGAACCATGTCTCTCCTGGCGTTCTCGCCCAGATCCACCGGTCCCAAATCAAAGTATCCCGCTTTCTCATGGCTGATGGTGGTGGGCTGTCCGTTCTCATCCTGATGGAACAGAAAAAATTCACACTCCGGCCCCACAAAAAAACGGTACCCCATCTTATACGCTTCCTCGATCTGACGCCTTAAAGCATAGCGCGAATCCCCCGCAAAGGGCGTACCGTCCGCATTGTAGACATCGCAGATAATCCGCGCCACCTTCCCCTGCTGCGGCCTCCACGGGAAGATCACAAACGTGTCTAAGTCCGGGTAGAGAAACATGTCCGACTCCTCGATCCGCACAAAGCCCTCGATGGAGGAGCCGTCGAACATACACTGGTTATTCAGCGCCTTCTCAAGCTGGCTGGAGGTGATCGCCACGTTCTTTAACGTCCCGAAAATATCCGTGAACTGCAGCCGGATAAACTCCACATCCTCCTGCTCCACAATCCTCAAAATGTCCTGTTTCGAGTATTTGCTCATCGTGTTTTCTCCTTTATATAGTCGAGTACCTCACGGTAAGGCATCGGCCCGCCAAACAGATCCAGCGCGCTGCCTATGGTCAGATTAAGCCTTCCTTTTCCCAGCTCATAAATCTCATCCAGATCCGCAAAGCTGTGTATGCCGCCCGCGTAAGTGACCGGAATTTTTCCCCAGCTGCCCAGCTGTGCGACGAGATCCCGCTCGATACCGTCCGCTTTCCCCTCCACGTCCACCGCATGAACCAGAAATTCCCTGCAGTAACTGCCAAGCTCGTCCATCAGCTCCCCGTTTATACACTCTTCGGTAAAGCTCTGCCAGCGGTCCGTCACAATATAATAGCTCCCCCCCGGCTCTTTCCGCCTGCACGAGAGATCCAGGACCAGATGCTCCCGCCCGACCTCAGAAAAAAGCTTCCGCAGATTGCCGTAATGGATTTGTCCCCCCCGGAACACATAGGAGGTGACAATGACGGCCGACGCTCCCGCCTCCAGAAATTCCGCCGCATTCTCCGCGGTAATTCCCCCGCCTGCCTGCAGGCCGCCCGGATACTCGCGCAGAGCGAGAAGAGCCTGCTGTTTTGTCGCCTCGTAATACTCGCTGTCCCTCGCGTTCAGGAGGATGACATGTCCTTCTTTCAGCCCCTGCCCGCGGTAAAGGCGCGCATAAAACGCGGCATCCTGCTCGGAGACAAAGTTCTCCCGCGCCCCGTCACCGGCATCCCTCAGGCTGCCTCCCACGATCTGCTTGACTCTGCCGTTGTGAATGTCAATGCACGGTCGAAAGTCCATTGGTGTGTCCTCCTCATGTATGTATGCTGCGACAAACTTTTCATAGTGTTTTTTATCATAGCACATTTTTCCTTATTTAGGAATGCTAAATTTTCGGTTTGAGGCTTCCTTAATGCCACAGCTCTCCTGCCCCCTGTGCTGCAATGCATACAAACCGTAATATGCAATCCCGGCCACATCTGCAGTTACAAAGCTGATGACTCCAAAAACACCGCATTCTTCATGTAAATCCATGTATATACCTCCACTGGGACGATTGCAATCGCAGCTCCCACAAATCCCAATCGAGTAGGAGGGGATTTGAAAAAAAATCCCCGACCTCTCACACCGCCGTGC